>NZ_AENV01000008.1:0-390467 GCF_000183625.1 Selenomonas sp. oral taxon 137 str. F0430
TCTCCATCTCACGGACTTTCCCCGCATTTGACGTTGCAATCAGGATCGTTTCCATCGTCAGCCCTCCCGCCCCGGCAGCCATGAAAGCGTCTCGCCGAGCGCCCTTTTCTGCACGTCGATGAGCTCTCGTATGCCGCGCTCGCCGAGATCGAGGAGCGCGTTCATCTCCGCGCGCGAGAACGCGCGCCCTTCGCCTGTCCCCTGCACCTCGATGAAGCTGCCCGCGCCCGTCATCACGAGATTCATATCAACCATCGCCTGAGCATCCTCTTCGTAGCAAATATCGAGCAGCGGCGTATTCTCCGCGCCGATGCCGACACTGACCGCCGCCGTGTAGTCGCGCACAGGGAAAACGCCGCGCTTCGTATAGAACGTCGCACACGCCTCGACGAGCGCAACAAACGCGCCTGTAATCGACGCCGTACGCGTGCCGCCATCCGCCTGCACGACGTCGCAGTCGATGTGAATCGTCCGCTCACCGAGCGCGCGCGTATCCACCACCGCGCGCAGCGCGCGCCCGATGAGCCGCTGGATCTCCTGCGTGCGCCCCGTCTGACGTCCGCGCATCGCTTCGCGCGCCGTGCGCTCCGTTCCCGCGCCCGGGAGCATCGCATACTCCGCCGTGACCCAGCCCGTCCCGCTGCCTTTCAAAAAGAACGGCACGCGCTCCTCCACACTCGCGGAGCAGACGACGCGCGTATGCCCCATCTCGATGAGCGCAGAGCCGGCCGGATACCGCTGATAGCCGCGCTCGATGCGTACGGGACGCAGCTGATCGTGGCGTCTCAGATCTCTTCTCGGCATGAAATAAATCCCCTCTCGTCATTCATATCGTTCATTCATCAAAAAAGCGAAACACCGAAGTCTGCGCCGCCGCACATACTCCCTGCGTTCCGCTGCCATAGGGACGGGCGCGGCGTTTACGCCCTTTCTCCCTCCTGATACTGTCTGTAGTTCTTTATGATGCAGATCGGCGTCTTTTGCGAATCGTTGCCGAACGGATTATCGAGCAGAAGCTGCGCCGCAAGTGCACCGTCGATGCCCGCCGAGACGCCCACGACACGCGAGCGCTTCAGATCGTTGACGTCGGCGACCATCGCTCCGAACGCGCCGACGCGCTCCGTGATCTCCTGCGCCACGCGGTCGGGCTCGGCGGGACCGTAGACAATCGCCTTGTCGAACGGCGGCATCGTCCCCGTCACGTCGTCGATCATCGCGGCTTCTTTGCCGCCCCATTTGTAGAACATGCCGTTTTTCCCAACGAGCTTTGCGAGGAATCCCGCAAAGAGCGCCGCCGTCACGCGCCATTTCCCCTCGACGTCCATGAGCGCCTGCATCCCGTGCGGACTCGCGAGACTCCCATAGTCGGGAATGAAGCGACAGCAGAACTCCGCCATGCCCGAAATTTCAAGTTCCTCCGGGAATACATAGCGATCCTGCGTAATGGCGACGACACTCTCGGCGCAGCAGACGAGATCGTCCCCCGTGACCTCTGCTCCGGCGTAGTATGCGATCGCCTCGGCGATGTCGTCCTCCTCGGTCAGGATGCGCGTCGGCACAGGGATAATATTGAACTCAGCCATGCTGCGCACCTCCTTCCTGCAGGAGCGTCACGCCCGCAAGTGCGGCGATCTCGTCCGCCCCCATCATGATGATCGCTTTCTCGTAATGCACGGGCGTCCGCCCCGTCTCCTGATAGATGAGATCGGAGCGAAAATCGACGAGGTGCGCAATCGCATCCTCAAGCGCACGCCCGCCGCGCGGCTCGATGGAAAGCTTCAGTACGAGATTGATGCGCTCCTTCTTCTGAATCAGCACGGCTTCGAAATAATCATCCGCGCGCGGCGCGCCCTCGAGCTCCACCTTGCCGCGCACGAGCGCGCCGTCATACTGCTCATAGGGGAGCTGTACGCGCAGGATCGCGTCCATGATCGTTCCGCATTGTTTCCCCTCATTGACAACGGGAAGCGTCGCCGCAATGACAAGTCGCTCCGGCGTTCGCTCCACAACGGAAAAGTCCGTCATTTCGTCAAGTTGCAGAACGATTTCTTCCCTGCCGAAATAGGCAAATACGATCTCTCTCAGCAGGAGAGGAAGCAATATCGCAAGAGCAATACAGTCTAATATAAGATTTAGTTCAGGCATCGATATTCCGCCCTTCTTTCTCCGCGCGCATCGCCGCCTCGAGCGGCTCATAAAACTCCTTCGGCAGGCGCGTGATATGCCCCGTATCCCGTTTCGTAAAGACGTTCTCCGACATGCCTGTGACGAGGAGCTCCCCCGCTTCATTGAGGATGCGGTAGGTGAACGCCATCTTCGCCTTGGTCAGCGCGGTCGCCGTCGTCTCAATGCGGAGCGTGTCGTCAAAATGCCCGGGCGCGTGAAACTCTGCCCCCACCTTGATGATGGGAAAGACATAGCCCGCGTCCATCAGTGCGCCGAGCGTGATGCCGATGCGCCGCAGGTACGCGACCCGCCCAATTTCGAACCAGCGGATATAGTTCGCGTGATGCACGACCTCCATCGCGTCCGTATCGTAAAAATTCACCCGATGTTCTACCGTGATCGGCATGAATGCTCCTTTCCGTCAGTTGATCAGCTCCATGCGCTCGGCACGGCTGATAAAGCTCTCGATGCGCGCAAGCTCCTGTGCCCCCGCAACGCGCCGTCCGGAGCGAAAGAACGTGCAGTGCGCCGTGCGCTCCCCCTCCGGCTGCGTTGTAAGTCCTGCGCGGCGCGCCAGTTCCTCCACCGTGCCGTCGTTGCCGTCGGCAAAGGTCATCGTCTCCGGCATGAGCGACCGCATTGTATCCTTAAAAAAATTAAAATGCGTACAACCGAGTACGATCGCCGAGTACTGCGCAAGGTCGAACGGGGCCAACGCCGTGCGCAGATACTCCTCCACGTGCGGCGAGACGAACTCCTGATTTTCCGCGAACTCCACGAGACGCGGCAGCGGGAGCAGATCGACGAGATGATTTGCATCGTAGGTATCGATCAGGCGATGCAGCTTTTCCCCGCGCACGGTGATGGGCGTTCCCGTCACGAGCACGCGGCGCGTTCGGTCGGCATCGAGCGCCTTTTTCACGGCGGGCTCCATCCCGATGATGGGAATGTCGTAGCAGCGGCGCATTTCGTCCGCAGAGACAGACGTCGCCGTGTTGCACGCGATGACGATTGCCTCCACGCGCTCCTCCTCCACGAGGAAGCGGAAGGCGTCACGCACGAAGCCGCGCACCTCGTCGACCGTCTTTGTCCCATAGGGCACATGGTCGCGGTCTGCAAAGAATAAGAACTCCTCGTCCGGCAGTGCCCGGCGCGCGTGTCCGAGTACCGTCAGTCCTCCCAGCCCCGAGTCGAACAGGGCGATTCGCATACGCTCACAACTCCTTCCCGCACCGCATGATACAAGGTATATTATAGCAAGTAATTGTATCTTTGACAAATTCCTATTCTGCCTGTTATAATTTTACGACATTATTTTTCTATCACAAAAGAATGGATGAGCTATGAAACACCGTCTGCGCAAAAAAGAGTATATGTTTGTCGCCTCTATGCTGTTCGGGCTGCTCTTCGGCGCAGGCAATCTGATCTTCCCCGCCGCGATGGGACAGGCGGCGGCGCGCGAGATGCTCCCCGCACTCGTCGGGTTCTGCATCACGGGCGTCGGTCTGCCGCTCCTCGCCGTCGCCGCGATGGGACTATCGGAGAGCGAAGACCTCTTTGCCATGGGCAGGAAGGTCGGCAATGGCTTCGCCTACTTCTTTACCTGCGCACTCTACCTCGCGATCGGGCCTCTCTTTGCGATCCCGCGCACTGCTACCGTCTCCTTTCAGGTGGGCATCGTCCCCTTCGTCTCCCCGGAGGAGCAAAGTGCCGCACTCCTCATCTTTTCCCTGAGCTTTTTCGCCGTTACGCTCTACTTCTCCTTCCGCCCGTCCGGCATTCTGACATGGGTGGGCAAGGTGCTCACACCGCTCTTTTTATTTTTCCTCGGCATCCTCATCTGCGCCGCCGTGCTCGCTCCAATGGGCGATGCGACGGCGCTCATGCCGACTGTTGCTTACGAATCGCACAGCTTCTTCAAGGGACTGCTTGAGGGCTACAACACGATGGACGTGCTCGGCGTCCTCGCCTACGGCAACATCCTCATCCGCTCGATTCGCCTGCTCGGACTTTCTGAACCGCGCGATATTTCCTACGGGACAATCGTTTCCGGCTCGCTTGCCGCGCTCCTCATGGTCGTCATCTATGCCGCGCTCACCTACGTCGGCGCGCAGAGCCGCAGCGTTTACGGCATCGATGCGAACGGCGGCGACGTGCTCCATCACATCGCACTCTATTATTTTGGCTCGTTCGGCAGCATCCTACTCGGCATTACGATCACATTCGCCTGCCTCAAGACCTCCATCGGACTCATCACCGCGTGCAGTACCGCGTTCGCACAGCTCTTCCCACGTGCATGCTCCTACCGCGTCTATGTGATCTTATTCTGCCTGTTCTCCTGCGCCGTCGCAAATGTGGGGCTCAGCCGCATCATCGGTTACTCGCTGCCCGCGCTTTACTTCCTCTATCCGATCTCGATGATGCTCATCGTCCTGTGCCTGCTCGAATCACAAATCGGCTACCGGCGCAGCGTATTCGTCTGCGGCATGATCGGCACGGGCATCGCCGCCGTGTTTGACCTCCTGCGTGCGCTGCCGCCGGGCATTCGGGAGATCCTGCCCGCCTATAACGCGCTCCGCGCTACGGGCGACATGCTCCCCTTTGCCGCGCTCGGCATGGGATGGGCGCTCCCCGCCGCCGTCGGTACATTGTTCGGTTACCTTCTCTCATTGCGCAAAAGCGGATTGCCGCCTGCGAAATAATTTTCCCCGGTGCGCGCCTATTGACAGGAATCGCCCCTCTTTGCTAAAATAAAGACCGTTTCCCCCGGAGAGGTGTCCGAGCGGTTTAAGGAGCCGGTCTTGAAAACCGGTGATGCGGCAACGCACCGTGGGTTCGAATCCCACCCTCTCCGCCATATGAAGACGAAAAACGGGGCTGATGTACGAATGGACATCGTACATCAGCCCCGTTTTTGTTATATGAACACTTTACAGAGTACCAAAAATACGGTCACCGGCGTCACCGAGTCCGGGAACAATGTAGCCGTGATCGTTGAGCCGGTCGTCGACGGCAGCGACATAGATGGGGACATCGGGATGGTCGGCGGCGACGCGGCGAATACCCTCGGGGGCGGAGACAAGACACATGAGGATGATGTTCTTCGCGCCTTTTTCCTTGAGCAGTGTCAGTGCCGCCGAGGCGCTGCCGCCCGTGGCGAGCATGGGGTCGGGGACGATGAGCGTGCGATCCTCGATGCCGGTCGGGAGTTTTGCATAGTATTCGACAGGCGCAAGAGTCTCAGGGTCGCGATAGAGCCCGATATGCCCAACGCGCGCGGCGGGCACGAGCGAGAGAATGCCGTCGAGCATCCCAAGACCTGCGCGCAGAATGGGAACAACACCGAGCTTCTTCCCCTCAAGCACCTGCGCCCGGCAGGGCGCGACGGGCGTCTCGATCTCGACGTCACGCAGCGGGAAGTCGCGCGTGATCTCATACGCCATGAGCATCGCGATCTCGGAGAGGAGTTCGCGGAACTCCTTCGTCCCCGTCTCCTTCATCCGCATGATGGTCAGCTTGTGCCGAATCAGCGGATGATCGACAATGTGCAGGCTTGGTATTTCAGACGGGTGGAACGCTTCAGCCATAAGGGGGACTTCCTTTCTTCTCTTGTTCGTCAAAACCGGCATTTTATTCATACAGCGGATATTTTTTGCAAAGAGCGTCGACGCGCGCGCGTGCTTCGGCGCGGCGGCTCTCGTCTGCCGGCGCATCCAGCACATGTGCAATGATGCGCGCCACTTCGCGCATATCTTCCTCTTTGAATCCGCGCGTGGTGAGCGCGGGCGAGCCGAGACGGATACCGCTCGTGACGAACGGACTGCGCGGCTCAAACGGAATGGTATTGCGGTTCGCCGTGATATTGACCTCATCGAGGAGATTCTGCGCTTCCTTGCCCGTGATGTCCTTGCTCGTAAGATCGACGAGCATGACGTGTGTATCCGTGCCGCCCGAGACGATGCGGTAACCACGCTGCATGAGTTCGTCCGCGAGTGCGGCGGCGTTCTTTACGACCTGTGCGCCGTATTCCTTGAACGAGGGCTGCAGAGCTTCGCCGAGCGCGACTGCCTTTGCCGCGATGACGTGCATCAGGGGACCTCCCTGAATGCCGGGGAATACCGCCTTATTGATCTTCGTGCCGAGCGCCTCATCGCGCCCGAGGATCATGCCGCCGCGAGGTCCGCGCAGCGTCTTGTGTGTGGTCGTGGTCACGATGTCCGCATGGGGGACGGGGCTCGGATGCTCTCCTGCGGCAACAAGTCCTGCGATGTGCGCCATGTCGACCATGAAATACGCGCCGACCTTCTTTGCAATCGCACCGATGCGCTCAAAGTCGATGATGCGCGCGTAGGCGGACGCGCCCGCGATGATCATCTTCGGACGGTGCTCTTCGGCGAGACGTTCGAGCGCCGCATAGTCGATGCGCTCGGTTTCCTTATCGACGCCGTAGGGGATGACCTTGAAATACGAGCCGGAGAAGTTGACGGGGCTGCCATGTGTCAGATGCCCACCGTCCGTGAGGTTCATGCCGAGAATCGTATCGCCCGGCGAGAGAAGTGCAAAGAACACCGCCATGTTCGCCTGTGCCCCAGAATGCGGCTGGACGTTCGCCCACGCGGCGCCGAACAGCTCCTTCGCGCGGTCGATCGCAAGCTGTTCCACGATATCAACGTATTCGCAGCCGCCATAGTAGCGCTTGCCGGGGTAGCCCTCGGCATATTTGTTCGTGAGAACGCTCCCCTGCGCCTCCATGACCGCGCGGCTGACGATGTTCTCCGAGGCGATCAGCTCGAGCTTCGTCCGCTGACGGTTCAGCTCCTTTTCGATTGCCTCAAATGCCTGCGCGTCCGCCTGTGCGAGACTGTCCATCATGCTCATGCAAAATTCTCCTTACGCTTCCTTATTCTCCAGTGCCATTATCTTCTCGATGCGCCGCATGTGGCGCCCGCCCTCGAACTCCGTGCGCATCCACGCGCGCACAATCTCGCCCGCCGGGCCAAAGCCGAGCACGCGCCCGCCGAGGACGAGCACGTTCGCATCGTTGTGCCGCCGCGACATCATCGCCGTGTAGACATCGCCGCAGAGCGCGGCGCGGATGCCGTCGATCTTATTCGCCGCGATCGAGATGCCGACGCCCGTGCCGCAGAGCAGGATGCCGCGGTCGGCGCGCCCGCTCGTGACGTCTGCGCAGACCTCGCGCGCGATGTCCGGGTAGTCCACCGCGTCCCTGCCGAACGTCCCTACATCCTTTACGTGTACGCCGTCGAACTCACGGAGCACCATCTTAACCTCGTCTTTGAGCTCCACTGCGCCATGATCGCTGCCGATCGTGATGTTCATAGGAACTTCCTCCTTTTCGATCTCTTATTTGTTTGGTATTTTAGCACAAAATTCTTAAAAAAAACAGAGTATTGACGCCCGTCACCGCCGATACCGTACGCGCACGGCGAGCGAGAGGAAAAATAAGATTGATGCGGTTGCCACGATGGACGCGCCCGCGGCGATGCCGAGCGTATAGGCAAAGAACAGTCCTGCGAGCCCGGAGACGAGCGCGGCGGAGACGGAGAGGACATGGTACTCCTTTACATTCCGGGCGAGGTTACGAGCCGCTGCGCCCGGCAGGACGAGGAGCGCGTTGATGATGAGGATGCCGACCCACTGGATGCTGACGGCGACGACGACGGCGAGCAGGACGGCGAACGCCGCCTCGACGGTAAAGACGGAAACGCCCCTGCTGCGCGCAAAAGACGGGTTCACGGAGAGGAGCAGCAGCCGGTTAAAGAGCAGCGCCCAGCCGCAGACGACGAGCACGTCCACGACAAGCAAGCCCGCTAGATCGGCGGGTGTGATGCTGAGGATGTCCCCGATGAGGAACGGCGAATATTTCGAAAATCCCCCGCCCCTGCTCATCAGCATCAGCCCGACGGCAATCGCGCTGGAGGAAAAGACACCGATAACGGTGTCCGCCGACGCCGCCGTGCGCCGCTTAATGTAGGTGATGAGGAGTGCAAACGCCGTGGAAAAAATCACGAGCGCGGCGAGCGGTGAGACGATCCCGACGATGGTGCCGACGGCGATACCCGTGAACGCACCGTGTCCGAGCGAGTCCGAGAAGAACGCCATGCGGCTCGAGACGACCATCGTGCTGAGCAGCCCAAAGAGCGGCGTCATGAGGAGCACCGCGAGCAGCGCATTTTTCATGAATGTATAGGAAATCCACGAGAACGGGAGCGCCGTCTCCATCGCATGATAGATCAGTTCCATGCCGCTCCCTCCTCCCGCGCGGCGCAGAGATGCCGCACATCCGGCAGAATACCGAAGATCTGCTCCATCTCCGGGTCAGCAAAGACCTCCGCGGGCGTCCCCAGTGCCGCAATCCCTCGGTTCATCAACACAACCCGATCCGCATGGCGCGCGACCATGCCGAGATCATGCGAGATGAGGAGGATGGCGAGATCCTCCTGCGCGCGCAGCTCCGCAACGATGTCGTAAAAGAGCATCAGCCCGCTCCGATCGACGCCCGAGACCGGCTCGTCGAGCAGAAGCAGGTTCGGCATGGGATCAAGCGCGAGCGCGAGGAGCACGCGCTGGAGCTCCCCGCCTGAGAGTGCGCCGAGGCGCCGGTCGATGAGGTGCGCCGCCCGGACGCGGGCGAGACTCTTCTCCGCGCGCACGCGGCAGCGTCCCGCCCCGCACAGCCAGACGGGACGCTGCGTCAGGCACGCCATGAAGAGATCCATGACGCTCGTCGGCGCGCTGACATCGAACCGCAGGTACTGCGGCACATAGCCGATGACGGGTTTCCCCGCCCGCCGATCGTCCGCGTCGACGAAACGCAGCGTCCCCGTGTGCGGCACCTCGCCGAGAACGGCGCGCAGGAGTGTGCTCTTGCCCGCGCCGTTGGGACCGATGACCGCCGTCAGCTCGCCGCAGTGGATATGCAGATTGACATGCGAAAAGACTTCAAACGTCCCGAACGAGACGCCGAAGTCTTCGATTTTGGTGCAGCAAAAATTCGCGCAGCCCGCCGCCGCACCTCTCTGATGAAAAAAGCGTTGCATGGGTATTCCTTACTAGAGTTTAGTCCGTGAGACGCCGAAATTTCCATGTGCCGAGCCACAGCCCAAAGAGCGCATATGCCGCGACCACCGCAAGCGACAGCGCGGAGAACTCGCCCGTCCCGCCGAGCGAGCGCAGGAGATGACTCGTATGCGTCAGCGGCAGGATCTCGACAAGCCACCGCACGATGTCCGGCAGCGTGCCCGTCGAGAAGAACGTCCCGCAGAGAAAGGACATCGGCATGAGGATGTAGAGGTTGACCTGCCCCATTTCCTCATAGGTCGTGATATACATCGCCGCGAGGAAGCCGACCTCGGCGAAGATCATGCAGTTCATGATGAGGACGAGCACAAAGAGCGGCGTGACGGCAAAATGCGCGCCGAAGAGACAGCTGAGCGCGATGATGATGACCGAAGAGATCATCCCACGCAGCACCGCCCCCGCAACCTTGCCGATGACGAACGCATCGGGGCGGATCGGGGCGATGAGATACTCCTCAAGGCTCCGATGGTACATGCGCTCCGCGTGCACCGAGATGATGCCGTTAAAGCTGACGTTCATAGAGTTCATCGCGAGCAGCCCCGGCACGAGAAAGTCGAGATACGAACCGCTCCCGACGTCGATGCTCCGTCCGAGTCCCCACCCAAACGCGATGAGGAACATGAACGGCGAGACCATCCGGCTCAGCACATATTTCACAAGGCGACGCCGCAGGACAATCCAGTCCCGCCAAAACACCGTCCAAATATCGCCGCACATCAAAGCCCCTCCTTTCGCCCCGTCAGCTCGATGAACACGTCCTCGAGATTCGTTGGGCGCAGGAGCACACGCCGCATCCGCTCCTCGAGGAGACGCACATGCGCGCGCGCCTCCTCGCGCGTGTGGAAAAACCGGTAAGCGCGCCCGTCCTCCGCGTCCCACTCGACCGCAAAATCGCCGAGGTGCGCGCAGAAATCGCGCGGCGTCCGCAGATCGACGAGCAGTCCCTTATTGATGATGGCGACACGGTCGCAGAGCGCTTCCGCCTCCTCGATGTAATGCGTCGTCAGGAACACCGTCACCCCGCGCCGCGCGAGCTCGCGCACGAAGTCCCAAATGCGGCGGCGAATCTGCGGGTCGAGCGCGACCGTCGGCTCGTCGAGGAAGAGTACCTGCGGCTCGTGGATCAGCGCGCGTGCGATGAGCAGGCGACGGCTCATCCCGCCCGAGAGACGGCGCACCCCGTCGTTGCGCACCTCCGTCAGGGACATCTCGGCGAGCAGCCGCTCGATGCGCGCCGTCCGCTCCGCCGCCCCGATGTGATGGAGACGCGCGTGCAGCTCCAGGTTCTGCCAAACGCTCAGCTCCTGGTCAAAATTCACATGCTGCGGCACAACGCCGATGCGCTCCTTGATCGCCTGCGCGTCCGTCTCCGGATTTCGCCCGCCGATACGAATGCGCCCGCTCGTCGGGCGCGTCTGCATCGTGAGTATCCGGATGATGGTCGTCTTGCCCGCGCCGTTTGGCCCTAGCAGTCCGAACACCTCGCCCGCGCCGACCGAGAGAGAGATGCCTGCGACGGCAGTCTTCCACGATTTTTCCTGTGCTTCGTTCGTATGGGGAAATTTTTTAACGAGATCCTCCATCTCGATCATCATATCGCTCATGACGCACTAGTCCGCGCGGAACTGGATGCCCGCCAAATGGCGTGCCTTCTCCATCACTGCCATGACCTCGCGCGTTGTGCGCAGTCCCTCCTCCACGCGTGTATATTCGTCCCGCGCGTAGATACTGCGGAATGCCTCGAACTCGTGCGTCATGCGGTGTGCGTGTCGGTTCAGCGTATGCGTCTCAGGCGCGGCGCCGCGCAGGCATACCGTATAGGAGGCGAGTTCGTTCGGCGTCCCGTCGGCACGCAGCCACCCCGCCTCACCCTGTACCATGAAAAAGGACGGACTCGCGCTGTCCTTCGCCGCCGTGAGCGTCGCGAAAAACCCGTCATATCGCAGCGTCATAACCCCCGAGGTATCGATGCCGTTAAAGCCGATATTTGCAGTATAGGCAGCGCTCTGCGGACGACCAAACATAGAGATAATGAGTTCCAAATTATATACATTGAGATCATAGAGTGCGCCGCCCGAACATGCAGGATCGAACGCGGGCGCGACGTCCCGCGCGAGATAGCGGTCATAGCGGCTCGAATACTGGGAGAAATTTGCCTGTACTGCACGGACAAGACCGAGATGCGGCAGCGCCTTGAGGAGCCCCTCGTAGTTCGGCAGGAACAGCGGCGTAACCGCCTCGAAAACGAAGCGGCGCCCCGCACGCGCGAGCGCGATCAGCTCTTCCGCCTCGGCGAGCGTTGACGTAAACGGTTTCTCGACGATCACATGCCAGCCCGACTCGACGGCGCGCCGCGCATAGTCAAAATGCGCGCTGTTGACGATGCCGAGATAGACAAAATTCGCTATATGTGACCGGAGCATTTCTTCATAGTCCGTCATGACCTGCGCGATACCAAACTCACGCGCAAGCTCCGCAGCTTTTTCTCTGCTGTGCGGACGCGCGCAGATGCACACGACCTCGATGCCCTGCACGGCACGCAGCGCGACGAGAGCCTCGCGCGCGATCATCCCGGTGCCGACGATTGAAAGTTTCATCCGTAAACTCCTTTGTATACGATAGATACTTTATTATAGCAGGGTGGGCGCGAAAAATGAAGAGCGCAGCAAAAAAGAGCCGCCGCACGCACTGTGCAGCAGCCCGATTTTATCTCTATATACTTAGATACTTATCTTATTTTTCAAGCGCATCCCACGCATCATTTGCACGATGGACATAGAGATCGCGGATCGCTGCGTTCTCACCAATACCATGCAGATAGGTGGATACCTTAAACCCTGCGGCTTCCAAAACAGACTTATGCGAATCCTTATCGTCGCCCGCCATATCGTTGTTGGCATGATCGCCTGCAACCATCATCATCGGCATGAGCGTAACGTTCTTGATGCCGGCTTTCTTGAGCTTTGGAATAACCGTTTCAAGGCTGGGCCAGCCCTCTACCGTGTAAACAAACACGTTATTATACTGCATCTCATCAATCTTTGCCTGAATGACGGAGTAATACGCATTCGACGGCTGCGGCGTTCCGTGTGCCATGATGAGCAGTGCATCGTGCTTGCCGCGGTCAGGGAACTGCGTGGCGAGCGCCTTAATCGCTTCGGTTACGTCATCAGACTGGTCTTCCTGTCCCTGCCAGTACATAAGAGACGTACCGCAGGTCATCTTCTTGAACTGTTCCTTGTAGTTATGGAATACGGCCGTCAGATAAGAATACTCCATGCCCGGAATGACGTCGAGCGAGACAAGAGCCACACGGGAGTAGCCGTCTGCTTTGAGCTGTGCGAGCGCCTCTTCGGGGGTCGGATACTTCTTGCCCTCGTTCTTCGCGATGCGGTCAATGATGATATGGGAGGTGAATGCCGTGACGACCTTTACGCCCGGATGAGCCGCCCGAATAGCGTCCACCGTTGCCTCGATGGTCTTCTCCCGCGTGTCTTTGAACGTCGTACCAAAGCTCGCCACAACGATGGCATCCTTGTTCGTGTAATTCATCATCTGCGGGTTTTCATACTTCAGAACGCCGATCTGCGCAGCCTCCATCAGTGCGGGCGTCGCTGTCTTGACCTCCGGATTCAGCTCATACGCCGCCTCAGCCGGGGTATAAGCAACCCCAAACATCGCGGAGCATGCAAGCGAAGCGACCAGCATTTTCTTCCAACTCTTCATCATAATTCCTCCCAACAGAAATATAAAAAGGCTTCCCCCGCCATAACGAGAAAGCCCTCCGGTTCCATACAAAGAATCCGTGAGAGTCCCCTTCCCATCGCTCGCGGGTCTGTGCCAAAGCACACGGTGACTGTCAGACAGGCAGTTCTTCCGGCTCGGTTCATCGCTCCTCTGCGCCTTCCCAAGAGATCTTGGCATCTCTCAGTGACATTATGCAGATTCGCTCCCCTCACGGCGGCGGGACCGCGCCGGCTCTTCCGGCTTCCCTATTAAGCGTGCGCCCGCAGGCGCCGCACCTGTCTCTTGATATTTAATTATGGATTCATAACTACGCTTGATAGAATACACCGTTTTTTACTTATTGTCAATCAGGTATCCCTTATTTCGCCGTATCCTGCTCCACGTGACGCTTCCATGCGCCTCGCTCTGCACCGGATTCTTCGGCGGCTTCCTTGACGTAGGCGCTGACGGCGTCATAGTTGGCACGGACACCCGTGTGCGTATTGCTGTACGTCACGGCATTCTCCCGATCGACGCCGATGGCGCCCGCCTCCTCTGCGGCGTCGATGTTCGCGCCGAGATAGATGAACGACCAGCCGGCCTTTTCCTGTTTATCTGAAATCATACGTTTGACCGCTGCCCGGGTGAACTCTGTGCTTGCATTCTCAAGTCCGTCGGTGATGATGACGAAGACAACCTTTGTCCCCGGCGCAGTGATGCCGTCCGCCCGCTCCATGCGCCGGATCGTCGTGCCAACGGCGTCGAGCAGCGCCGTTGTCCCGCCTGTCACATAGTCATGGTCGGTCAGCGGCGGAACACGCCAAATCGCCTTTCGATCATAGAGTGTCTGCACCTCGTCGTTGAAGAGGACTGCCGTCACACGGACGGGAATGTGGAGTGCACGTTGTTTTTCGACCATACTGTTAAAGCCGCCGATGGTATCGGACTCGAGTCCGCCCATGGAGCCGCTCTTATCAATGACGAGCACGAGCTCAATGCGCTTCGGCTTCTCAGCACCCGTGGTCTGATCTGCAGCATATGCACGCGGCACAGCGAGGAGCAACGAACATAAAAGGGCGGCGCATACGCCGAACAGAGCTTTCTTCCACATAACAAGACCTCCTCAGGGTACTCCCACCGTACGGTTGATCGTCGTCAGTCCGCGATAAACGGTGCCGATGTCCAGTTCCTCGCCGCGCGACTCCATATACTTCTCGAGTTTTCTCTTGACGCGCTGAAGCGCGTTATCGATGGACTTCACCTGACGATGGAGATCGACGGCGATCTCCTGATAGGATTTGCCGTCGAGATAGCTCATGAGGACGCGCCATTCGAGGTCGCTCAGAATCTCCTCCATCTTTTTCTCAATATCGACGAACTCCTCGCGGCTGATGACCAGCTCCTCCGGGTCGCTGATGCGCGCGCCCGAAAGGACGTCGAGCAGCGTGCGGTCGGAGTCCTCGTCATAGATGGGCTTATTGAGCGAGACATAGGAGTTCAGCGGGATGTGTTTTTGCCGCGTCGCCGTCTTGATCGCCGTAATGATCTGCCGCGTGACGCACAGCTCGGCGAATGCGCGGAACGAAGAGAGCTTATCCTCGCGGAAATCACGAATCGCCTTAAAGAAGCCGATCATGCCCTCCTGCACGATATCCTCACGATCTGCACCGATGAGGAAGTAGGAACGTGCTTTTGAGCGCACGAAGTTCCGGTACTTATTGACGAGGTAATCAAGTGCCTCGTTGCCCTCGTGCGTACGGATATGGACAAGTAATTCCTCATCCGTATAGCCTTCGTAGATGCTGTTTTCGGGCATCTCGCTTTCCGGCTCGTCCGCCTCTTCGATTTCGCCTGCCTCAAGTTCGTCCGGTGCAGACTGTTCATCATCCAGCATTGACTTTTGTGGGTCGCCAAAAAAATCATACGATTGCTCCGTATCTCCCAATACCGTCTGCTTGGGAAGTTGCCGATGAGATTTCATTCGTCTTTCCATTTCGATTATAACCCTATTGTAAAACTGCCGTCAAGGGATAAAAAGAAAGGACACTTGCACTAGGATATTAACCTCGGTGCAAATGTCCTGTCCAGAATGTATTCGGCGGCCGGATGCCGCTCCCGCCGACGTGCTGTTTCACTCGATACAGAATGATATAACTGCCGTGATGCGGATGTTCTTCATATGCATTCGCGAATGACGACTTTTTCCTCCGCATCGGTGTCATATAATTGAACGGAAACATCCTCGTGCGCCGCCGTCGGCACATTTTTTCCGACATAGTCGGCACGGATGGGCAGCTCGCGGTGCCCCCGGTCGATGAGGACGGCGAGTTGAATGCTCTTCGGACGTCCGATGTCGAGGAGTGCATTCATCGCAGCGCGGATTGTGCGCCCGGTATAGAGTACATCGTCGACGAGCACAACCGTCTTGCCCGTGATGCCCTGCGGCATCTCCGTCGGGCGCACAAGCGGCTGATAGGAAAGCTCGTTAAGGTCATCGCGGTAGAGCGTGATGTCAAGTACGCCGCGCGGGGGAGCGATGCCCTCGATGCGTGCAATCTCAGTCGCGATACGCTCCGCGATAAAGACGCCGCGCGTGCGGATGCCGACGAGCACAAGCTGCTCCGTCCCCTTGTTCTTCTCGACGATCTCATGAGAGATGCGCAGGAGGGCGCGACGAATGCCGTCAGCGTCCATGAGAACGGCTTTTTCTTTGAATGCGGTCATGCTTCTCTCCTTATCTGCCTGCGCGCAGACGGTGCAGGATATCCTCCATATCGGCGGGAAGCGGCGCGGTGAACCGCATCTGCGCGCCCGTGCGCGGATGCGCCAGGGTGAGGATATGTGAGTGCAGCGCCTGTCCATGTATTCCAAAGGGATTTTTCATCGCCGTGTACTTCGCATCGCCGACGAGCGGATGTCCGATGCTCGTCATATGAACGCGAATCTGATGCGTCCGCCCCGTCTCGAGTACGCAGCTGACGAGCGTATAGTCACCGAATCGTTCGAGCACTTCGAAATGCGTGGTCGCGGATTTACCGCCGCTGCGGACGATTGCCATGCGCTTGCGGTCGGTCGGGTGCCGCCCGATATCGCCCGTGATAACGCCCGCGCGTTCGGCGATGTTTCCGTGCACGAGGGCGCGGTATTCGCGCCGCGCGTCTTTGCTCCGTATCTGCTGCGCGAGAAAATGATGTGCCATATCGTTTTTCGCGGCAACCATGACGCCGGAGGTATCCTTGTCGAGCCGGTGCACGATGCCGGGGCGCAGCTCTCCGTTGATGCCCGAGAGATCGCGGCAGCGGAAGAGAAGCGCGTTGACGAGCGTCCCCGTGAGATTGCCCGCGGCGGGATGAACGACCATCCCGCGCGCCTTATTGATTACAATAATGTCCTCGTCCTCATAGAGAACATCGAGCGGGATATCCTCCGCTGCGATCACAACCTCCTCGGCGGGCGGCACGGTGCAGCAGATTTCCTCCCCGCTGCGCAGCTTATAATTCGGTTTGACCGGCGCGCCATCCACACGGACATTGCCGTCCGTGATGAGGCGCTGCACATAGCTGCGCGAGCAATTCTCTATTTGGCGCGCAAGAAAGACATCCAGACGTTCTCCCGCGCAGTCCGCAATATATCGGTTCATCGCGGCAGCTCCTTATTCTGCACAAATAATGCCCACAGCACGGCAGCGGTACCGATCACAATGGCGATGTCGGCAATGTTGAACACAGGCCACACACGGAAGTCAAAGAAATCCACGACATGCCCCGTACGCACACGGTCGATCATATTGCTCACCGCCCCCGCCGCGAGAGCAACACTCCCATAGTGAATGAGCGTACCACTGCGCCGCAGCCGCGGGTAGAACCCCAAGAACACGATGAAAAATGCCGCCGCGACACCAAGAAAGAGCGATCGGCTGTGTGCGAATATGCCGAACGCCGCCCCCGGGTTCAGCACGTAGGTAATGTGAAAGATTCCCGCCGCAACGGGGATGCTTTCTCCCGGCAGCATCGCTGTCTCCACATAGAATTTTACAAGTTGGTCGGCAAGCATAATGATAAAAAAAGAAATGCGGCTTTCGATCGTCCGCTCATTCGTTTTGTTTTCCTTCCTATTCTTTGGAGGGAGCTTCCACAGGCTGCGGCGTTCCTGTGGAATCCGTCATATCCGGCATGCCGGCAATCTCCTCGTCAATCCGCTTCAATTCTTCCTGCACGCTGCTCTTCATACGACGCAGAAAGGCATGCTTTTCCTGCACAAGACGTTCGTATTCGCCGACGATGCCTCGTACCTTATCGGCGGCTTCCTCAAGCTGTGCCTTGGAACGGATTTCCGCCTCCCGACAGAGGTTCTGCGCTTTCTTCGCGGCACTCTCAAGGATTTGATCTGCAGTTTCCTTCGCGTTCGCAGTCACTTCCTCCGCCGTCTTTTGCGCCACCATAAGCGTATCGCGCATCCCCTGTTCGATGCGGTGAAACTCTTCGTTGCTCTTCTGCGCGCGCGCAAGCTCCGCCCGGAGCGTTTCGTTATCCTCGAGCAGCGCCGTATAGTCCTTGATGATCTCATTGAGGAAGTCGTTGACCTCCGCCTCATCAAAGCCGCGGAAGCTCTTCCCAAATTCTTTCGCCTGAATGTCCTTCGGTGTCAGCACGATGCGTCCCTGCCCTTCCCTTAGAAATAACGATGCAGAACGACGGAGATGCGTCCCTTCTTGGTCTGCCCGCGCACCTCCGTGACCTCTAGTCTGCCGCGTCCGCGCATGGAGAGCACATCGCCCTGTTTGATGTTCTTCGAGGCGCTGCCTGCGCTCTGCCAGTTGAGTTTCACCTTATCCGCCGCGATGTCATCCGCCGCACGGCTGCGCGAGATGCCAAAGCCCGCCGCAGCGATGGCGTCGAGACGCAGGGACGCGACAGTCGCGCGGATCTCCTTCGTCCGCTCTTCGCGCGGTGCGATATCCGCGAGGTCGCCGAGGGCGGTCGTGACGCGCACGGCGCCGATCATCGTGAGCTCTTCCATGATAAACTGCACCATTTTCGTATCACAGAGGATCTTCGCCGTATCCCCGGCGAGAAGAATATCTCCCACGCCGCCGCGGTCGATGCCGAGTCCCATCAGCGCGCCGAGCACATCACGATGCGTTAAATGCGCGAACTGCCCGTTCCACGCCGCAGTGACGCAGACGATCTCATAACCGCCCGGTGTCCCTGCAAAATCCTCGTGCAGGAGCATCGCGCGCTGCCGCTCCGCTCCCGCGTATCCGCCGTCAAAATCGAGCTGCAGTCCGTCATAGCTCGCGCGAACGGTCTCTGCGATCTCCTGCCCGTAGGGATCGAGAAAGGGAGTGATGCGAAATTTTTGCGTTTTCATCACGTTTTCCGCAAGGTCAAGCAGGCGCATTGCCGTTTCTTCCCCCTCACCCCCGCGATAAAAGCGCAGAATGCGTTCCCTCTGTTCCGAAGCCATTAATTCCTCCCCAATTCTCTTGCACGCTGCGCTGCGGCAAGAACAGCTTCCATGAATGCAGCGCGCACACTCCCACGCTCCAATTCCCGAAGCCCCGCCGCAGTTGTTCCCGCGGGACTCGTCACCGCTGCGCGCAGGTCGGCAGGTGACATTTTTCCGCGCAGAACCATCTCCGCTGCCCCGAGAACGGTCTGTGCCGTCAGCAGCGTCGCCGTATCACGGCGCAGCCCTGCGGCGACCCCGCCCTCGATCAGAGCCTCCATCATGAGGAGCGCATAGGCGGGACCGCTGCCGGAGAGTCCGGTCACGGCATCCATATCCGCCTCATGCACCTCCGTTGTCCGCCCCGCAGCACCAAGGATCAGCGCGGTAAGCTCGCGCGCACGATCTCCTGCGAGAGATCCGCACGCATATGCCGACATCCCCGCACCCGCTGCGAGCGGCGTATTCGGCATCGCACGCACAACTGGATGTCCCGGGTATGCTTCCTCAAGCACAGCGATTTTCAGACCTGCAACAATGGAGAGCACACATGCCCCAACGCGCAGATGCTCTGCAGTCTCTCGCACAGCAGCGGCTGCCGCCGCAGGTTTCACTGCGAGAATAAGCATATCAATACGGGGCAGAAAATGTTCTGCCCCGACTTCTGCATGAACGCCGTAGGTGTGCCCAAGCATGTCGCAGCGCACCGCCTTATGCTCCGAAACGAATATATGCGGTGCGGCGACCGCACCGGAGGATGTCACTCCCGCGATGATTGCCTCCGCCATCGCCCCGCCGCCGATGATTCCAATGCGCAGATTGTCACACATGATATTTACCGATTCAGCCACGACATATCGTCGGTCAGCCGGTGCTCTTCCTCAGAGTAGCTGACATTGACGTTGCTCGGCGCACAGAGGATGACATTGTTGCTGATTTTCTTAATATCGCCGTTGAGTGCATAGGTTGTCCCGCTGATAAAATCGATGATGCGGTTTGCAACGCTCTTCTCCGTCTTTTCGAAGTTCAGCACAACAGGTTTTTTCTTTTGCAGATTCGCCGCTACCTGCTGTGCATCGTCAAACGTCTGCGGCTCAATGACGACAACGTTCATACGGTACGCCGCAACCACATTATCAATCGATGCGGCGGATGACGTACCGCCCGTCGATGATGAAAAATCGGGAAAGCCCGAAAGATTGGCACCGGTCTCCGGACGCCGCGTACGCGATCCGATGTCCGTCACGCCGGAGGATTTCCTCTCCGTCTCTTTTTCCTGTCCCTCGGTTTCCTCCGCCTCGTCTTCGGCGGTAATACCTATGGTTTTTGATATTTTCTTGATAATGCTCACTGCTGTGTCACACTCCTAAGTATTGTATTGGCGTGCGCCAAAGATCGCTGTGCCGACGCGCACAAGATTTGCGCCCTCTTCGACCGCAACGGTGTAATCGTGCGTCATGCCCATCGAGAGGTAGCGAATATCCGCCTTGGGGGGTTCCTTTTCCTTTGCTTCTTGAAACAGTTCGTACATCTCCCTGAACAGAGGACGGCACTTCTCCTCATTGTCATAATTCGGCGCAATGCACATAAATCCCTGCAAGCGCAGATGAGGAAGCCCTGAGACTGCCCGAAGCAGCGGATCTAAATCCTCACGGTAGACGCCGGACTTCGACGCCTCGCGTGCAAGATTGACCTGTACGAGAATGTTCTGCACCTTGCCGAATTTTTCCGCCGCCTTATCGATTTCTGCGGCGAGATGCTCGGAATCAACCGAATGAATGAGATCAAACTGTCGCACGGCGTGTTTTGCCTTATTGGTCTGTAAATGTCCGATGAGGTGCCATTTCGCTTCACGCTCAAGTGTCTCCGCCTTATCAAGCGCTTCTTGGATGCGATTCTCCCCGATGTTCATCACACCACTGTCGATCGCGGTACGCATCGCTTCCACAGGGTGATTCTTCGTGACGGCAATCAGCTCTACGGGAGCCTCGACAGGCACATGGGTACGCCGTGCCCGCGCCTGTGCGATCTCCGCGCGAACGGCTCGCAGGCGCTCGCATATCATGATATCGTCGCTCATTTCAGCTCCATCACCGCCGCCAGTCTTCCCGTTGTCCCGCCCGAAGCACGGTAGGAATAATACCAAGTTCCTTCACACGCCGTACATATATTGGCACAGTCGATCTGTTCCTCCGGAATGCCCGCCCCGATAAGCTGGATCCGGTTTGCCGCCCACAGGTCGAGGTGTATCTCGCCGTCTTTCTCCGCGAGGATTTCCGCTTCATGACCGGGCATCGATGCGCGAAACTCTGCTGCCTCCGCCGCACCGACAGGATAGCACGCGGCGCTGATCGAGGGTCCAATTCCTGCGAGGAGATCCCGGGGCTTCGTCCCGAACTCCTCAGTCATGCGATGAGCGGTCTTTGCCGCAATATGATGCAGTGTGCCGTCACGCCCCGCGTGGATCACCGCACCCGCATGCCGCACAGGATCATAGAGCAGAACGGGCACACAGTCGGCAAAGCAAAGCATGAGCGGCACGCCGCAGTCATTCGTGATAAGCGCGTCGGCGTCTGCCATCGCGTCCGCATAGTCATGCGCCCCGCGCCCCGCATCACGGCGCATGACGCGCACAATCTCCGTTCCATGCACCTGCCGCACCGAGCAGATGCGCTCCGCATCAAGTCCCATCGCCCGCATATAGCGCACGCGGTTCTCCCACACGGCCGCAGGATCGTCACCGACATGCAGTGCCATGTTCAGAGTATCATACGGCGCCGCGCTCACCCCGCCCTGCCGTGCCGAAAAGCCGTGTACCACTTTGTCCTCGGGAAAGATGTCCAGCCGCCCGTTCCATAAATTATCGCCGATCCGCTGCAATACAAAACTCATGATATTTTCCTTTCCGCACCCGTGCAGACACCGCACCGCGTACACCCGTCGGTACAACAGGGCGTCGATTTCAGCGTCTGCGCCCGCACATATTCCTGTCTGAGATAATGTTTCGTAAACCCCATATCGAGATGTTCCCACGGGAGGATGTCGTCCTCCGCCCATGCAGGATTCAGATAAAAGTCCGGCGAAAGCCCCTCCGCTTTCATCTCCGGCACGAGATCCTTTGCGCCGCGCCCCTCGGCGGCACGGATCAGCGGCTCCGAGAGCCGGCGGTCTCCGCGCGCAAGGATCGCCTGTACGAGCGCTTCCTTGGGCGACTCGAAATGCACGATGATGCGGGGGCGGCGGCGCAGCGCCGTGACGATCCGCTTCATAACGGCGTCGAGACGCTTCTTATCCGCCATCGGCATCCACTGGAACGGCGTGAACGGCTTCGGCACGAAGGGGTTCACACTGAGCGTCAGCGTCCCCCTACAGCCCTTCTCGTCCATATAGTCGCGCAGGCGCACGGCGAGGTCGATGATTGCCTCAATGTCGGCATCCTCTTCAAAGGGAAGCCCGACCATGATGTAGAGCTTGAAATTCGGGATGTGCGCCGCTGCACCGAGATCGATCGCCGTAAAGAGGTGATGTTCCTCGATCCCCTTGTTGATGACCGCGCGCATCCGCGCACTGCCCGCCTCAGGAGCCAGCGTGAGCGTCCGCAGACCACTCGCAGCAAGGGATTCCACGAGCTCACGCGTCACCGAATCCGCACGGAATGAGGCGACAGACATCGACAGCCCCGTCCCGAGGATGGAACGGCAGAGCGCGTCGATCTCCGGGTAGTCCGAAATCGCCGCGCCCATGAGACCGATTTTTTTCCCATAGGAAAGGGCGTCCCGCACCTGCGCCTCGATCACGGGGAGCGATCGGCTGCGCGGACGGCGGAAACAATACCCCGCCATGCAAAAACGGCAATGCCGCCCGCAGCCGCGGGCTGTTTCAATGAGGTAAAAATTGAACTCCGTATCGTCGGTGACGATGATCGTATGCGCCGGATAAGCGTCGAGGTCGCGTACCCACTGCCGCCGGATACGCGGCGGCACGCCGTCCGCGGGAAGAAGTGCCGTCATCCGCCCGCCAGGTGCAAAGGACGGTGTATAGAGCGCGGGCACATACACACCGGGAACGTGTGCGAGCCGCAGCAACAGTGCCGCCCGATCCTCTCTCGCGCACATCCCCTCATGATAGGCGTCCATCAGAGCACCGACGGTCTCCTCCCCCTCGCCGATGATGAAGGCGTCGACCACGGCGGCAAGGGGCTCGGGGTTGAATGTCGCACAGGGGCCGCCCGCAATAACGAGAGGATCGCGGTCGCCGCGTTCCGCCGCACGTATTTGGACACGGCTGAGCGAAAGCATTTTGACAACGTGAAAATAGTCCGGCTCAAAGGAAACGGCAAAGCCGATGACGGCGAAGCAGGAAAGCGGTGTCTGCGTCTCCACGCTCATCATCGGCGTCTGCGTGCGCTCGTAACGCGGGAGTTCCGTGCGGTCAGGCAGGAAGACGCGCTCGCACGCGGTGTCGCCGCGGCGATTGAGGAGATCATAGATGATATGCAGCCCGAGGTTCGACATGCCGACAAAATAGGTGTTCGGATAGACAAGAGCAAAGCGCGTGCGTCCGCCCGGCGGCCTTCTCACATACCCGTGCTCCTGCGCGAGCCGTGCGATAATGCCGTTTTTCAATCGCTGATCCACGCCCTGCCTCTTCCTTTCACGTCGTTACTCTTTCTCCTTCCCCTTGTGCGCGCGCAGTGTCTCAAGTTCCTCAATGAAATTCGTAATATCGTCAAATTTACGATAGACGGAGGCAAAGCGGATATATGCCACCTCGTCAAAATCCTTCAGCCGCTCCATCACAATCTCGCCGAGCTTCTCGGACGGAACTTCCGGCTCCGTACGATTGCGGATGTCACGTTCGATCTCGGCAACAAAATTCGTAATCTGCTCCATCGAGATGTCCCGCTTATCACAGGAACGAATGATGCCCGTCATCAGCTTGTCGCGGCTGAACGGCTCGCGGCGATTATCTCGCTTTACCACCATGAGCGGCATTTTCTCGACCGCCTCGTAGGTGGTAAATCGCCGCCCGCATTCAGGGCATTCGCGACGGCGGCGAATCGTCGTCCCGTCATCGGCGGCGCGGGAGTCAACGACCCTGCTGTCCGGCTGCTTGCAAAAAGGACATTTCATCGGATCCACCTTTCCTCATGCACGATATTACCGCATATTCTTTGTGTCCTTGGATGCGTCCTTCGGCGAACGTACGGGCTGCGGAGTTTTCTCCGCCTCGGCGGACGGACGCGGTGCGGGCATACTTACGGTATCTTTCAGATCCTTCGTCGTCTTTGTGAAGCGGCGTTCGACAACCTCGCCGACCGCGCCGAACTTGCCAAGCTTCTTTCCGTTCGCCGTTACCTCGACTGCTCCCGCATTCCCCGCACGCACGACAATACTGTCCTTGCCCTGCCAGTTCTCAGTCACTCCTTCTTCGAGGAGCCCTTCATAGACGGTTTCTCCGTCCACCTGCACCTCTGTCCAGCAGCGCTCGCTGAGGTGTATGCTGACACGAACATCCTGTGCGGCGGCACTGCGCGCCTCATCCGCCGCGTCCGCCTCTGCCGCAGGTGCGGCGACAGTAGTTTTTTCGGACGGTACCTGCGCCGTCTCACGCGCCGGTGTATTGATATAGGAGACGAGTGCCGCCCCTCCGCCAACGAGGGCGACGAGGACGATGATTCCCACAGCGAGTTTCCCAAAGATCCCCGCATAGGACGACGAACCGTTGCCGCCGATCGATATTTTGGAAAGCGATTCGTCGCCTACGCTGCTGAGCGTAACGCGGTGCGGCTTTTCCTCTGCGGGTGGGGGCGGTGCGATCGGTGTTCCCTGCTCCTCCGCAAACTGCTGCATAAGTTTCTCCGCATCGAGCCGCAGAAAACTCGCATAGTTGCGGACAAACCCCTTGGCATAGACCATTCCGGGCAATCCTTCAATATTGCCCCGCTCGATACACTCGATGTATAGCGCACGGATACTCGTTCCCTTTTCGATGTCCGCAATCGTCATCCCTTGTTTCTCGCGCTCTTTTCGCAGGACGTCGCCAACCATGAGATCTCCTCCCGGAACAGTGTTGCTCTCTGTTTATCGTGTCGTTGATACTAATTATACATGAAGTACCCTATAAAGACAAATATTTCACTGCAGTTCTTCTGCAATCGCCGCAAGTGTCTCTGCAAAACTAAGGACATCCTCGCGCGTAGTGTGGCGTCCAAGGCTCACGCGGATACAGGTGCGTGCCACATCCTCCGAACACCCCATTGCGCGCAGCACATGCGATACCTGCGCTGCACCCGCGCTGCACGCGCTCCCCGCCGAGACGGCAAATCCTGCAAGATCAAGACGAATGAGCAACGTGTCCTGTGCGATCCCCGCAATGCCGAAGTTCAGGACGCCGGCAAGCCGATTGTCCCGATCTCCATGAAACGAGATGGACCGAATCCTTCCGATGCGTTCGCGCAGGAGCTCAGTATAGGAACGAAGACGTTCCTCCTCCGCGGTCTGCTCGGCACATGCAATCTCCGCAGCTTTGCCGCAGGCGACAATCCCCGCCAGGTTCTCTGTCCCCGCGCGCATATCGCGCTCCTGGGCGCCGCCGTAGAAAAGCGGCGCGATGGCCGTGCCGCGCCGCACATACAGTGCGCCGACCCCCTTTGCGCCATAAAATTTATGCGCAGAGAGAGAGAGTGCATCAACGCCGAGCACATTCACATCGAGAGGGATATGCCCGACCGCCTGCACTGCATCCGTATGGAATGGAATACCGCGTGCACGGAGCAGCGTCCCGATCTCTGCAAGTGGCTGAATGCTCCCAACCTCGTTATTCGCCGTCATGATCGAAACGAGTACCGTATCCTGCCGGAGCGCCGCCGCGACATCCGCAGGATCGATGCGCCCCGCCGCGTCTACCGGCAGATAGGTAACGGAAAACCCGCGGTGCTCCATCGCACGGCAACTCTCGAGCACAGCGTGATGTTCAATGGACGAGGTAACGATGTGCGCCCCCTTCCCCGCAGTGCGCCCCGCCTCCGCGAGCCCCCGAATCGCCCAGTTGTCGCTCTCCGTGCCGCCGCTCGTGAAGAAAATCTCTTCGGGCAGAGCCCCAATGAGCGCCGCTGTCTTTTCCCGTGCACGATCGATACCACGCCGCGCAACCTGACCGAACGTATGCAGGCTCGACGGATTTCCATAGATGCCCGTCAGATAGGGCTGCATCGCCTCATAGACGCGCGTGTCGATTGGCGTCGTTGCCGCATGGTCAAGATAGACGAACCGCTCACTCATTGATTGCACCCCACATGCGCGTGATCGCCGCGCAGGAGATGCGCAAGAGAAATATTATTCAGCACGGAATTAATTGCGGCGCACACTTCTTCCCAAATTTGGCGCGTCGCACATGCGCCCGCATGAACGCAGCTCTGATCTCCTGCATCCACATCGGTGAGCAGGCAGTCAACGAGCGCGATAGGTCCCTCCACCGCCGTGATGATCTCTCCAATGGTCACCTCTGCGGGCGGACGGGAGAGCGTATAGCCGCCCTGCGCGCCGCGTACGCTCTCTACAAGTCCTGCACGCCGCAGCGGCAGCATAAGCTGTTCGAGATAGTTCTCCGATATCCCCTGCGATTTTGCAATTGTCTTAATCGGTACAACGCCCTCCCCATAATGCAGGGCAAGTTCATAGAGCGCCGTAACGCTGTACCGCCCCTTTGTCGATAGCTTCATATAACACTCCCGGGGTGCTCACCGCACGGTTCACCCCCCACCGATTTATGTAATTTTATTTTTTCTATTATAAATGAGATGATGCCGCCTGTCAAAACTCTATGCCCCCGTCGAGCCAAAACCGCCCGTCCGCGCAGTGCCGCTTCCCGCGCGATCTCCGTCTACGGTCAGATAGGTTGTAAAGATCCCCTGCGCGATGCGCTCACCCGCCGCGATATGCACCGCCTCCGCACCGTAGTTAAAGATTGGAATGAGGATATGACCTTCGTTCTCCGCATTCCCATAGTAATCCGCATCAATCACGCCGACGCCGTTCAACAGCATGAGGTGCTTCTTAAACGCCGCACTCGAACGGATATAGACCAGCAGCACCTCATTTTCCTGCATATACGCCTTCACCCCTGTCGGCACGAGCTTCCCCTCGCCCGGCGCAATCTCGACCGATTCCGCTGCGGCAAAGTCATAGCCCGTGCTCGCGCCCGTCTTGCGCTCCGGAAGATGAACGCCGCTGCGCTCATAGAGCGTAACAACCTCAAAACCTCGCGTTCTCATTGTGCTTCCTCTCTAAAGAAAAACCGCCGCGCCGAATCGCCTCATTCGGTGCGGCAGCATCGTGCTTTCTTCTTTCGGCTACTCGATCGGCACCTTGACAGTTGCGGACGGCGTGATGGTGGAGATTGCATGTTTATAAATCATCTGCTGTTTCCCCATGCTGTCAACCATGAC
This sequence comes from Selenomonas sp. oral taxon 137 str. F0430, assembly GCF_000183625.1. NCBI lineage: Bacteria > Bacillati > Bacillota > Negativicutes > Selenomonadales > Selenomonadaceae > Selenomonas > Selenomonas sp. oral taxon 137. Next base: position 26,891 of record NZ_AENV01000008.1, read on the forward strand.
GATGAAGTTGTCAAACCCCTTGACTACGCCCTTGATCTGAAAACCGTTGACCAAATGGATGATAACGGGGACGCTGTCCTTTCGCACTTGATTGAGGAAGCCGTCCTGTAAATTGATGATTTTTGCCGTCATGCTAAAAATCCCCTTTCTTTGCTCTCCCGCCATGTCTCTATATCGGCGAGAATCTGACACGTGAGTTCCGCCGCCGTATGCGCATCCGCATCATATCGGCGGATATAAGGCATTTTGCGGTACCATGTCATTTGGCGCTTTGCAAAGTGCCGCGTTGCCGTCTTGATCTGTTCAATCGTCTCTTCCAGACGCATCTCGCCCGCGAGATACGCCGCCGTCTCCTTGTAGCCGATGCCCTTCATCGCGGGGGCATCTCGCCCCACACCGCTTGCAAGGAGCCGCCGCACCTCGTCGACGAGTCCCGCCGCGAACATCGCGTCGACGCGTGCGTTGATACGCTCATAAAGATGTGCACGTTCCCGTACGAGTCCAATAACAAAGGCATCGTAAACCGTTTCGCCTTTGCGGTGCGCGCTGTCCTGCGAGATGCGCTCACCACCGCAATAAAATGTCTCGAGCGCACGGATCACGCGCCGCACATTGTTTGGATGCAGACGCGCGGCAGTCTCCGGGTCGCGCCGCGCGAGCAGCGCGTGGACGAACACATTCCCCCTGCACGCAGCGAGACGATGCATTCGTGCACGAAACCGCTGACTCCCCGGCGTCGCGTTGAAATCGTAGCCCTCGATCAGCGCCTTGATATAAAGTCCTGTCCCACCAACGATGAAGGGTATTTTCCCTGCTGCCTCATGCAGGGGAATCAGTCGCCGGGCATGCGCGACGAAATCCGTCACACTGAACGATTCCTCCGCCTCCAGTATATCGACGAGATGATGCACCACAGAGGCGCGCTCCTCCGCCGTCGGCTTTGCGCTGCCGATGTCAAAGCCGCGGTAGAGCAGCATCGAATCGCCCGAGATGATGTCCGTCCGGAGGTGCTCTGCCAGATGTAGTGAGAGCTCCGTCTTGCCCACCGCCGTAGGCCCTAGAAGAACGAGGAGCGGTGACTTTTTTCCCGCGCTCAAAGCTCGAGTGTTTCGCCCGGGGCAACGATGCAGACTGCTGCGCGCGTCATCGCCTCCGTGACCTCCTTGTAGCGGTGGACTTCTTGCTCGATGACCGGCCATGTATTATAGTGAATGGGGATCACATGGCTCGCGTTGACCCACTGCGCCGCCTGTGCCGCGTCCTCGAGTCCCATCGTATAGTTGTCGCCGATGGGCAGCACCGCATAGTCGATCGTATCCTTGCGCCCGATGAGCTGCATGTCGCTGAACAGCGCCGTATCGCCGGCGTAGTAAACGACCTTATCCCCGATGTAGATAACAAAGCCGCACGCAACGCCGCCGGGCACACCCGCGCTGTGATGCGCGACCGTCATGCGCACCTTGCCGAACGGCAGTGTGATCGAGCCTCCAAGATTCATTGGGAACGATTTCAGCTCGGCGAGTGCCTGCGCCTGACAGACGTCAATGACCTCCGGGATCGCAACGATCGCCGCGCCCGTGCGCGCCGCGATCGACGGCGCATCGCCGAGATGATCCCCGTGCGCGTGAGTGAGCAGGATATAATCGCAGTCCACGTCGTTCGCCGAAACGCTCGCCGTCGGGTTCCCGGTCAAGAATGGGTCAACAAGGATCCTATGCGTGCCGTCATCCAACAGAAACGCCGCGTGCCCAAAGTAATGAAAACAAACCATCGCGTTCATCCTCCTCTTCATAGACTTTTTTATCATTATACGATATGACCGTATAATGTCAATATGAAAAAGCCGCCTGAATGAAGTGATGTCCTTCATTCAGGCGACTTTCCCAATGTCTTTTTCCTTATTTGATGGAAAGCGTCAATTTCTCTCGGTTGATGTTCCACTCTTTGCTCGTGCCCGCGGGCGCATCGTAGGAAACGGAATCTGCGAGTGTAATCTCGCGGATAAACGCCTCGTTCTTCCGTGCGGTCTCTTCGAGATTCGCATTGCCCGAAAGATCGAGATTGATATGATCCGTCACCTCGAGCCCACACTCCTTGCGCATCGTCTGCACCTTGCTGATGATCTCGCGCACAAAGCCCTCTTCGATGAGCGCGGGCGTGAGCGTCGTCTCGAGCGCGACGGTGACGCCGCCATAGCTCTGGCAGTTGTAGCCCTCCTGCTGTGCGACCGTCACCTCGACGTCCTCGCTCGTCACCGTCACATCGCCGTCCGCGAGCGTGAGCGTATAGGAGCCGCCGCCCGCGAGAGCTTCCTTGACCGCCGCACCGTCACTCTCCTCGAGCGCTTTCTTGACCGCGCCCATCTGCTTGCCGACCTTGGGTCCTAGGACGTGGAAATTCGGCTTTACATGGTACGCGAGGAAGTCCGACATATCGTCGCGGAATGTCACCGCCTTTACGTTCAGCTCATCCTCGATGATCTCGACGAAGAACTCCGGCAGGCGGTGTTCCGCCTTAACGAACATATTGCCGACGGGCTGACGGTTCTTGATGTTCGCCGCATTGCGCGCCGCACGTCCGAGTGTGACGACCTCGAGCACGATCTCCATATTGTCCTCGAGCTCCGTGTCGATGTACGACTCGTTCACCTGTGGGAAATCCGTCAGATGCACGGAGATCGGCGCTGTCTTGTCCACGGAGCAGACGAGATTGCGGTAGATGCTCTCCGTGAGGAACGGGATCATCGGCGCCGCCGCCTTCACCGTCGTCACGAGCGCCGTGTAGAGCGTCATATACGCGTCGATCTTGTCCTGCTCCATGCCCTTCGCCCAGAAGCGGCTGCGGCTGCGGCGGACATACCAGTTCGACAGCTCTTCGACAAAGGACTGGAGCGCCTTTGCCGCCTCGGTCACACGATAGCTCCCGAGGTATTCGTCCACCGCGCGCACCATCGTGTTCAGGCGCGAGAGCAGCCAACGATCCATCACGCAGAGCTTTTCGTAGGAGATCGTATGCTGTGTCGGGTCAAATTCGTCGATGTTCGCATAGAGCACATAGAACGCGTAGGTGTTCCACAGCGTCCCCATGAACTTGCGCGCGCCCTCCTGCACCGCCTCGTGGGAGAACCGATTCGGCAGCCACGGCGCACTGTTCTCGTAGAAATACCAGCGGATCGCATCCGCGCCGTGACGTCGCAGCGCGTCCATCGGTTCTACCGCGTTGCCCTTGGACTTCGACATCTTCTGTCCGTTCTCATCCTGCACATGCCCGAGCACGATGACGTTCCGATACGGACTCTCGTCAAAGAGCAGCGTCCCGATCGCGATCAGCGAGTAGAACCACCCGCGCGTCTGATCGACTGCCTCGGAGATGAAGTCCGCGGGGAAGTATTTCTCGAAGATTTCTTTGTTCTCGAACGGGTAGTGCCACTGTGCAAAGGGCATCGCCCCGGAATCGAACCAACAGTCGATGACCTCGGGGACGCGGTGCATCGCAGCGCCGCATTTTTCGCACGGGAAGGTGATCTCGTCGATGTACGGACGGTGCAGCTCGATGTCCTCCGGGCAGTTCGGCTGAAGTTTCCGGAGTTCCGCGATCGATCCGACCGAGCGCTCGCATCCGCAGTCGCATTTCCAAATGTTCAGCGGCGTGCCCCAGTAGCGGTTGCGGCTGATGCCCCAGTCCTGCACATGCTCGATCCAGTTGCCGAAGCGCCCCTCGCCGATGGATTTCGGAATCCAGTTGACCGTGTTGTTGTTCTTCACGAGTGCATCGCGCACCGCCGTCATCTTGATGAACCACGAAGCGCGCGCGTAATAGAGCAGCGGCGTGTCACAGCGCCAGCAATGCGGATAGTTGTGCGTGAACTCGGGCGCCTTAAAGAGCTTGCCGCTCTCCTCCAGATCGGCAAGGATCAGCGGATCGGCGTCCTTCACAAAGACGCCCGCCCATTTTGTCTCCGCCGTCATCTCGCCCTTGTCGTTGACGAACTGCACGAACGGCATCCCGTATTTGCTGCACACGCGGTTATCGTCCTCACCGAATGCCGGTGCCGTATGGACGATGCCCGTGCCGTCTTCGGTCGTCACATAGTCGTCGCAAATGACGAAGAATGCCTTATCGCGTACATCCGCGGAGACAAAATCGTAGAGCGGCACGTACTTGCGGTACTCGAGCTCCTTGCCCTTCATCGTCGCGAGGATCTCACGGTCGCCCCACGAGCCTTCAAATACGCTGTCCATCAGCGCCTCGGCGAGGTAGTAGACCTTGCCGTAGACACGCACCTTCACATAGGTCACCTCGGGGTTCACGCAGAGCCCGAGATTCGACGGCAGCGTCCACGGTGTCGTCGTCCATGCGAGGAAATACGCATCCTCATCGGCAGCCTTGAACTTGACGATTGCCGAACGCTCCGTGACATCTTTGTACCCCTGTGCCACCTCGTGCGAGGAGAGCGGCGTGCCGCAGCGCGGGCAGTACGGAACGATCTTGTGTCCCTGATAAAGAAGTCCTTTTTTATAGATTTCGCTGAGCGCCCACCACACGGACTCGATGTAATTGTTCTCGTAGGTGATGTAGGGGTGCTCCATATCCGCCCAAAAACCGACGACGTCGGAGAACTCCTCCCACATCGCCTTATACGTCCAGACAGATTCGCGGCATTTCTTGACGAACGGCTCGATGCCGTATTCTTCGATCTGTTCCTTGCCGTTGATGCCGATCGCCTTCTCGACCTCGAGCTCCACGGGCAGCCCGTGCGTGTCCCAGCCTGCCTTGCGCAGAACCTTCTTGCCCTTCATCGACTGATAGCGCGGCAGCATGTCCTTGATTACGCGCGTCAGCACATGCCCGATGTGCGGGCGGCCGTTCGCCGTCGGCGGGCCGTCGTAAAACGTGAACGTCTCCGCACCCTCGCGCTGATCCACCGCCTGCTGTGCAATATGATTTTCGCGCCAAAAATCCACAACGGCTTTCTCGCGCGCGGCAAAATCCAAATTTGTATCTACTTTATCATACAAAAAAATCCCTCCCGTACCGTAATCACGTCATTCTAGCACACGAGACCGGATTTTTCAAGGATACCGCGCTTCGATCCTTGTCCTTCATACAACGACGCAAACAGTATCTTTAATGCCGTCAACTTTTTTTGATTTGTTTTTCGTATAAACTATGCTATAATGATCATCAAATATCCCGTAATAGAGACACAATAGAGACATATCACGTTTTAGATTCGTCTCCAACAGAAAGAGGCTATCTATGGATGAATTATTTATCGGGCGGCAGGCAATTTTAGACAAGAAAAAGGGCGTATACGCCTATGAAATCTTATTCCGCAGCGGTCTGAAAAACGCCTTTGACCCCAATCTCGACGGCAATGTCGCGACGCAGAGCGTGATGGTGAACGCGATGCTCGAATTCGGCATGAAAAAACTCGTCTCTGAAAAAAAGGGCTTCATCAATTTTACGGAGAAAAATCTGCTCGACCGGGCGCCGAAGCTCCTCCCCGCCGATACCATCGTGGTGGAGATTCTCGAAACGGTACAGCCCCGCGCGGAGATTCTTGAAGCGGTACAGGAACTCAAGGCAGCAGGCTACAAGATCGCCCTCGACGATTTTGTCCTGCTCCCCGGCTATGAGCCGCTTATCGAGATGGCGGATATCATTAAGGTGGACTTTCGCATCACCGAGGATCCCGAGGAGCGGAAAAAGCTGCGCGAAATTCTCCCCGGTCATGTCCGTCTGCTCGCCGAGAAGATCGAAACGGAGGACGAGTTCCGTCAGGCGCTTGAGTTCGGCTATGTGCTCTTTCAGGGCTATTTCTTCTGCAAGCCGACTGTCCTGCGTCAAAAGAAGCTCTCAAGCAATGCGCTTTCACAGATGCGGCTCCTCAAGGAGGTCAACCGCCGTGAGTTTGACTTTAGGGCAATTACGGACGCCATCTCCTCGGACACAAACCTCGTACATAAACTGCTGACCTACATCAACTCAGTCGGCATGGGACTCACGCACAACGTCTCAAACCTCAGGCAGGCAACCGTCCTGCTCGGACTAGAGGGCATTCGCCGCTGGGTAACACTCGTGAGCCTCCAAACGTTCTCCGAAGGCAAACCGCCCGAACTCTTTACCATATCTCTGCTGCGCGCCAAGTTCTGCGAACTGATCGCAAGCGAGCTCAAACACTCGAACGTCACGCCGGACACAGGCTTCCTGCTTGGTATGTTCTCGCTCATCGACGCGCTGCTCAATCAGCCGATGGAAGAAGTACTTGAGGAGGTTGCACTCAGTGAGGAGCTGACTTCCGCGCTCCTCGGCGAAAAGAGTGATTTGCGCAAGATTCTGGATATCGCAGTTGCCTATGAACAAGGCGACTGGGATCAGGTCATTGCACTCTGCAAAGAGGAAAATCTCTCACCGGGACGCCTCAAACAGAATTATAACGCCGCCCTCGAGTGGTACAATCTGCTCCAGTCGGTAGGCTAAACGAACGAAAACAAAACGCCGTATGAACGTATCATGCGGCGTTTTTTGATGGAATCAAACGATCGCGTAAAATGGAAGATAAAAACAGAGCCTGCAGCGTATACGAGCCGTTTCACGCCGAAAGCTCTGTAAAAAGGATCTGTCTTATTTGGGATTGTACTCGAGAATCGCGATCCGCGGGTTCTCATTGAGATCGATCAGCTCGTCGTCGCCGATTGCCACGATCGGTTTCGGCACAACGCCGTGCGGATAGGAGACAATCTTTCCCTCACGATGATTGTTGAGGAGTACGCGCGAACCGAGGAATGCGTTCTTGATATTCGTCAGCACTGCCATGCAGACCTCTGGATCGAGTGTCGTATACATCTGGCTCGCGATGACTGCTACCGCGTCAAACGGTGTCTGCCGCCGATATCCCTCGCGCTCGGTTGTGATATTATCGTAAAGATCCGCAACGGCAACAATACGCGCGTAGAGGTGGATATCGTCCCCCTTGATATTGAACGGAAATCCGCTGCCATCCATGCGTTCATGATGTTGGAGCGCCGTCAGACGCACGCCCTCGGTGAGTCCTGCGATCTTGTTGAGGATCTGCGCGCCGTCCACCGTGTGCTGAATGTATCTCTCGTAGTCCTCGCCCTTGAGCGTATCGATGTTCTTCTCGAGCAGCCGTTGATCGAACTTCGACTTGCCTACATCGTGCAGGAATCCTGCCATCACGATGTCCTTCGACATCTCGCGGTCAAGATGCATCCACTTGGCAAAGACACCCGCGAGAATCGACACGCGCAGCGAGTGGTTGTAGATGTCGCTCGCAAGATGATTGAGCTGATTGAGATAGTCGATCGTTCCGCTGCGGCGCGAGAGCGGCAGAAGATCCTCCTGCACCATCTCATTGGTCTGCTCAACCGGCACCTCCCCCGTCTTCTTTGTCTGCTCAAAGATAGATTTTGCCGTGCCGACGACATTTTCATATTGCTTAACGAACAGATTGCTGCGCGAAAAGATCGGTGAGATCCCCTCTTTCAGCTCGTTTTCGTCCTTGATGTAGACGACAGGAATTTTCAAAAACTTGAGACGCGTGATATGCGCCTGCGTGAGTTCGGTGTTCTCCGACACGACGACCACACGCTTGGCATTGACGATCGTTCGCGCAAGTATCATCCCATTTTCAAGATCGTCCACGGATATTGCACGCAAGGTAAGCCCTCCCCCGGTTTACGCGGTCAATTTTATACGAAATATGATATCTATAACTATTTCTACCTTTCTTAAAAAAAACCTGCCTGTACAAAATAAATACTTGACATAATTTTACTGTTTCGCTTATAATAGCACTACGTTATCGATTTATCTTGTTAAAGAACCAAAAGGAGAGTGGAAAAGATGAACCGGAAAAACATTTTAACCGGCGTAGCTGCGGCTATGATGTCCGCACTGCTGCTCACGGGCTGCGGCGGCGGGGATAAAGCTGCCGCGCCTGCAAAGGACGGGGACAAGGGGAAAATTGTTGTGGGTCTCGACGACAATTTCCCGCCGATGGGCTTTAAGGATGAGAAGAACGAGATCGTCGGTTTCGATGTCGACCTCGCAAAAGAGGCGGCAAAGCGGCTCGGGCGCGAGGTTGAGTTCAAGGCGATCGATTGGTCGAGCAAGGAAGCCGAGCTCAAGAGCGGCCGCGTCCAAATCCTATGGAACGGACTCGATATCACAGAAAAGCGTAAAGAAAACATGCTCTTCTCCGATCCGTACATGGACAGCCAACAGGTCATCTTCGTCCGCAAAGGCGATACTGCGATTACCGACGAGCAAAGCCTCGCCGGCAAGGTAATCGGCACGCAGAGCGCAAGTACGGCGGAGGAATACATCGACGCGACCGACTTCTATAAAAAGGACGTCAAAGAGGTAAAGAAATATCCCGATTTCGTCGCGACCTTTATGGATCTTGAGAACGGTCGCCTGGACGCGGTGGTCGGCGACCGGATCGTCGGGCGCTACTACATGAGCAAACACCCCGATAAAATCGAAGAGCGCAACATTCCGATCGGTCCCAAGGGCGAGCTCGGCATCGCCTTTGCAAAAGACAATACGGCGCTGCGCGACGAAGTGCAGAAGGTCATGAACGAGATGAAGGCGGACGGCACGGCCGCAAAGATCTCCGAAGAGTGGTTCCAAACAAATTTGGTTAAGTAACTGTACGGAACGAGGCTGCCGTGCTCCTTGCGGCAGCCTTTTTCACGCCGGGAGATATGATGGATAAAATACTGGATACCGCCTTCCTCATGCTCGAGGGATCGACGGTCACGCTCGAGATTTTCTGCGTTACGCTCGCGCTTTCGCTGCCGCTCGGTTTCTTCGTTGCCCTGGGGCGTCTTTCGCGCAGCCGGATTCTCGGCCGACTGATCGACTTCTACATCTGGGTCATGCGCGGCACGCCGCTGATGCTCCAGCTGCTCTTCGTCTATTTTGCCCTGCCGATGATCGGCATCAAGCTGTCGGATCTCTCCGCCGCATTTCTGGCCTTTGTGCTGAACTACGCGGCATACTTCGCGGAGATCTTCCGCGCGGGCATTCAGGCTGTGCCGCGCGGACAGTACGAAGCCGCGCGCGTGCTCGGCATGAGCTATCCGCTCGCCCTGCGCCGGATCATTCTGCCGCAGGTGCTGCGCATTACGCTGCCGCCGGTCAGCAACGAGACGATCAATCTCGTCAAGGACACGTCGCTGGTCTACATCCTTGCCATGAACGACCTGCTGCGCGTTGCGCGCACGATCGTTCAGCGCGAGTTCGACATGACGCCGCTCGTCATTGCGGGGGCATTCTACCTTGCGATGACCGCCGCGCTCACCTGGGGATTCAAAAAATTGGAGGCGCACTATGGAAGATATGACCGCTGATACGGAAACGATGCTCACGATGCGCGGCATCCGAAAGACATTCGGCGGAACGGAGGTGCTGCGCGGCATTGATCTCTCGCTCGTGCGCGGCGAAGTCCTCGCGATCATCGGCCCCTCGGGGTCCGGGAAATCCACCCTGCTCCGCTGCATCAACAAGCTCGAGACCGTCGACAGCGGCGATATCGTCATCCGCGGGCGCATCCTCTGCGAGACGAAAGAGGGCGCGGCGCAGGCGGTCTACGCAGAGCCGCAGGAAGCGCGCCGTATTCTCTCTTCAACGGGTATGGTGTTCCAGCAGTTCAATCTCTTTCCGCATATGACCGTCATCGAAAATCTCATCGAAGCCCCATGCCACGTCAAGGGTATGGCAAAGAGCGAGATCCTTCCCTATGCGCGCGAACTCCTCCAAAAAGTCGGTCTCTCTGACCGTGAGGACGCCTACCCGAGCCAGCTCTCGGGCGGACAGCAGCAGCGTGTCGCCATCGCGCGCGCGCTCGCGATGCAGCCGGACATCATGCTCTTTGACGAGCCGACCTCCGCGCTCGATCCGGAGCTGACGGGCGAGGTGCTCCGCACCATGCGCGCACTTGCCGCCGAACGCATGACGATGATCGTCGTCACGCACGAGATGGCATTTGCACGCGAAGCCGCAACGAACGTCATCTTCATGGAGCATGGCCGCATCATCGAAGAGGGCACGCCGGACGCCTTTTTCTCCGCCCCGAGAGAAGAGCGGACGAAAGAGTTTCTGCGAAATATGCTGTAACCCCCGGGATTTGGACAATATACAAAAATACAACAAGGACGGATACGAAGATGCATTTCTTCCGTGTCCGTCCTTGTTCGTGAGACTAAATTTATACAGCCGTCTGCAGTGTCTTCTGCGTCCAATAATACGCAATCACAACCGGTACCCCTGCGCCGATCCATGCGAGAGGATTTGCAAAGCACGCGCCGAGGAAGCCGAACTGTGCGCAGAGAAAAATCGCAGCGCCTGCGCGCATGAGGAGTTCCATTGCCCCGGCAACGGTCGGCATCACACTCTGCCCGAGCCCCTGCAGAACGTTGCGGTAAACGAGAAGGAGCGCTAGTATCAGGTAGCAAGAACCGTTGACGATGAGGAACATATGCCCGTAGGCGATGACATCCGACGCTGCCGCATCCCCTTCGATGAAGAGGGCAAGGATATGTGTGCCGAACGCAATCAGCAATGCACCAATGAGTACGGCAAAGCCCATTGATAGTTTCAGACAAGCGCGCACGCCTGCACGGATGCGGTCATACTTCTGCGCGCCGTAGTTTTGTGCGGTGTACGCCGCCATCGCATAGCCAAACGACAGCATCGGCATGACGGCAACGGCATCAATCTTCTGTGACGCTGCATACGCGGCAACGGCAACTGCGCCGAGATTGTTCAGCGCAATTTGGAGAATCACCGCACCGATTGCAATGACCGTGCCCTGAAATCCCATCGGTAGTCCTACACGCAGATGCTCCCACAGGAGCGCGCGGTCAAGGCAAAAGTCTGACCGCCGCACGTGGAGCACAGGGATGCGCCGCCGAATATAGGCGAAAAAAATCAGTGCGCCAAGCCCCTGTGAAATGACAGTCGCGAGTGCCGCGCCGGGAATCCCCCACCCCAACACGAGAATCGCGATCGGCTCAAGGACGATATTGAGGAACAGCGCGATACCGAGCATCACGGTCGGGATTTTACTGTCCCCAAGTGCACGCACGAGACAGTTTTGCAGATAGAGGAAAAGGGAGATGATAAGCCCCGCAAAGATGACAGTGATGAAATCCTGAGCCCCATCAATGATCTCCACAGGCGTCTCCATGAGCACAAGCATCGGACGCGTAAGCGGCAAAACAATCGCCGTAAGGAGAAGTGTTACCACCATGCCAAGGATAATACATGCCGCCGTACTGCGCCGGACACCGTCCATATCCTCCGCACCGAAGCGCTGTCCCGTGCAGATGGTAATGCCGACGCAAAAGCCCATGATGAATCCGAGCGCGAGGAACATGAGGCTGCCTGTGCATCCCACCGCAGCGAGCGCGGAAACGCCGAGGAATCGCCCAACAATGAGCGTGTCGACAAACGAATAGAGCTGCTGCATCATGTTCCCCGCAACCAGCGGCAATGAAAAGAAAAAGATCAGCCGCATCGGATCGCCGCTCGTCAAATTCTTCGTCATTCCAAATACCTCGTGACAAAAGTACGCAGTTCTTCCCGCAGGAACGTGATGTTGGTCTGGAACGGTGAGACACTCGGCACAAATTTCAGCGGATTGAGGTGCGGATGCGCAGGTACCCAAAAATCTGACGGATATGGCGTTACCTCGATGCCCAATTTTTCAAAGTTCAGTACGGCGCGCGGCAGATGAAACGCCGAGGTCACGAGAATCGGGTGCATAAAGCCTTCTCTGTGCAGGATCTCAGCCGAATACCGCGCGTTCTGTCCCGTCGTCAGGCTCTCGGACTCCGTGTATATTTGCTCCTCCGGCACACCGAGCGAGATGAGCACGCGCCGTGCGATCTCCGCCTCCGTACCTGTGTCCTTGAATACTTGACCGCCCGAGAGAAGAATCGGCAATCCATAAAGCCGATGCAGACGCACGGCGGTGAGCAGACGCGACGCAGGACTCGGCGCAAGCATCCCCTCCCCATCCACATCCTGCACGCCGCCGATCGCCCCGCCGCCAAGCATGATGATGACGTCGCCCTGCGGGTGCTCCGGCACCGGATACGTCCGCTCGAGACTCCCCATGAAGAGATCGGCGACCGCCCCCGTCGTGAGGAGATAAAATACGGCGGCAATCGCGGCGAGAATCCCCGCGGCTGCTTTCACCTGCCGCCGCCATAGATACACGGCAATCGCGGTGAGCGCAAGGATGAAGATGCCCGGCGGCAGAATCCACGCCGCACCAAATTTCAAAACGTAAATCATAAAAGGAAAACGCACCTCCATCGCGAATATTTAGAAGATATAGGGAGCGTATATTCTTTTTGTAAATATGCCTCTTCCATTTTATCAAACTCTGTGGAAAAAGAAAAGGAGAGACCTGCACATGGCGATTACACAGCATGAACACATCGATGCCGAGAACCGTTTTGGCGGGAGCGGCACCATCCATATCGAAAAGATCCTCTCCCCTGCCGAGCTGGACGGCAAATGTGCAATGTATGCGCGCGTCACCATCCCGCCGCATGCATCAATGGGCGTCCACCGGCATGAGGGTAATACGGAAACGTACCACATCCTCTCAGGACGTGCCCGCTATAACGACAACGGAAAGGAAATCGAGATCGGCCCGGGGACGACGACGTTCTGTGGCGACGGCGAGGTACACGCTATCGAGAACATATCGGATACTGAGGATCTCGTTTTTATGGCGCTGATCATCAATAAGTAAATATTTGTACACAAACGAAGAAGCCGCACCCGATAAAGATGCGGCTCTTTTATTTGTAATTGAACGTAATGACGCTGCCCTCGCAGCGGCGCCGTGCTGCTGTTCCCTATAACAACGAACGGCGATGTACTGCATCTCTGTTTTTCAATACGGAATCGTATCGTCATCCATGGAGTGATGCTCTATCTTCGTAAAATAGTTCACCGACAGATCGACCGGCCCGTCCAGCAAGGCGCGCATGAACGCCGTGTAGGAAATCCCTTCAGATTGTACCGCAAAGAGATAGTCGCCAACTGCCCAATGTGCGGCGTAGTTGGTCGTCATCCCGTTCTCATCTTTGACCTCCGCAATCGACACGGGAACACCGCGCATGGTCACCTTCTTCCACGTTGCGCCATAGATGCCGCTGATATCGTCATTCTGCATCAGATTGGCGGGCGCCGTGCGCACGAGCAGCTTTGCGTTGTCGTTCCGGATGCGTGCATAACGGATATCGATGAGGTCGCCCGCAATGACGTAGATATGCTCCGCCTGATAGCCCGTGAGTTCCGACAGTGACAGGGGATAATAGCCCGCCGCCTGCGCCGCCTCTGCAACGGACTGATATTCAACCATCGGATTGGGCATACCGTCCATCTCCTGCGCAGACGTATAGGAGCGCGCCTGTGCTGCAGGGACGTTCAGGGGAACGGCGACGAGCACTGCCGCTGCCACGAGCATCCCGGAAAGAATCTTGAAAGAACGTTTTTTTCGCATAAGATATTCTCCTCTCTTGCATGTCCGCACGGGACACATCACAAAACGAAAACTATATCCTCCCGCTTACTCGTAGCGCAGAGCATCGATGGGATCGAGCCGCGCCGCCTTGCGTGCAGGGTAGATGCCGAAAAAGAGCCCGATGCCGACGGCAAAGCTAAACGAAACGACGATCGGCAACACTGCTAAGGTCGTCTCAAATCCGCCGAATTTACCGATGATCTCTGAAAGTGATACGCCCATGGCGATACCGATCATGCCGCCCACGATGCCGATGACCATGGACTCGATCATGAACTGCATAAGGACATTCGACGAGGTCGCCCCTAGCGCCTTGCGGATGCCGATCTCGCGTGTGCGCTCGGTAACAGAAACCATCATGATGTTCATGATGCCGATGCCGCCGACGAGCAGAGAGATCCCCGCAATCGAGCCGAGCAGCAGCGTGATCATATTTGTGCTCTCTGTAAAGGACTCCATAAGGCTCGTCATATTGCGCACAGTGAAGTCGTCCTCCGTACCGGTACGTATATGATGCCGCGACCGCAGCAAGGTCTCGATCTCGCTCTGTACCTGATCCATGCGCGCCGGGTCGGACACCTGAATATTGATCGACTGCACATGGGTGATCGCAAGCATGCGCTCCTGCGCTGTGGTCAGCGGAATATAGATCACATCGTCCTGATCCTGCCCCATGGACGACTGTCCCTTCGAAGCGATGAGGCCAATGACCTTAAACGGCTGATTATTGATGCGGATATTTTGACCGACCGGATTCTCCGCGCCGAACAGATTCGCGGCGACGGTCGCGCCGATCACGGCGACGCGGCTGCGTTTGCTGAGATCGCTCGCCGTGATGAAAGAGCCGTTTTCCACCTTGAGCGAGCGAATTTGCATCAGCTCCGGCGTGACTCCCATCACCTCCGTATTCCAGTTGAGGTTGCCGTTGACGACTTGATAGGAGGTGTTTACCGTCGGCGAAACATAGTCAATGCCCTTGATTTTGGCTGCAATCGCCTTAGCGTCGTCGTATTTGAGGGATTTGCGCGAGCCTGCTGCACCGCGGATGCCGCCCTTATTGGTGGAGCCCGGCATAACGATGAGCATATTCGTACCGAGACTGGCAAAGGAGTTCGTCACGCTCGTTCGGACGCCCATGCCGATAGAGACCATCGCAATGACCGCGCCGACACCGATGATGATACCGAGCATCGTGAGGAGGGAGCGGAGCTTGTTCGCAAGGAGCGCATTCAGCGCCATGGCAAAGCATTCCTTAAACAACATCCATCACGACCCCCTTTCCCTCATCGCGCGTGATTTTCCCATCGCGGACAAGGAGCTGGCGGCTCGCGCGCACGGCGATTTCCGGCTCGTGCGTGACGAGGATAATCGTATGCCCCTTCTCATGCATTGTTTCGAAAATGTCCATGATCTCCTTCGTGGACTTGGTATCAAGGTTGCCCGTCGGCTCGTCCGCCATGATAATATGCGGTTCGTTGACGAGGGCGCGCGCAATCGCGACGCGCTGCCGCTGCCCGCCTGAGAGTTCATTCGGCAGATGCCCGCCGCGGTCGGCGAGACCGACGGAAGTGAGTACTTCCTGCGCGCGGGCAAGCCGTTCCTTTTTCCCGACCCCCGCATAGACGAGCGGAAGCGCAACATTCTCGAGCGCCGTAATGCGCGGCAACAAGTTGAAGTTTTGGAAAACAAAGCCGATCTTTTTGTTGCGCGTAACGGCGAGCGCATCGTCGTCGAGCCCCGCGACCTCATCGCCGTCGAGCCGGTAAGATCCTTCAGTCGGACGGTCAAGACAGCCGAGAATATTCATGAGCGTAGATTTCCCTGAGCCGGAGGGTCCCATCAGCGCGGCAAACTCACCGCGCTGAATATCGAGGTCGATGCCGTCGAGCGCCGCGAGCTCCTCCCCGCCGATACGGTAGACCTTACGGATACCGCGCAGACGAATGGCCGCGGGGTGTGTTTCTTTGGTCTGCATGATCTCCCTCCGCATCAGAATGGCGGCGGCCCGCCGTCCTGCTTCGCGCTGGTTGTCGCCTTAGCCGTGTAGGTATTAACGACGCGTTCCCCTTCGTCCAATCCCGAAAGGATCTCGACGTACTCGTCACTGTAGATGCCCGTCTCGACGTAGCGCTGCTCCTGCGTCCCGTCATCCTTCATCACCATGACATAAGAACCGTTTGAATCCGTCTTGAGTGCGGCGAGCGGAACGACGAGCGCGTCCGCTTTGTCCGCCGTATTGATCACGACACGTGCGGTCATCGCCGGCAAAAGCATGCTGTCCGGATCGTCCACGTCGAGCGTGACATAGTAATAGATAACGCTCGCGCTCGATGACGAGGAGCTCGATGAACTCGAGGAGCTTGTATCCCAGCTGTTCGAAACGTCGGTCTGGGAGATCTTCGAGACACGTGCCGTAAATTTTTGATCCGTAAACGCATCGACCGTAAACGTCGCATCCTGCCCGACACGGATATTGCCGATATCGGTTTCATCAACCTTTGCCTTGATTTGCTTGCGCGAAAGATCGGCAATACGCATGATGACGGTAGGATTATCCGAGCCCTGCACCGCCATAGTCCCCGCCGTCTTGGGCTCGCCGACCACAACGCCCGAGATCGGTGCGGTGATGATCGTTTCATTCGCATCGGAGACCGCTTCTTCGAGCGTCGACTGCGCCGTCTCGTAGTTGTACTGCGCGTCTTCAAGATCCTGCTGGGATTTTGCCCCGATGCCCGCGAGATAGTTCATACGATTGTACTTTGCACGCGTATTCGTCACACGATACTGCGCCTGATCCCGCTTCGCCTCGTAGTCCTTACCGTCAAGCGTCGCGACGGTCTGTCCTGCCGTCACCGTATCGTTCTCCTTCACGAGCACCGAGCTGATGCGCGCGGTGATCTTGGAGCTGACCTCAACGGAATCGACGGGCTGTATCGTCCCCGTCGCCTCGACGGTCGACTTGATATCCATACGCTGTACGGCAACGGTCTCAACGGCCTGCGCGGATTTTTCCGCTTCGCCCGCCGAATAGTAGTAATAGCCGCCGAAAGCGACGACCGCCGCGATCAGCACACCGATACCGATGATTTTCTTCCGTTTCATTTGCCGGGCACCTCATTCTTCGCAACCGTCATCTGTACCGCCGCGCTCGTCGCGAGGTTTGCGGCGTCCGCACTGTCGCGCTCGGCCTGTGTGACCTCGGGCAGCCCGTCGGCCGCGGCGCGTTCCGCCGCGGTGAGCGGTTCGCCCATCAGATTCTCCACCTGCGCCCGATAGCGCGCATAGTCATAGCGTGCGTTTATATCGTTCTGCTTGGCCTTCGACAGCGCAAGCTGCGCGTCCAGCACGTCGAGGAGGATCCCCTCCCCCGCACGGTAACGCTGACTCGCGATGAAATAATCTTCCTCCGCCTGCTTCACCGCGTCCCCCGTCGCCGTAAAGCGCTTCTCCGCCTCACGCAGGTTCAGATAGGCCTTCCGCAGATCCAGATCGATCGTCTCCTCGGTCCTGCGGACATTCAGCAGCGCCGTGTCGCGCTCGGCCTCCGCCGCGTCGATCTGCGCGCGCGTCACGCCGCTGTCAAAGATGTTCCAGTTCACCCCGACGGACGCGGAGACGTCGCGATTCGTATCGCTGCGCGGGCGGAATTGACTGGTGATGCCGCTGCCGACCGTGAGATTGACGGTCGGCTTCTTCCCGGCCTTCGCGATGTCTACGGCGAGTTCCCGCTGGGCAAGCGTGTCCTTCTGCACCTGCAGGTCCCGCCGGTTGCCGTAGGCGTAGGCAATACAGTCCTGCACCGCCTTGTCAAAAGGAACGTAGGCGACGTCCGTCGTGAGATGCAGTTCCTCGCCGCGGTCCATATTGAGGAGATTGCGCAGCGTCGCAAGATTTACCTCGTAGGCATTCTCCGCGCTGATGAGCTCCTGCCGCGCGTTCGAGAGCTCGACGGAGGAGCGCAGCACATCGATGCGCGCCTGCGCCCCCGCCTCGTAGAGCGCCGTGACGTTCCCGAGATGCGCGTCGTAGTTGCCGACCGCTTCGCGCTGCACTTCCGTCTTCTTCAGCGCCTCGACCGCATTGTAATACGCGGCGATCACCTCGTATTTCAGATCTTCCCGTGCACGCTCCGTCGTGAGTCGTGCAGCTGCGGCGCCGATCTCTCCGGATTGAATACTCGCCTGATTCGCGCCGCCGGTGTAAAGAGGGAGACTTGCCGAGAGATTCAGACCGTTTGAGGACTGTTGTGTTTCGCCGTTCGTCTTGCTCCAGCGCACACTGTCACTCGCCGATACGGAAACACCGTTCCTGCCGCGCGCCTGTTTCAAGGCGGCATCCGCCGTATGCTCTCCCTGTCGCGTAATGCGCAGTCCCGTATTCGCGGCGAGTGCCATATCGACGGCATCCGCCAGCGAAAGATCGCGTGCCTGTGCCCCCGACTGTACCGCAAACAAGCAGGCGGTAAGTAAAGGCAGACAAAGGATGCGTCGCTTTTGACCGTACATAAATAACCTCCTCGGTCAATCAACGTAAAATAATTGCGCCCATGCTACCGCAGGGGCGCTAACCTTTTCTTTGAGTGGAGTTATGTTTTCATTAGAGGGCAGGATGTTCAATAAGCCACTGTTTTGCGGCATCGAACTGTACGTCAGACGTATCCTGTGGACTGCGCTCCACCACAATGTCCGGCGTGATGCCGATGCCGTCGATGAATCGTCCGCTCGGAGTTGCATATTTCGCAATCGTAAGTTTCAGTCCGTCTTCATGCATCAAAGGCAATACCGTCTGCACAGAACCTTTGCCATAAGACTGTGTTCCCACAATGGTTGCCGCTCCCGCATCTTGGAGGGCACCCGCAAGGATTTCGGATGCGCTCGCACTGTTCTCATCAATGAGAACGACGATCGGATATTTCCGCTCAGTCAGATGCGATCGGTAGACCTCCTCGTTTCCGTCGCGATCCACGACGGAGACGATCGTCCCTGCCGGCACGATCTGTTCAGCGACGGCGACGCAGCTCGTAATCAGTCCGCCCGGGTTCTCGCGCAGATCGAGGATGAGCGATGTCATGCCCAGCCCCGCGAGACGATTCATCTCGGAGGCAAACTCATTCCCCGTATGCTCAGCGAAGGAGGCAATGCGGATGTAGCCGATACTTGTCCCATCCACCATCGTTCCGCGTACGGACGGCACTTGTATGGTCGCGCGCGTGAGTGTATAGTCCTGCTCCACACCGTCGCGCAGGATGCGCAAAACGACCGTCGTCCCGACTTCGCCGCGGATGTTCATAGCGACCTCTTCGCTCTGCATCTCACTTGTCGGCGTGCCGTTCACTGCGAGGATTTCATCACCCGTCCGCAGGCCTGCCGCTTCGCCGGGCGTCCCCTCAAGTACGGATATGATCCTGACATGTTTATCCTTAAACCCCATCGTCACGCCAATGCCGCCGAACGATCCCTCCGTCTGCTCGCGCAGCGCTCTAAACATACCGGGCGGAAGGTAGACCGAGTGCGGATCATCAAGGGAAGCGACCATGCCGTTAATGGCACCGTCGATGAGATGCGTCGTATCGGGTGCATTCACGGAACGCGCCCGTATGAACTCCATGACGCCGAAAAGGCGCAGAACATCGTCACTGTAAAGTCCCGCTGCACGCAGGAGACCGCCTGCCGCCAGGATGGTCAGCAGGCTGCCAACGAGTGCCGATAGGACGGCAAATCCGACTAATTTCTTTCTGCTCATATACTCTTTCGCTCAATCAAAGATATTCTAAGGGGTTGACCGGCTCACCGCTGACACGCACCTCAAAGTGGCAGTGCGGTCCCGTCGAGTTTCCGGTCGATCCGCACTCGGCGATCAGCTCGCCCTGCGCGACACTCTGCCCCGTACTCACTTCGAGCGACTGGCAATGCCCGTACAGCGTCGAGATGCCGCCGCCGTGATTGATGATGACTGCGTAGCCGTAGCCGGAGATCCACCCCGCGTATTCGACCGTCCCCGCCTGCGCCGCATAGATCGGATCGCCATAGTCGCCGCCGATGTCGATGCCGCTGTGGAACCGCTGTGCCCCTGTGATGGGATGCGTACGCCAACCAAACGGTGAAGTGATGGGACCCGCGAGCGGCCATATCATCGCGCCCGTTCCCTGCACGGGAAGATTGCGCAGACCGCTGCGCTGGAGCATCCGCGTGATGCGCTCGGATGCCGCACGCGCCTCGTCCTGCTTGCGGTCGATGGTCTCCTTATCGTATTTCATTTGGTCGATGAGCGCCTGCTGCGCTGCGACCTTATCTTCCATTGCAAGGCGCGCCTCGCGTGCCTTTTTCTCGAGCGGCTCCTGCGCCGCCTTGTCCTTTTCGAGCGCTTCCTTAAGCGCAACCATCGCATCGCGCTGCTCGAGTACTTCGTGGACGAGGTCGTAGTCCTGCTTGATGACGCGCTTGAGGAGATCCATGCGCGTCAAGAGATCGGCAAAGTCCTTTGCGCCAAAGAGCACATCCACATAGGAGATCTGCCCGTTGATGTAGATATCGCGCACGCGCTTTCCGAGCGCCGTACTCTTGCGCTCGTACTCGATCTCCGCCGCCGCGAGCTTTTCCTCGTTCTCCTCGAGCCGTGCCAGCGTCTCGTTCAGCTCTGCTCCTGCGTGCCTTGTGCTCCGCGATCGCCTCGTCCGCTGCCTCGTCGAGGAGGCGTTTTTGCTCCGAGAGCGAGTCGAGTTTGCCCGCGAGCACCTCGCTCTGTTTCCCAAGATCTTCGACCTGGGCGTCGTAGCTGTCACGCTGTTCTTCAAGCGTCTCTGCCGCAGCCGTACCGGATGCGAAAGCGAGGACGAGAACGGCGGCGCAGAGCCTTTTTTTCATATCGTTCATGCCGTCACACCTTCAGGAAGCGTTTCAGCGAGACCCACGCGCCCGCCGCGCCGATCGCCATACCGAGCAGCACGATAACGATGCTTACATATGTCATGAACGGCGACTGCGGAATGAGCGGGAAGAACGCAAGCGTATCATATACCTTATTCGTCACGCCCGCGTAGAAACTGCGCAGAACAAATGCGGAGATGATGCCGCCGATGCACCCGAGCACGATCCCCTCAAGAACAAACGGCCAGCGGATGAACTCGTCCGTCGCGCCCACGTATTTCATGATAGCGATCTCGCGCCTCCGTGCAAAAACCGTCAAGCGAATCGTATTCGCGATGATGAACACCGTCGCACCGCCGAGCAGCAGGATGAGCATGACGCCGAAGAGCCGTACGAGCCGTGTGATGTCAAAGAGGTGCTCCACAACATCCTGTCCATACTTTGCCGACTCCACACCGTCCATCCGCTCGATCTGCTTTGCCGCTGTCTCCACCATGTCGGGCTGACGCACCGTCACCTCGTAGGCGTTCGGCAAAGGGTTCTTGTCGCCGAGGGCATCCAGCAGATATTTTTGCTCGCCGAGACGCTCGGAGAGACGCTCCCGTGCCTCCTCGCGGCCGATATATTTCACGCTCTCGATGCCCTGCAGCGCCTTGATTTGATCGCCAAGTGCGACTTCCTCGCCCTCGGTCAGATCATCCGTCATATAGACGCTGATTTGCACCTGTGACTCGAGCAGAGACGCCGCACGGTTCATATTGAGGGCAAGAATGAGAAACACTCCGAGAATGAAGAGCGAAACCGCAACTGTGCCGACCGCCGCGAATGTCATCCAGTTGTTGCGGCGCAGCGAGCGGAACACCTCCTGCACATAGTATTCGGCTGTTCTAATCTTCATAGCCGTACCCCCCGTGCATCTCGTCACGCACGATATGACCGCCTTCAATGGCGATCACGCGCCGCTGCATCGTATCGACAATGCCCTTGTCATGTGTCGCCATGACGATCGTCGTCCCCGCCGCATTGATGCGTTTGAAAATATCCATGATGTCCCAGCTTGTCTCGGGATCAAGATTGCCCGTCGGCTCGTCCGCAATGAGGATCGCAGGATCGTTGACGATCGCGCGCGCAATCGCGACACGCTGCTGCTCGCCGCCCGAGAGCTGCGAGGGGAAATTCTTATATTTATCGCGCAAACCGACCACGTCCAATACCGCGTTCACACGCCGCTGCACCATCTGACGCGGCGCCTCAATGACGCGCATCGCGAACGCCACATTCTCATAGACTGTCTTATCCGACAGCAGACGGTAGTCTTGGAAGATGACACCGAGCCCTCGCCGGAGGTACGGCACATCCTTCATATCCATCCGGACAACATCGTGCCCGTTGACAAAGAGCTCGCCTTCCGTCGGCAGCTCTTCGCGGAACAGCATTTTGATGAATGTCGACTTGCCCGCACCGCTGACACCGACAACGAAGATAAATTCGCCCTTGCCAATTTCGATATTGATATGATCGAGCGCAACGACGCCGTTATCATATGTCTTTGAGACATTTTTCATTCGAATCATGAATACAGCTTACTCCTATCTCAATCGGAAATCTTCAGATGAGACGCCGATTCCTTAAAAACGTCTCTCATTATAGCACAAATGGGCGGAGGATAAAACCTCAAACGCCATATTCGACAGCAAAAGAAAAGAGGGGACGAATCCCCACAAAAACATTGCGCACAAGTTACGCCGGCATGATGCGCCATCCCCTGCAAATTATGCACATCGCCCAACAGCACGCGTTTTTCAAACGCTGCCGCCGTAAATATGCCGTATCTCATCCGTATATCGGCCGTCCGCAGTGCGGACGATGAGCGGCGGCAGATGCCGTATTCCCGTAAGAGACGCCCCCTTCACCGCCTCGAGCAGGACGAGATTCGGCGCTTTATCCGGGCGCGGCTGAACGAGCCGCATCCGCTTGACGGCAAAGCATTCCCTATGCAGCGCACATATAATCTCGCCGAGCCGCTCAGGAATATGCACCATCGCGAGCCGCCCGCCAAACCGCAGCGCATATGCCGACGCCCGTACTGTATCCGCAAGTGTCGCCGTGATCTCATGCCGCGCTGCCGCACGCCCCGCGCATGTACTCACAGCACCGCAGCCCACAGGATAGTACGGCGGATTCGCGAAGACCAGATCAAACGATTCGAACACAAAAAGTGCGGGTGGATCGCGATAGTCCCCCTCCCGCACCGTGATTTTCCCCGATACACCATTGAGCGCTGCATTCCGTACAGCGAGCGCCGCCTGCGCCGAATTCAGCTCAACGGCGAGAATCTCCCGCACCTCATCCACGATAAGCAGCGGAATGACGCCCGCCCCCGTCCCGAGATCGAGGACACGCTCACGCCCCGTAAGGCGCGGGAAATGCGCGAGGAGCACCGCATCCATCGAAAAACAAAATTCATCCGTTCGCTGAATGATGCGCCGCCCACCGCAGGCAAGATCGTCGAGGCGTTCCCCCGGCACTAATACTGGGTCATTCACCGCCGTTTTCCTGCACCCGCGGTGCATGGTTCTCGCGCTCCTTCCGCCGCGGCGGACGTTTCCCGTTGGAACGCGCACGCCGCACATCGCCCTGTGCAGAACGTTCTCCCCGCTCCGCGCGCTCACTGCGCTCGCCCCGACTGCGCGGTGCAGTTCCGCGTTCCCGCGTCTCTCTCTGTTCGCGCGGCGCACACCCCGCATGTCCCTGCCGATGCGGACAGCCGCACTGCGGAACATCTGCAGGTCCGATATCATCCCACGGTGCAACAACCGTTTTCCCATCATCCATGAGAATCGTCGCCGTACGTCGCTGCTCATTCAGCGCGACCACGCGCCCCTCGCCGTCGTCCGCAGCCACACGATCGTTCTGTGCGGGAACGTATTCCACCTTCTTCTTTTCCTTCATACAGCCGCCGCATCCATAGCCCTCGCTCTCGTATTTCAGACAGCACATGAGACGCCCACAGATGCCCGAAATCTTCGCCGGATTGAGCGACAGGTTCTGCTCCTTTGCCATGCGGATCGAGACCGGAACGAAATCCCCCAGGAAGGTCGAGCAGCAGAGCGGACGCCCGCAGCAGCCCATCCCGCCCATCATCTTCGCCTCATCGCGCACGCCGATCTGGCGCAGTTCAATGCGTGTGCGGAACACACCCGCCAGCTCGCGCACGAGCTGGCGAAAATCCACACGCCCATCCGCCGTAAAGTAAAAGAGCATCTTCGACAGATCAAAGGTCAGCTCGACATCCACAAGCTTCATCTTGAGGTCGAGTTCGCGAATTTTCTCCTCGCAGACCGTACGTGCCTCACGCTCTTTCGCATGATTCTCCTCGACGCGCTCGAGATCAGATGCGTCCGCCAGCCGGTGCACTGTACGCAGATTCGGCGGCACCGCTGCATCCGGCATCGTGCGCGGGGCGCTCACCACACGCCCGCACTCCATTCCGCGCGATGTCTCGACGACTACGTGATCCCCCTCCGCAAGGGTAAGTTCACCCTGTCCAAAAGAATATATCTTGCCCGCCGACTTAAAGCGGACACCTACAATCGTTTGCAAAACTTCCTCCTCGATGATCTATATGAAACAATTCATATGAATTGATTTCTTGCCCGCAGTAAAAAAGCCTCCGCCTGTAAGGACGGATTCACGTTCGCCCCGAGCCGCCTGCTGAAAACGCTCTCCGCGTGCAGGAGCGCAAAGAGACGCGGCCGCGTCATCTGCGGCAGGAGAGCTGCGAGCCGGTCGCGCCGATCCGCATGAAAGATCGGTGCTGCCCCATCCTCCGTGAGTACGAGCAGATCGCGCAGCCCCATGCGGAAAAAGTCCAGCCGCGCCGCACGCTCCTCTCCTGAGAGTGCGCCAAACGCTTCCGCATGTTTCCAAATATCCTCTGCGCAGAGCGTTGGCAGTGCCGTGAGCAGCGCGAGCGCATCATCGCGCCCTCCGAGTCCTGCAGCGGCAAGGTCATAGGCACGTCCAAGACTGCCGTCCGCGAGTGCGGCGATCACTGCGGCATCGGTGCCCATGCCGCGCTCTGCCAGCGCCGCCTCAATGTCCGCCGCGGGGAGCGTGCCAAACGCAACGCGCACCGCACGCGAGCGGATCGTCGGCAGGAGCGCATCATAGGCACTGGTCACAAGGATGAACAGGATCTCTCCGAGCGGTTCCTCGAGAGTCTTGAGCAGACGGTTCGCCGCCTGATCGTTCATACACTCCGCCCCGTCGAATGAGGATGACGCGCCGCGCCGCCAACACCGGCGCGGCGGATGCCTCCACGAGAATATCCCGTACCGCATCCGTGCGGATCATCGCCGCACTCTTGCCGCGCACTTCCGGCACGGTCTCGAAATAATCGGGATGCACCCCTGCCGCCATTGTCCGACAAGCTTCGCAGTGACCACAGGGGGCATCACCGCCCGCTGCGCAGAGCAGTGTCCGCGCGAGCACGCGCGCCGTGCGCTGCTTACCGACCCCCGCCGCCCCAGAAAAGACCAGCGCGTGGGGCAGCCTCCCCCCGGATACGAGCCGGCGCAGACGGCGGATAATCTCCGTATGCCCGCGCACATCCTCCCAGCCATGCGGGAAGATTTCCCGTGCGGGCGGTTCTTCCGCAGGCGTCTCTTTCCTGCGCGATTTTGCCGCCATCACATATAGAGATCCACGAGCATTCCGCGGATCGCATCGTGACTCGCAATGATATCGAGCTGATTCGCCTGTCCCAGGCGAATTTTTTCCGTCAGTTCCTCCAGCTTCTTATCGATTTTACGCACCGACGTATAGACTTTTTGGCGCCCCAGACGATCCCACCCCGCCTGTGTCCGCAGCTCGTACATTGAGCCGACCGCCTCACCGATAAAACTCTGAATAAGCGCGCGATAAGAGCGCAGCTCGTCGAACGTCGGGGTCTTCGACAGACGCGCCCCCTGTTCATCGATCTGCTCGAGCAGACGATCCATCGCCTCACGCGACATCGACTGCTCCTGATCCGCCAGCTCCATGCTAAAATCCGTATCCGCG
The DNA here is from genome assembly GCF_000183625.1 of Selenomonas sp. oral taxon 137 str. F0430. NCBI lineage: Bacteria > Bacillati > Bacillota > Negativicutes > Selenomonadales > Selenomonadaceae > Selenomonas > Selenomonas sp. oral taxon 137. The sequence goes on from NZ_AENV01000008.1 coordinate 52,394, forward strand.
CCGCGCACGCCCATCTCCGTATCCGAACGTGTCATCGTGAGCGCCGCATTGCGGGACATGCCGCTGTCTATCTTCATCGCCATCGCGTTCACCCGATCCCTTTTTCCTGAAAATTTGAGGTGATGATATATTTCACCAATTTTTATTATATCCTGAACGCCTCACAAAGTCAAAGCGCTAAATTGACTTTACGGATATACTTTGCTATTCTTAATACTACAGTAAAAACGGATACTGCGTCATGCAGATGGAAAGGACTGAATCTATGGCAATCGAGGGCGAAAAGCTCGCCGCACTTCTAAAACACGGCACGTCCATTCATATTGTGGACGCCGATCTCGGCATCGACTACTATGGCACTCTCGAGCTGAGCGAGGAGGAACAGGCGGCGGGACATCCGGCAGGCGCACTCACCGTCCGGCTCGACATCACACCGGAGAAATTTGCCAACGCCCCCACCCCCGGATACGTATTCGCATGCCACCTCACGGGTGCGGGCTGCGTCTATCACTTCGCCGTCCGCTACCGCTCTTCATCCCCGCTGCCGGATACGATTTGGTATCTCGATATCCCTGAGAGCGCCGAGCGCATTCAACTTCGTGATTTCGTCCGCGTCCCCATTCCGATGGAGATCGCGGTCAAACTCCCCGGCGACCACGCCAGCCTCAAGAACTATCGCGAAGCCGATCTCATCGACATCAGCGGCGGCGGGCTCTGCTTCGTCAATGACGAGCCCGTCATGGAGGGCGAAATGCTCGCCGTCCGTGTCCCGGATCTCCCGCACATCGGCACACTCGAGACAGAGGCGCGCATCCGCCGCGCTACCCCGATCGACACCACGCTCGGCATGACGTATCACATAGGTGTGTCGTTTGACGGCGTGCTCTCAAACAGAGAACAGGAACGCCTCGTGCAGAGCATCTACCAGCTCCAACAGAGCTACCTCAAAAAGGGACTCAAAGTCCCTCAAATTGACCATACAAAAAAAGTTGAATACGTTATAAAACAGGACGTCCGCACGATTGAATTCGTGCGGACGTCCTGTTTTACTATTTGTTTTTATGATTCACGCGGCAACGCGAAAATCCCGCGTCACGCCTAAGCCCAGCGAAGTTTCATGAGTGCAGGATAAACCTCCTCCAACACCTGTAACCCAACGCCTACCATTGCCATGAAGTTCTCGGCTTGGAATACACCCGTATGGAGATCGAGCGGCAGGTCGATATCGACGACGACATCCTGCTCGTCGTCGACAGCAAATTTGACATAGCGGTACGCACTGTTCCATTCGTTGAGTTTCTCGATAAATGCGGTGCGGTCGGAGTTCTCCTCAAGGCGAACGAGACCAAAGTATTTAATCTTGATGAAGTCGTTCGTGTCACCGTTTTCGGTAACAACGATCGCGATGCTCACGACGCTGCCGTTATCGAGCTGCTGACGCATACGGATGATGTGATCTTCACCGTCTTCCGAAACGTCCTCGCCGTATTTCATCTCCTGTTTGTCGAGTTCCGCTTTGATCGCCTCGAACGCGCTGTTTTTCAGCCCGTCCTCGGTGCCGCTGAATCCGTCAAAAAGATCCATCTTTTGTTTCCTCCGTTCAACTTCCGCAGCTTTATTCCTGGGTGCGGGGACGGTGCCCTCGCACACAAAGTTCCATCAAATCATCAAAAATATTTTCCACAATGTGCATACCGAGTGCCATCATGGACATGACGTTTTCGGGACGAAATTGTCCCTTATGAAGATCGAGCGGCAGATCGATATCGGCAACGACGTCTTCGTCACGGTCAAGACAGAATTTCACATAGCGATAGCCCGCATTCCACTCGTTGATCTTATTGAGAAGTTCCGCACGGTCGCTCTCATCTGCCAAATAGCCTATGTCGTAGATTTTGATTTTGATAAAGCCGTCGGCATCTGCGTGTTCGCGAATAGCAATCACGACGGTCACCGGCTCGTCGTTTTCAAGCTCGTTGCGCATGTAGAAGTAGGTTTCTGTCTGCCCCTCTTCAGATGCCTCGCTCTCCTCGTAATTCCATTCGTGTCTGTCGAGTTCCGCCTTGATGGCATTATGAATGCTCATCAGCTGCGATTCCTCGCCCCCACGAAATCCGTCAAAGAGTCCCATTTTCCCCTCCATATCTGTCCCGCCAGTCTGCGGAACTGATGAAGTTATGTTCTATATGCAGCGGTGAGTTAGGGCAGTACCTGCCCGATATGCGTGAGCGTATCGAGCGCCGCTGTCCCGCGTGCGTTCAAAAAGTTCAGATCGGAGACGACAACACGCCTGATATAGCGCTTTGTACCGTCTTCGTAATAGCTGCTGATGTCGTGGATGACCAGAGGTTCGCCCGCACGATCCATGCCAAGGTAGAGCATGACATGCCCCGGGCGAAAGAGCAGCGTCCCCGGCGGCATCTCCCCCAGGCGCGCCCGGCGCTGCTCCGCGCCCCCCGTCATAGCGATCTGCCGTCGGTACGCTGTGCCGCCACGGCATAGCGTACCTGTACAACAGCGGGAACAGCATCATAGGAACGATTTTCCCGTACGGCACGCCACTCCTCTGCACCAAGCATTTCCTTGCCCGCATAGAGCTCCGGCAGTGCAGGACCCCCAAAATTCTGTGCCGCGGCGTCGATGTACGCGCGAACCTGCGCCGGAGAGGGTCTCCGGAACTGCCATTAGATCGTGCAGACTGTCCGTCGATGCGGCAATGCACTGATTCAGCGCAGCGATCTCCACAGCGGAGAGCAGCGGCGTATCGCCGTCTGCACGCTCCCAATAGAGTGGATCTGCTGCGGCGCCCCCAATCGGCAGGGCGGCATTTGCTGCTCCCGTGTCTCCAAACACCAAAATCCCCGCAATCCCCATACCGATGAGCAGTCGCACCGCATATTGCCGCGGGAAAAGCCCTCTACGCATGTGACACTTCAGGAGATTCCTGCCGCAACTCACTCAGCCCCCATGCGAAGAATGCCTCCATGCCGACAAATGCGAATTCGTTGTCCGAAACCGCCTCGCCAAACTCCTCCATCGTACCAATGGCAAAGGATCCGGCATGACGCCCCGGCGCACGACGCGGCAGGTCGCCGGCGAGCCCGCGTTCAAAGAATGCGGCGGTATCGGAGTTCGTTGCGCTGAGCTCCTTTAGGAAGTTGCGCGCCATCTTCATTTTACCGAGACGGTAGAAGAGCATGGCGAGCGGGAGGTACATCATTGCGACTCCCTCTTCATAGCGCTGATAGAGCTCAATCGCGGGGTCTCCATCCTCAATCGTTGCATAGATAAACATGAGACGATAGCGCCGTCCCAGATCATCATGCTCCGAAAGCCGCATCATCTCTTCGCATTCCTTCGCCGCCAGGCGCAGCTTGCGTGCCTCGCACAGGGCATCGAGATAGGAGAGACGGAGGAACATATAGGGCTTAGTCGCGGTCAGAGACCAGAATTTACCGATATTTTTCTCAGCAAAGAGCCCCTCCGCCCTCAGCCGTGCCGTCGCCGCACGCGCGAGATCCTCGTAAAGATGCACGCGGTCGTCCGCGTTCTTGGCGAGGTATTCGACCTCCATGCACGCCGCCGTGATGTTGTTCGGCTCCATGCGCAGGACGCGCTTGACGATGCGGTAGCGTTCCTCGCCTGTCTTTTTCCGCGCCCGGGCAATCAATTCGTCGGCAGTGATGCTGTTCACCTCGCGTGGCAGATTTGGATTCTCGCGCAGACGCCGACTGAGCTCGGAGACGATCTCCGTCATGCGTTCCACACTGATATTACCGCCTTCCGCCTTCACCTTTCGGCTCAGTTCCAGCTGCATCCATTCCTTGTCTGTCATGCGGTCTACCTTCCTTCGCAGTATTCTTCCTCCGGTTATTATACCTTGTTTCTGCAGAAAAAGCTATAAAAAAAGACGCCGCTCGAAAAAGCCCGGAGCAGCGTTCTATCCGCTATTTTTTCTTATTTTTCTTGGCTTTTTTCTCCTTCTTCACGTGCTTTTCTCGGGTCTTTTCGTCACTCGCAACGGATTTTTCTTTTTTCGATGCGAGCGCCGCGCGATCTGCGTCGGATAAAATCCCGCGCGAGCGGTGAATCAGCTCTTCCTGATGCTCTGCCGCATACGCGATGATGGCATCAAAGAATTTTTTTTCGACGTCTTTATCCGAGAGAGAGGAGAGCTTGAACTCCTTCGTATTCTCTTCGCGGGAGAGCGTCCCCCAATTGCTGTCGAGATCCTCGTGTGCAGTGACATGAACGACGCCTGCACGCAGGTCGATGAGGAGGTATTCCGCCGCACCCGTGAGGTCGCCGTAGCCTGAGAGCGGGAGCATCCGCCAGCGGCGCTTCGAGACGACATCCTGTATCTGGATGTTGTCGTAGATGCGCAGGGTCGGTACGACGAGCTTTGTGAGATCAATATAGCCGTGCGCGTCCGCAGCGTACTGGATCTGCTCCTTGTTGAAATAATATCCCTGCCTTGCGGTGGACTGCACCCACTGATAGATGTTCTTGGGGATTTCCTCCGCTGCTGCGGGGCGGACACCCATGAGAAAAACGGCGCCCGCAACGAGTGCCGCACCCCATATTTTTTGCACGCAAATCGCTCCTATCGAATCATTATCATTTTCTATATGATATGGGAAAAAGCTGAATTTTTACTGAACACACGCGACTGCGCCGCAAAAAGTCAAATGCTCCAGTCGTCCGCGGCGTTGTCGAGACTGTCGAGTTCGTACGGTGTCCCCTGATAGACGTAGTAGTTCAGCCAGTTCGCAAAGAGCAGATGCGCGACGCTTCGCCAGCGCACAACGGGCAACCGGTTCGGGTCATCGTCCGGATAGTAGTTCAGCGGAATATCCGGAGTCATACCCGCTGCGAGATCGCGGTCATACTCTGCCTTCAGCGTCAGCGGATCATACTCGGCATGCCCGGTGATGAAGAACTGGCGGCGGCGCAGATTCGCGATGATATAGACGCCCGCATCGCCCTCCGAGAGGATTGTCAGCTCCGGGATGCGTTCAATGTCCTCTCTGCGCGTCTCGGTGTGCCGCGAGTGCGGCACATAAAAGGCGTCGTCGAATCCGCGCAGGAGGCTCTCATGCTGCACGCAGATCCGGTGCTCGTAGACACCGAAGATCTTTTTATCCATCCAGTATTTCGGGATGCCATAATGATAGTACAGCCCCGCCTGTGCTCCCCAGCAGATGTGAAAGGTGGAGTAGGCATGTTTGCGGCTCCACTGCATGATTTCTGCTACCTCGTCCCAGTACGCGACGCGCTCGAACTCCATCTGCTCGACGGGTGCCCCCGTAATGATGAACCCGTCGTATTTTTTATGCCGCACCTCGGCGAATGTGCCGTAGAACTCTGTAAGATAGTCGCGCGAGGTGTGTGAAGGGATATAGGACTCCGTATAGATGAAGTCGACCTCAACCTGCAGCGGTGTATTGCCAAGGAGCCGCAGAAGCTGTGTCTCCGTCACGTCCTTGATGGGCATGAGGTTCAGAATGAGGATCCGCAGAGGGCGGATGTCCTGACTGTATGCACGCGCGGCGTTCATGACGAAGATATTCTCGCCCTCAAGCACGTTTGTCGCAGGTAAATTATTCGGTATCTTAATCGGCATACTGCAATCGTTTCCCTTTCCCGTGTTGTGGGAGTGCGTTAGTCAATCCGGTAGCGGTTCACCCACGTGCTGTACCCGTCGGCAAATGCACGCAGGCGCATGAGTCCACGCTCCTCGGGCGTGCTCTTTGCAATCATACGGTAGGCTCCCTCATAGGCGTCGTCGAGCTCCTGCCACCCTTCGCCGGGCGACCAGAAACGACCGCTGATGATACGCTCCGTTCCCTGCGGCAGATTCACCGCACGTTTGTCAAATTTGATCTCGATGATATTCCCCTGTTTGTCCTCCACCTCTGTCCATGCCCAAAAGATAAGGTTGTCCTTCTCTCGGCGCATGGTCGACATGTCCGCCGTCACGTGGGTCTTGATCCCCGCAGGATTTTCATCTGACCAAAGTGTGATCCAGCGGTCGTCCGCACGCATCCGGTCAAGCTCGCCCTGCCGGAACACGGTGTCGATGATGGCGGCGTAGAACTCCTCGTCAAACTGCTGGGAGTTCATCTCCTTTTCCCTGCCCTCACCTTTCGACCATAGTACGTTGCCCGCGGCATCGTAGAACGTCTCGCTAATGTACTGCAGGATGCGGTTCTGCGGGTAGACACGCACGCGTGCGACGGCGTAAGAGAGTTTACCCGGATCCTTGATCACATGCGCGATATTGTAGTTGCGAATCGTCTCCTCTGCCCCCGCGTAGCTGAACGAGGTCTTGATCTCCGCCTCGATCTCGGTTGCGACCGCAGTCTTGGAGCGTTTCTTCGTCACACTCGCGACGGTGCGTACCGAGGCGGGTGCGTAAAACTTCGAATATTTATCGTTCGAACTGAGCCATATCCACGGATCTTTGTCCGCGGCAAGCGCGGCGGGACTCTGCATGAAAAGAACGAAAACTGCCGCGAGCAACCCGAGCAAATATTTTGTCCTCATGTTCATAACTCCTCTCTGCACAGAAAAATCTATACGAGCGGCACAAGCTCCCTCCCGCGCGCGCCTGTAAAACGAATCTGATCGGTATAGCCAAAGGAGCGTGCATACTGCACGGCCTCCTCGTTGTAACGCCCGCAGTCGGCGGGCTGATGCGCATCCGACGTCGTGATGACGGGCAGATCATATGCCCGCGCCGCGCGCATAAAATCCGGATACGGGGAAAATTCCTGCACCGGATAACGATAGTACGTCCCCGTGTTCAGGTCGACAATCATATCAGCCCTGCGCATTGCCTCCGCTGCGCGCATGAGGTACGGCGTCACGTCGAAGTCCGGAAAATGTTTGTAAAGCCTGATGTTAAACGGATGCCCGAGTGCATCGTAGAGCCCCGCCGCCGCGAGATGCTCCACTTCGACCGTATACTGTTCGTAAATGTCCCGAAGGTCGTGACGCGGCCACTCCTCGACAAGAGCCCCCGTATCATACGCCCACCCGCCAAGGAAATGCACCGATCCGATGATATAATCGAACGGATAGGCGCGAAGGATCTTTGCGACCGCTTCTTGATTTTGAAAATTGCAGACCTCGATGCCCGCGAGCACCCTGTGTTTCTTCTTTAATTTCTCGATGAAGGAAAAATATTCGTCAAGTGTATATTTGAACTTATTCGTCCGCAGCCATTTTTTCTGAAAGCTGCCGACGAAGCTGTCATCTAAGATAAGGTCGTCGTAGTAAAGCTGCTCGAACTCGGGAAAGGTATGTGAGTGCTCGGAGAACCCGATCTCTGCGATGCCGCGCTCCGCCGCTGCTTGGAAGAATCCCTCCGCATAGTCCTCGTTGTAGGAGCCGTATTCGAGATGCATATGGTAGTCAAATCGCATGGCACACCTCAGTCGTAGTCGCCCGCGAGAATGCGCTCACAGATCGCCGTCACACCGTGCGCGCTGTTGCTCGGTGCGGTATAACGAGCACGTGCCTTCACGGATGGCAGCGCGTTCTCCATCGCAAAGCTGTGCGTCACAGCGTCCATCAGCTCGAGATCATTCTCATAGTCGCCGAACGCCGCGCACTCTTCGGGAGCAATGCCGAGCGCCTCTTGGATGTGCCGCGCCGCCGCGCCCTTACTGACGCCGCAATTGTAGAGATCGACCCACTCGCGGCTCGAGAGCGAAACTTGGAGCCGCCCCTCGTAGGCGAGCATCTGCGGGAGGATCGTCGTCTCCGCGTTGCCCGTAAGGTCGCAGAAGGACATTTTGATGGGCTCATCATCCACTGCAGCAAAAGACTCGACGAATTCTGCCTTTGTGACGAATTGATTGAGATGCGTACAAAAGGACGGCACCGCCTCTTTTCTCAGCACATAACCATGTTTTTTCCCGCATAACACAGAGTACGCCGCCGGGTTCTCCGCTCCTGTCTGCAAAACACTGAGGGCGAGTGCACGATCTACGGGGCTCGCAAAGAGCTCCCGACCGCCGCGGTCAACGACCATCGTCCCGTTCTCCGCGACGAAGATCATCTCCTCCTGCCACGGTGCAAACGTCCGGCGCAGCGACGCATACTGCCGTCCCGAGGCGGGCGCAAAGATGATGCCACGCTCCCGCAGCCGCAGGTACAGATCGCCGAACTCCTCCGGCAGCCGCCCGTTCTCGTCCAGCAGCGTCCCGTCCATATCCGAAAAGATCAGCCGTATCATCGCCTCGCCCCTTTTCTTGTATACAATGTGACTATTATAACAAACATTTAGATTGCAATCAATTAAGAGGTGTTAAGAGTCATAGGAGTTTTGTTGTGTAACAATAGATGTGAGACCAAGGAGGTATACAAAAGCGACCCATTCTCTCACAATAAAAAAGCCCCGCAAACGCGGGACTCGTTTTTTGTGTACCGTCCGAAATTCACTCCTGCTGCTCAAACAGAGTCTTATCCACGCCGCAGAGCGGGCAGACAAAATCCTCCGGCAGATCTTCAAACGCCACACCTGCGGCGAGATCGTAGTCGGGATCTCCGGCGGCCTCGTCATAGATCCAGCCGCAAACTGTACAAACCCATGTCTTCATTGAAAACCCTCCTATATAAATATAATACACAGTCGTAAATATGTGATACGGGATATAAAACTCATATAGAGTTATTATCCAATAACAATTATTATATTACAACATTTTTCCGGTTTTGACTAGAGGGTAAGAAGATTTTTTACGAAATTTTTTCGCTGCGGTATTCCGTCGGTTTGAGACCTGTATGTTTTTGAAAGATCTTGCTGAAATAACGCGTGTCCTGATAGCCGCACGCCGCGGCGATAACGTAGATCTTCTCGTCGCTCTCGCGCAGCATTTTCCCCGCGCGGTACAGGCGGCACTCCGTGAGATACGCGCTGAAGGACGTGCCGCAGCGCGCAAAGAGTTTGTGCAGATAGCTGACGCTGATGCCGAGCTCCTCGGCGACCTCGCGCACCGTGATGGAGTGCTCCATATGCTCCTCCATGTAACGGACGGCATGGAGCAGATAACCACGCACGGGTTCCTCCTGTGGGATACGGATGGTCGGCCGGCCGTCCCTCTCCTCCTGCGGCTCCTCCGCGCGGGCGCGGCGCCGATAGATGCGCTCCGCCCCCTCTTTCATGGCGGCGGCAAGTTCCTCGTCGTCGAGGGGTTTCAGCAGATAGGCGCAGACGCCGAGCGCGATCGCCTGCTGCGCGAACTCGAACTCTCCGTAGCCGGAGAGAATAATGTACTCCGCGTCGATTTCATTGCGGAGCTGTTCGATGACCTCAAGGCCCGAGATGCCCGGCATTTTGATATCCACAATGAGAACGTCGGGACGCAGCCGGCGCGCAAGGAGAATCCCCTCCATGCCGCTGCCGGTATCGCCGACGACCTCGGCGTCAAAGTCCGTCCACGGCGTCATGCGCACAATGCCCTGCCGCTGCAGCGGCTCATCGTCAATGATGAGTACCTTAATCATAATGGGGAGCCTCCTCCCATGCTTTCAGTGTCAGCACGACTTCGGTGTCCTCTCCTTCCTTACTGTGAAGCTCAATGCCGCAGTGCGCATCGCCGTTGAGTGCGGCACGCATGTGCACATTGTAGAGACCAAAATGATTATCATCCCTGTGCCGCATGATCTCCCGGCATCGCTCAGGCGGGATTCCCTGCCCGTTATCCGCGACGCGGAAGACCAAATAACCTTCCGTCCTCCCCCCGACAATCGCAATGCTGCCGCCGCGCTCAAGCCCCTCAAGTCCGTGCTGAATCGCATTTTCCACGAGCGGCTGCAAAATGAGCTTCGGCACATAACATTTATAGATCCCGGAATCCACGCGCACCGTGACGTTCAGGCGCCCCTCAAAGCGCCGCTGCTGAATCTTCAAATAGGTGCGCAGAAACATGAGCTCGTCTGCCACCGTGACGAACTCCTTCATATTGACAGAAGCGCGCAGGAGTTTCCCTAGCTGCACTGCGGTGTCGGCGGCTCCCTCGCTGTCGCCGAGCTTTGCGCTCCACTTAATGAGGTTGAGCGTATTGTAGATAAAATGCGGACGCATCATCTCCGTCAGAGATTTGACCTGCGCGATGCGCAGCGTGCGCTCGCGCGCGCGGTTCTCCGCAAGGAGCGTCCGGACATGTTCGATGAGTCCGTTAAAGGTGAGCGCGAGCTCGCCGATCTCGTCACCGCGCCGGATGTCAACCTGCACGGAGAAATCATCCTCATACCGCACGCGGCGCATCGCGGTCGCAAGCGTGTGCAACGGCTGCCAAAGTTTGCGGCTCAGACGGTAGGACAGATACGCCGTGATGCAGAGCGCAACGGCGTCCACGATGACGATGAGACGAAGCAAATAGTCAAGCGGCGCAGGATCATTGTACTGTCGCAGATAAATATGGAACGAGGTCTCCTGCGACGTATACATATAGTCGCGCACAGCGGGCTCCGCCGTCTCCTGCACCTCATCCGAGGAGCGCAGCGGCGAAAATCCCTCGCTGCGGTAGTCCTGCATGTTCAGCATGACATATTGATAGCGATCCGTTAAAATGATGCGCCCCTCGCGCCCCTCCTGCACGCGCTGTATGAGCGGCACGAGCGCTTCCCGCTTGATGTCGATGACGGCAAAACCGAGCAGTTCGTCTCCACGGCGAATCGCGCGCGCGAGCGAAAAGACCACCTCGCTGCGGTCGGCGGCGTATTTATCCGCCGCCGACGCCACCCAATCGCGCGACCGGCTCGCCTGACCGAGCAGCCCCCAGTCGAGATTTTCCGGCAGTGCATAGGCGCGCGGCACATCGTCCGTGGCGATGACCTGCCGTCCGTCGGCGGAGAGCAGATAGAGGGCGGCTTCCCCCGCATGCCCCGCAAGGATCGCATAGAGACTGCCGTAGATCTCCTCCACGTTCTCCCGCGACCCGCGCAGGAAGGCGATAGTTTCGCCCCCGACGAGCAGAGGATTCATCAGGCGTTCGTAATTGTTCACGAGCGTATCGATCTCCTGCGAGATGCGCTGCACCTCGGCGCGTCCGCTCTTCGCCTGCATATTCTCATATACCTCGCCCGCCGCGTAGAGAATCATCGCCGAGGCAAGAAGGAGCGGCAGGAGTCCGCCGAGCATCAGATAGACGAGAAGCTGTTTCCGGTAACTGAACTCGGGCGATTTCATAACACTCATAGTCCTATCCTTCTGCACGCGGGCAACGAATACGAAAAAAACCGCATTCAATGTCTTAACATACAGAATAAAGATAAACTCGGATAATGTCAAGTGTAAATTACTATAAAATTGGAAAAACCGCCACAAAATGTGACGGTCTTGGAAGGGGAAAATATGGGAATGGGGGGATGGGGGAAATGGGGATTTATTTGATAATCGCCGCGCGCCACTTGCTTAGGAACTCGTCCCGAAAGGAAAGGGCACGCTGCGTATCAAATCGTGTAAATTGGATCTCCGCAAGAGGTCGAAGATTCTCGGGCGCCGGTATATCGGCGCGTGTCGAGCGGCGGTCATACTGCGCGAAGCGCTCATGAACCTCCTTGCTCATGACGAAATTAAGAAATTTTTTGGCATTTTCCATGTGTTTTGCATTCCGAATGATGGCAATGCCGCCCGAGGAGATCTGTGTCCCCTCTTTCGGATAGACAATCTTCACATGTGCGCCCGCGTCAATACAGCGCATGACCGCAGCTTCAAAGGTTGCGGTAACGGCGTACTCGCCGTCGGTAACCGCCTTCATCTGCGCGGCGGAACCGGCGGCAATTTTACCGTCTAAATGTTCGGCAAGCCGCCCGATCACGGACGCATCGCCGAGCACATTGGTCATGGTAAACAGCAGCGCATAGACGGAACTCGTTTTCGCCGGATCCGCGAGCGCGATGCGTCCGCGAAATTTGGGATCGAGGAGATCCCGCCAGCCCTGCGGCGCATCCGCTTCGCTGACCAGATCCGTATTGTACGCCAATACGAAGGGATCCATCGTCACACTGTAAAAAACATTGTCCGCCCGCACAAAATGCGGATCGATCGCCGTTTTTTCAGGGGAGTCATACGGCTCTAAACAAGGTGTAAGCGCCGCGTAGGCGTCCGCAGCTCCGCCCCATAGGACGTCGCCGCGCGGGTCTTCCTTCTCTGTGCGTACGCGCGCCATCAGCTCTCCCGAGCCGCCGGCGATGAGTTTCACTCGGATTCCGGTTTCTTCCTGAAATTCTTTTGCAATGGGTGCCGTCCAGTCCTCCGTATTGCAGTTATAGACAACGACGGTATTATCATCCGTCTCGAATTGCTGCTTGGAACTGCCGCAGTCTGTCAGTGTTGTTGCCAATACGATTAGGACACATGCAGTCAAAACGCGAGAAAAGATGTTCACCGTACGACACCTCCTTTATGTAAGAGTGTCGTCAATTCAAATCTTTTTGATTATTCTATAATAATCTGAACTGCTTCACAATGGTTCAGATCGTCATTTTAGTGGGATAATCCTATCATTTATCGTTCTATCATTTTCCGCGCAGATTCCGCTGTACTTCGAAGAAATGATAGACCGCTTCGGCCGCAGGACGATTCATTCCGCGCACGGAAACGAGCTCGTCCACGCTTGCTGCCTTCATCTTTTCAATCGTTCCAAAGTGCTCGCGCAGCGCCTGCCTCCGCTTCGGTCCGACGCCGACGATATGATCCAATACGGAGACGAGGTTGCGTTTGCCGCGCAGATTGCGGTGATAGGTGATCGCAAATCGGTGTGCTTCGTCTCGAATGCGCTGGACGAGATAGAGCGCGTCGCTGCGGCGCGGGAGTTCGACCGGTTCCGATTCGCCTTCCACAAAAATCAGCTCGAACTGCTTCGCGAGTCCGACCACGGGAACGGCGCTGTGCCCCGCCGCGCCGCGGATGATCTCGAGCGCGGAGGAGAGCTGCCCCTTGCCGCCGTCGATGATGATGAGGTCGGGCAGTTCCTCGGCGGGCAGACCGACATAGCGGCGCGTCGTCACCTCGCGCATGGAGAGGAAGTCGTCGGGCTTTCCTTCCGCGCTGCGGATCTTAAAGCGGCGATAATCCGATTTCTTCGGCATACCGCCCTCAAAGACGACCATCGAGGCGACGGTCTCCTGCCCTTGGTTGTGCGAGATGTCAAAGCACTCCATGCGGTACGGAGCTTTTTTCAGCCCGAGATAGCGCCCGAGTTCTTCAACCGCCCCCATATTCTGCTCATCCGCAAGCGCGCGGCGCGTCTCCTCATCGGCGAGGAACTTCCGGGCGTTCCCCGTCGCCATGACGACGATGTCGCGCTTTGTGCCGCGCTGCGGCGTGAGGAGTGCGACCCTGCCGCCGCCCTTTTTGTCCGCGAGCCAGCGCTCGATGACCGCGCGCTCCGCCGCGCCGATGTCAAGCGGCAGGAGAACCTCGCGCGGCACGAACGTCGCGGCGTTGTAATACTGCTCGAGAAAGGCGCGCAGAACGTCCTCGTCGCGCTCCTCGTCGCTCCCGCGCAGGAGGAAGTGTTCGCGCCCGATCATCTTGCCGCCGCGGATGAAGAAGATCTGCACGCAGACGCCCGCCCCCGCGCGCGCCATGCCCACGGCATCCTGATCGCCGGCGCCCGTGACGATATTCTGCCGCTCTGCCGCCTTGCGCACGGAGACGAGTTGATCCCGCAGGCGCGCCGCCGTTTCAAAATGATAGGCTTCAGCGGCAAGCTGCATCCGCTGCTCAAGCTCGCGCTCCACGTCGTCCGTCCGCCCCTCAAGGAAGAGCAGCACGGCGCGGATCATCGCCGCATAGTCCTCTTTCGTCACCTTGTCCACGCAGGGCGCGAGACACCGCTTGATGTGGTATTCGAGACAGGGACGCTCGGGCATCTTGCGGCAGGTGCGCAGAGGAAAAAGACGCTTCAGGAGTTTGAGGCTGTCCCGGAGCGCCGTCACGTTCGTATAAGGGCCGAAGTAGCGCGCCCCGTCGCGCAGCACGCGCCGCGTGATAAAGACGCGCGGGAAATCCTCCTGCATCGTCACCTTGACATAGGGGTAGCTCTTGTCGTCCTTCAGGCGAATATTGTACCGCGGGCGATGTTTTTTGATGAGGTTTGCTTCGAGGATGAGCGATTCGACCTCGTTCGCCGTCATGATGGTCTCGAAATCGGCGACGTGAGAGACCATCGCGCGCACCTTCGGCGCTTGGTTTCGGCTGCTCTGAAAGTACTGCCGCACGCGGTTTTTGAGGACGATCGCCTTGCCGACATAGATGATCTTGCCGCGCTCGTCCTTCATGATGTAGACCCCCGGCGTGTCCGGGAGGAGTTTTAACTTTTCGGCGACTATATCCGTCATCGCATCAATGCCTCAATGCCTCAATGCCCCGCTTTCATGCGGTTGACGGCAGAAAAGAGTGCAAGCACGGACGAGGTGATAATGTCGGTGTCGAGTCCGACGCCCCAATGCACCTTGCCGTCCGCTCCCGTGATGCTGATGTAGGAAATCGCGCGCGAGTTTTGCCCGATCTCAAGAGCGTGCTCGCTGTAGGTGAGGTTCGTGTAGGACAGTTCGAGATTCTGCTGAAGCGCGTTTGAGATCGCGTCGAGACGGCCGTTGCCGCGCGCCTCATAGGTGCGCTCCTCACCGTCCACCTTCAGATGCACATCGCCGACACGCGTGCCGTCGGGCAGTTTTTTCAACAGGAAATCCACCAGTTCATAGGGGAATGGGAGGTTGACGTAGGTGTCCGCAAAGACTTTGTAGATCTCGTCGGGCTGCAGCTCCTTGTGCCTGTTGTCAGAAGCGGATTTGACGCGGTAGCCGAAGTCCTCGCGCATCTGTTTCGGCATGACGACGCCGTACTGCTGCTCCATGATGTAGGCGACACCGCCCTTGCCGGACTGACTGTTGATGCGGATGACGTCGCCGTCGTAGGTGCGCCCGACGTCCTTGGGATCGATGTAGAGGTACGGCAGCGACCATTTTTCGGGTTTCTGCTCCTCCCAATGCTTCATCCCCTTGGCGATCGCATCCTGATGCGAGCCGGAGAACGCGGCAAAGACGAGCGATCCCGCGTACGGCTGCCGCGGACTCACCTGCATCCGCGTGACCCGCTCGTAGACCTCGACGAGATGCGGCAGATTGGAAAAATCGAGCTGCGGGTCGACGCCGAGCGCGCACATATTCATCGCGACCGTGATGATGTCCACGTTGCCCGTGCGCTCGCCGTTGCCGAAGAGCGTCCCCTCGAGCCGATCCGCGCCCGCGAGCAGTCCCATCTCCGCGTCCGCCACGCCGCAGCCGCGGTCGTTGTGCGGGTGCAGGGAGAGCACAACGGCGTCGCGGTACTTGAGATGCGCCCCCACATAGGCGACCTGCATCCCGTAGACGTGCGGCATCGACATCTGCACAGTCACGGGCAAATTGATGATCGCCTTGCGCTCGGGTGTGGGCTGCCAGACGTCGAGCACAGCGTTGCAGACCTCGAGCGCATACTCCGGTTCCGTCCCCGTGAAGCTCTCGGGCGAGTACTCGAAGCGATAGTTCGCGCCCGCTTCCTCCGTCAGCTTTTTGAGGAGTTCCGCCCCCTCGACCGCGATCTCCAAAATCTCTTCTTTTGACTTTTGAAAGACCTGTTCGCGCTGTGCGACGGAGGTCGAATTGTAGACATGAACAATGGCGTTCTTCACGCCGCGCAGCGCGTCGAACGTCCTGCGGATGATGTGCTCGCGCGCCTGCGTGAGCACCTGCACTGTCACGTCGTCCGGGATGAGATCGTCCTCCACAAGGCGGCGCAGGAACTCATACTCCGTCTCGGACGCCGCCGGGAAGCCGACCTCGATTTCCTTGAATCCCACGCGCACGAGGAGGTTGAAGAAGGCGAGCTTTTCGTCAAGGCTCATCGGGATCATCAGCGACTGGTTGCCGTCGCGCAGATCGACGCTGCACCACACGGGCGCGTGATCGGGCGCATCCTTCTTCAGCCAGTCGAGCGAAATCTCGGGCGGCATATAGTATCCCTTGGCGTATTTCGTGTAATTCATGACGAATCCCCCCGTCCATGCATCATAGAACAGAATAACAGAAAAGCCCCGCGCCGCTAATCGGGGCGAAGGGCTTTGCCTGCATTCTCCTAGCGTTGTGCTATCTTATCACATCTCATAACGCTTTGCAATCGTTTGAGCGCAGCGTCGCGTTGAACTTTTCGATCAGCTTCTCCGGCTTGTACGATTCCTTTGCCTTGCGCAGTCCCTCAATGCCCATATCCTCCTCGCGGTTGATGTAGGTCATGCCGCTCCACGCGTACTCCACAAATCCCTGATTGATCGCCGGATATGCGCCGCGCACCTCGGGATCTGCCTTTTCCACATGGATGACCGCCGTGTCGGTGTTGAGCTGTTCGCCGAAGGTAAAGGCGACCACGCGCCCGTCCATCAGGATCGCGCCGCCCTTCAGACCGAAGTCCTCGAAGTTATTCAGCACCTCGAGAATCGCCGTGCGCTCGTAGCCGATGAACGGATCGACCGTGCCGTCGTCCTGCCGGTGCTGCTTGTACCAGCTGTTCAGCTCCAGCTTGCACTGCGTCACGATCTCGTCCGTGATGGGGCGGAACTCCGCCTCGGGATGTTCCTTGCGGAATGCGTTCAAATGATTCTTCTTCGAGTGCATCTTGCGCCCCGCGAGCGTGATGAGCTTTTCCGCGAGATACACATAGTCGTAGTTGTCGCGGTCCGCCACGACCTCGAGCGAGGCGCAGTCGCAGCTCTTCAAAAAGTCCGCATAGCCGCGCTCCATATCGTAGATGTGAAACGGCTGCCCGATCTCCTCGAAATACGCAAGTATTTTTTCGTTGCAGCCCGGTAGAGCGCGGGATCGCAGAACGGCTGGAGCGCCGCGACCTTGCCCTTCCACTCGCTCGTCACATAGAGAACGTCGTCCTCCTCCGTGATCTGCACGCGGAACGGCTCGCGCCACATATAGAGATTTGTAAAGTTAAAATGCGAGTTTTCATAGTAGTTCGCACGAAAATATCGATCCAGCAGCGGCTTGTCTTCCTTTGTCAACGCATGAAATTCGATTTCCCTCACCCTCCCGCAGGCATTCGAAAAAGTTCTCCTAACGATTACCATTATAGCAAAGCCGTCAAGTCCCGTATATTTTTTCAGAAGGACAGGCTCATAGTTTTATCATCACAGCAACAAAAAAAGGTCTCCCACATCCGCAGAAAACCTTCTTAGAATATCCTAGATGGTGCTCACTGAGGGATTCGAACCCCCGACCCCCTCCATGTGACGGAGATGCTCTACCAACTGAGCTAAGTGAGCAACGAATAAAAAATCCGCAAATTTGCGGACAGATGTAACAAAATGGTGGGGTTAACAAGATTCGAACTTGTGACCTCCTCGATGTCAACGAGACACTCTAACCAACTGAGCTATAACCCCGAGTATCGTTTATTGCCAAACGACGAGATGAATTATAACAGATGGTATATTAGCCTGTCAAGCCCAAATCGGCGAAAAATTCCACCTTTGGTATCGGATTACGATAACCATATACTAGAGGTCTGCCTCCGCACGTCAGCGTCTTCTTTTTCTACGAAACATCTATGCCATTGTCGGATGCGAGCTTGCGGATGATGAGCTCCGGCAGCTCCGCAATCTTTGCAACCTTGTCGGGCGGCATCCCATCGCGCAGGAGATTGAGTGCGGCATAAATGATGCCTTGTTTACGCCCGCGGAACTCACCTTCGGAGATCCCCTCCTGCTTGGCCTCCGCTTTTCCTGCGGCGCTGCCCGCCGCATAGCCGTCGGTCCACGCGTGTTTCATATCCGCGATATAGCCCTGCTCGAACGCCGCAAACAATTCGTTTTTCCGACTTTGCAGCGCCGCACGAATGGCTTCCTCTGCCTGCAGCCAGCCCGGAGCCTGTTCCTTGTTGCTCATGATGCTTTCCTCCCCTTGATGATATTTCTATCTTACACCATCTGAACGCACTAATACAATGCCTATATTTGCCAAATATGATCGAATTGTCCGCGGTACTGCCGGCGGATGGCGGGCAGGACAAAGGCGAGCGCGGCGGGATCGTCGAGTGTGCGGAGCGCCGCCTTGCGCGCGAGCAGCAGGAGATCCATGTCGGCGAGGACGTCGGCGATCTTCAGATCCCCGAGTCCGTGCTGCATCGCCCCAAAGAACTGCCCGGGGCCGCGCAGGCGCAGATCCTCCTCGGCGAGACGGAATCCGTCGCTCGTCTGCTCAATGACTTTCAGCCGCTCCGCCTGCGCCGCGCTCGCCCCCGCGATGAGGATGCAGTACGACGCGTATGCGCCGCGCCCCACGCGCCCGCGCAGCTGATGGAGCTGTGCCAGCCCGAACCGCTCCGCGTGCTCGACGACGAGGATGCTCGCGTTCGGCACGTTGACGCCGACCTCAATGACGGTCGTCGATACGAGGAGCTTGATCCGATCTTCGTAAAAATCCCGCATGACCGCGTCCTTGTCCGCCGCCTTCATCCGCCCGTGCAGAAGCCCGCAGCGAATCCCGCGGAACACGCCGCGCGAAAGCTCGTCGTAAACTTCCTCCGCCGACGGCAGATCGTTCTCCTCGCTCGCTTCGATGCGCGGACAGACGACGTATGCCTGCCGCCCGCTCTCAATCTCCTTACGCACAAACGCATAGATCTTTGCCCGCGCCGCGTCCGTGCGCAGGAACGTGCGGATTGCGCGGCGTCCGGGCGGCAGATGCTCGATGCGCGAGACGTCGAGATCGCCGTAGACCGTGAGCGTCATCGTGCGCGGGATCGGCGTCGCCGTCATGACGAGGACGTCCGGCGTCACCTCGCTCTTTTTTCAAGCGCGGATCGCTGCGCGACGCCAAAGCGGTGCTGCTCGTCCGTAACGACAAGTCCGAGCGCGGCAAAGGCGACATGATCCTCAATCAGCGCGTGCGTGCCGACGACAATATCGACCTCATGTGCCGCAAGAGCCGCGTCCGTCTCCGTCCGCGCCTTCTTCGCGAGCCGCCCCGAGAGGAACGCGACGCGGATGCCGAGCGGCGTCAAGAGTTCTTGGAGGTAATCATAATGCTGCCGCGCAAGGATCTCGGTCGGCGCCATGAACGCCCCCTGCCGGCCGCTCTCCACCGTCTTGACGAGCGCGAGCAGAGCGATCGCCGTTTTGCCCGAGCCGACATCCCCCTGCACGAGGCGGCGCATCGGCAGCGGCGACTCCATATCGCGCGCGACCTCCCGCCACACCGTCTGTTGATCCTCCGTCAGCGTAAACGGCAGAGCCTCCAGCACTGCGGCAACACGCGCGCCGTTTTCCCGGTGGGCGATCCCGCGCTGCGATTCCACACTGCGCTTTTTAAGCGCGAGCAGTCCGCATTGGATGAGGTAGAGTTCTTCAAAGGCAAGACGCCGGCGTGCGGCGCTCAGCTCCTCCGCGCGCTTTGGAAAATGAATCCGGCGAAAGGCATCCGCCCGCCCGACGAGACCGTATTCCGTGAGCACGGCGTCGGGCAGCGTCTCCGTCAGCTCCGCCGCCGTCTCGCGCAGTGCGTATTCCATCATTTGCCGCAATTGCTTTTGCGTCAGCCCCTCGGTCGCCGCATAGATCGGCAAAATGCCGAGCCGAGACGCCGGCGACTCCTCCGCACCGAGAAATTCGAGCGCGGTGATCTGCGTGAGGGCGAGCTGTCCGCCGCCCCCATAGGCATAGTCCGCCTTGCCGCTGAGGAAGATGCGCCGCCCTTCGCGCAGCTTGCTCTTCAGAAAGCGTTGATTGAACCACACCGCCTGTGCGCAGCCCGTCCCGTCGCCGACGAGCGCTGTCAGCACCGTAAAGCCGCGCCGCCGCGTCGGTCGCTCCACGACCGTATGAATGACGCCCACGATCGTCGCGCGCGTCCCGGGGCGCAGGTCGGCGATCCGCGTGATCCGGCTTTGATCCTCGTAGGCGCGCGGATAGTAGGTCAGGAGGTCGGAGACCGTCTCGATGCCGAGACGACGCAGCGCCGCCGCCTTTTGGATTCCCACGCCGCGCACCTTATTGATGCCGTCCTCTAAATTCATACGCCTCCCCCTTCCGTTCATGTTACGAAAAAGAGACTGCCGCACGGCAGCGTCATACGCACCTGTGCGGCAGCCCCTGCGCCGATGGATGTCAGCGACGATTAGAGTTTCGGTCCCGCCGCGACGAGACTCTGCCCCTCTTCATTGCCCTCGTATTTCTTGAAATTCTTGATAAAGCGTTCGGCGAGATCCTTTGCCTTTTCCTCCCACTCGACGCGGCTCGCGTAAGTGTCACGCGGATCGAGGATCTTCGGATCGACCCCCGGCAGCTCCGTCGGCACCTCAAAGTCGAAATACGGAATCTTCTTCGTCGGCGCACTGTCGATCGCGCCGTTCTGGATCGCATGGATGATGCCGCGCGTATCCTGAATCGAGATGCGCTTGCCCGTACCGTTCCAGCCCGTGTTGACGAGGAACGCCTTCGAGCCGTGCTCCTCCATCTTGCGCACGAGCTCATCCGCGTATTTCGTCGGATGCAGCTCAAGGAACGCCTGACCAAAGCACGCGGAGAACGTCGGCGTCGGCTCCGTGATGCCGCGTTCCGTGCCCGCAAGTTTCGACGTGAAGCCCGAGAGGAAGTAATACTTCGTCTGCTCCGGCGTCAGGATCGAGACCGGCGGCAGCACGCCGAATGCGTCCGCCGAGAGGAAGATTACATGCTTTGCGTGCGGACCCGATGATTTATCACGAACATGCCCCTTGACGATGTGCTCAATATGATGAATGGGATAGGAAACGCGTGTATTCTCCGTGACGGACTTATCCGCAAAATCCACATGCCCCGCGAGATCGACCGTGACGTTCTCGAGCAGCGCGTTGCGCTTAATCGCCCCATAGATGTCCGGCTCCGCTTCGGGGTCGAGGTTGATGACCTTCGCGTAGCAGCCGCCTTCGTAGTTGAACACGCCCTCGTCGTCCCAGCCGTGCTCGTCGTCGCCGATGAGCAGACGCTCGTGGTCGGTCGAGAGCGTCGTCTTGCCCGTGCCGGAGAGGCCGAAGAACAGCGTCGTGTTCTCGCCCTGTTTGTCCGTGTTCGCCGAGCAATGCATGGACGCGATGCCCTTCAAGGGGAGGTAGTAGTTCATCATCGAGAACATGCCCTTTTTCATCTCGCCGCCGTACCACGTGTTGACGATGATCTGCTCCCGGCTCGTCAGGTTGAACATGACCGCCGTCTCGGAGTTCAGCCCGAGGTCGCCGAAATGCATCACGCGCGCCTTTGCCGCATTGTAGACGATAAAGTCCGGCTTGAACTCCTTCAGCTCCTCCTCCGTCGGGCGGATGAACATATTCGTCACGAAATGCGCCTGCCAAGGCACCTCCATGATGAAACGCACCGCCATGCGCGTGTTCTTGTTCGCGCCGCAGAACGCGTCGACCACGAAGAGGCGCTTGTTGCACAGCTCGCGGATCGCGATCTCGCGCACGGCGTTCCAAGCCTTTTGCGTCGCGCGGTGATTGTCGTTCTTGTACTCGGGCGACGTCCACCAAACCGTGTCATGCGATGTCTCGTCGTCCACAATGTATTTATCCTTCGGCGAACGTCCCGTGTAGATGCCCGTCATCACGTTGACGGCGTCGCCCATCTCCGTGACCTGCCCGCGCTCATATCCCTCGAGATCGGGACGCAGCTCTTCGCGGAAAAGCTGGTCGTAACTCGCGTTGTGAACAACCTCGGTCGTGCCTGTAATGCCATATTGTGTGAGATCAATCGTTGCCATGACACTCTACCTCTTTCTCCAAAAAGATTGGAATAGATAATGACTCGTACATGTTAGAAAATTCTTCATATACGTAAAAAATCCTTCTTTGGCAGATAAAGTTTTTATTGATAGAACGGTTTTCAGTGTGTCTCTTTGGCAAATGCGAGCACAGCCGCGCGCATTCCGTCCCGGTCACAGACATCCGTGTGACGCACGGGTTTTTCGCGCAGCCCCGTCAGTCCCGCGGGGATCGCCATGCCGCTGACGTCATGCAGGCGTGACATCTGCGCGAAGGGGTCGTCCTCCGCCTCTGCTCCGAGAGCTTCGAGGACGCTCACGCCGAATTTATACGGGCTTGCCGTCGAGAGCACGACCATGGGGCGCGCGTCCCCCGTTGCGCGCCGATAATTCTCCGCCGCGCGGTAGGCGACCGCGGTATGAGGATCGAGCGTGTACTTTGTCCGCTCGTAGACGGCGCGGATCTCCGCCCGCGTCGCGTCGTCGTCCGCAAATGCCGCCCAAAAATGTTCGCGCAGCTGCGGCAGGAGGACGCTCGCGTCGTACCTGCCCGTCTCCGTCAGTTCCCGCATCCACGCGGCAACCTGCGCCGTATCTCCCGTCAGATGATAGAGCAGCCGCTCGAGATTGCTCGAGACAAGGATATCCATCGACGGCGAGATGGTCTGATAAAATTCCCGCCGGCGGTCGTAGACGCCGCTCTGCAAGAAGTCTGTGAGCACGTTGTTCGCATTCGACGCACAGACGAGCCGCCTGACGGGCAGTCCCATGCGCTTTGCATAAAAGCCGGCGAGAATGTCGCCGAAATTCCCCGTCGGCACGGTATAGTTGACCGCATCGCCGAGGCGGATGCGCCCCTCGGCAAGGAGATCGGCATACGAGCTGAAGTAGTAGACGATCTGCGGCACAAGGCGTCCCCAGTTGATCGAGTTCGCCGAGGAGAGGCGCGTATGCGACACCGCCAGCTCCTTCTGCGCCGCGGCGTCGCCGAAGATCTCCTTTACGCCGCGCTGCGCATCGTCAAAGTTGCCGCGCACGGCGACCACCTTAACATTCCCTCCTTCCTGCGTCACCATTTGGAGACGCTGCACGGGGCTGACGCCGCCGTCCGGATAGAATACCATCATCCGAATGCCGGGTGCATCCGCAAATCCTTCGAGTGCCGCCTTCCCTGTATCGCCGGAGGTCGCAACGAGGATGAGGATCGTATCGCGCGCGCCCATTTTCTCACGCGCCGCGCTCATGAGCTGCGGCAGGAGTTGGAGCGCCATATCCTTGAACGCGCTCGTCGGTCCGTGCCAAAGCTCGAGCACCGAGAGACCGCCGACCGCACGCACGGGCGTCCGGCGCGCATCGTCAAACGTGTGCCCATAGGCGCGCCGCACACATTCTGCCAGCTCTTCCTCCGTATAATCCGTGAGAAAGGGGCGCAGGATGCGAACTGCGCGCTCCTCATAGGAGAGTGGCACGAGCGCTTCGATGTCCGCGAGACTGACCTGTGGGAACGCTGCGGGGAGAAAGAGTCCGCCGTCCGCGGCGAGTCCCCTGAGAATCGCCGCGGCAGAGGAGACGCGTTCCGCCGCGCCGCGTGTGCTGAAATAATCCATGTATACATCCTTTCGCTCAGGCGTTGGCATTCATCTGTGCTATAATAGTGTAATGCGTAAAGGCATATCGCTAGCGCGCGATTTTGACGGTC
This sequence comes from Selenomonas sp. oral taxon 137 str. F0430, assembly GCF_000183625.1. Lineage (NCBI taxonomy): Bacteria > Bacillati > Bacillota > Negativicutes > Selenomonadales > Selenomonadaceae > Selenomonas > Selenomonas sp. oral taxon 137. The sequence goes on from NZ_AENV01000008.1 coordinate 75,891, forward strand.
ACGGCATCCGCTGCGCGGACGAGATCGCCGGGTGCAAGCTCGATCTGCTCGCCGCGCCGCCCCGCGCTGATGCAGATGCGTTCGTGCGCGAGCGCGCTCTCGTCGAGATAGACGGGATAGGCTTTTTTCGCACCGAGCGGCGAACATCCGCCGCGCACATAGCCGGTCAGGTCAAACACCTCTTTGAGATGCACCATCTCGGCGCGCTTATTGCCCGAGGCGGCGGCAGCCGCCTTGAGGTCGAGTTCGCCGCTGCCCGGAACCACCGCCATGAAGATCCCCGTCCGATCTCCGCGTACAACGAGCGTCTTGTAGAGCCGCTCGAGCGGGATGCCCGTCACCTCAGCCACATGCACCGCCGAGAGATCGCTCTCGTCCACCGGATACGTCAGCAGTTCATAGGAGATGCCGCACCGGTCGAGGATGCGCGCGGCATTCGTCTTTTGAATTTTCTTTTTTGCCACGATTATTCACCGCATTAAATTATAGCACAATCGTATTTTTTTATCATTACATTTCTCCCCTTATATTTCAAGGCTGTTTATTCTTTCCATTCTCCTCATTCTCCCTATTCTACGTCTTTTTTCGTTTTTTGGGGGTCAATTTGGGGTCATATTTAACGTCCACGGTCTTCATTTTTCGAGATATGGCGTACCATATTGGGGCTTCTTTTACGACGCTCCGACGGCGTATTCGATAAATCTCTTTCGCGTTTGTGCATCGAATACATGGACAGGAACGCGTCTAGTTCTTTATCCATGTTTTGATACAGCAATGTTTTGAACGGCTTTAGTTCTCTGTGCAGCGAATATTCTTCCAATGCTGCGAAATATCGCTCTCTGTTTTTTAGCTTGATAGAGGTCGGCGGGTAGCCATTCGCCATGAGATGATAGTTCATCACAAGGCGTGCCGTCCGTCCGTTCCCATCTTGAAACGGGTGAATCCGTACAAGGTCGGCGTGCAGCCATGCCGCTTTTTCAATCTCATCCGGAAACACACGTTGCTCCATGTTGTATGCGTAATTTCCCATCTCATCACGTATTTTCACCGGGTTCGGCGGTACATGCTGCGCGCCACGGATATACACAGGGATACTGCGATACATCCCGCCAACGCCGCGCACGGGTACGACGTGCTCATGAATGTCACGAATGATATTCTCCGAAAGGGGTGTTCCGTTTTTTACGCATTCCTTGACAAATTCCCATGCGCTCGCATGACCACGGACTTCATCCAATTCTTTTAAGGAGATTTCGGCAGGAGTGATCCGATCCGTTAAAATCATTTTGGTCTGGATTAGTGTCAAGGTGTTGCCTTCAATTGATGTGGAATCATGGGTAAACTCTACCATGAAGTTCTCTTCGTGATCTTCTCTCTCAAAGGTACTCAGACGAGGGACGATCGCACGATACTCTGCCGCTTTCTTTTCGAGCGTATCAAGATCCAGTGTTGTTTCCATATCTTTCACCTTTCAGGGCTATTTATTCTATTTATACGCTGTCTGTTTATCGATAGTAAAAATGCAGAAACATATCTATGATAAACAGTATTTGTATGAGGTATGCGGATATTTGGATTGCGTTCAGCTGCGGTACTTGTGTTTTGAGGTATTTTTTCTGCCACTGTTGCGCGTCAAGTCCCATCCGTTCATAGTTTTTCGCTGCGATTGCAAAGAGCGCTTTGCAGTCTGTCTCCATGTTGTGACAAAGTTCTGCTCTCACCTGCTGTAAGGCAGCGGTCTCTTCCGCAAGCGCTGCGGTGACGGTCTTTAGTTCGGCGCGACATGCTTCTAGCTGCGTGCGCTCTCGATATGCCGTTTCCGATTCCGTTTTGATGGTCTCGATAACGGTTGTTGCATAATGCAGCATGTCGTGAAGTTCTGCGAGCACTTTGTCGTTCTCCGGGGATGATTCTCCGGATACGTCGGCGGCATTTTCCTCCGGCGCGGTCGCTTCGTCCTCCGCCGGCTCTTCTGCGGCTTCGTAGGATGCTTCGTATTCTTCAATATCGTCCATTATATCATCTCTTTCCTTTATTCTCTAGTCACGCTTTAGCGCCGGACGTCCGTCCTTGTCGTTGTATGTTTTGCTGCATTTCACGCACAGCCAAAACGCGCCGTTCTTGCCGTTCAAACGGCGTAATACGGTTTCACATTCGGGGCACCGCTCGATGATCGGATTTCCTTTTTGATCGGCTTCGTAGAACATTTTCCGCCCGTCTGCCGCTATGCAGGCTTCATCACTGCAAATGTAGAAGTGTTTTTCAAGTTTCGGCGAATATTTCTTGAGGAGTGCTCCTTTTTTGCAGATGGGACACAGAGGTGCGTCTTCTGTGACGTACAGAGGGAATTTCCGGCTTTCTGCAAACTTGATATTGGCATTGACAACATCGATGACTTCATCGATGTAGGCGCCCAAGGTCTTTTTCTTCTGGGCGATCTCTGTGAGTGCGTATTCCATTTCTGCGGTTGTGTCCGGGACGGTCAGCGTCTGATCGACGTTCTCGATGAGTTTGATGCCAAATTCTGTTGGCACAAGCTCTTTTTTCTTTTTCTCAAGACATGGGATCATGGGCTTTCCTTTGATCTCCGTGGCAAGGAGTTCTGCGATGATGGTGTCCCGTGTCGCGGGGGTTCCGATGCCTTTTGTTTCTTTGAGTTTTTCACGATTCGGGTTATCCGCTGCAACGAATCGCCAAATGTTGGTCATTGCGGCGATCAGCGTTCCCTCTGTGAAACGTTTTGGCGGGGTTGTTTTCTTCTCTGGGATAGAAAGTTCACGCCGTTCCGGCTTGTCGCCCTCAGAGAGCGCCGGGAGGCTCATATTAGATTCTGCGTCCGGCTTTTCTTCCTCGTCTTTCTCGATAGCGCGAAAGCCCTCATCGATAATTTTTCGCCCGCTGCCGGTAAGTTTTTCATCGCCGGCTTTAAGTGTGAAGTTTGTCTGTTCGTAAACAAAGGGGGTGGCGAACTGCACAAGGTAGCGCTGCGCGATGAGGTCGTAGATCTGTTGCTCTTTTTCGTCAAGATTTTCCGCCGGTACGCCGGTCGGAATGATGGCGTGATGCGCCGTGATTTTTGCGTCGTTAAAGGCTTTGCTCCGGATTCTGGGTTCCACTGCATTCGCGGCTTTTGAAAGGTGAGAGAGTTTTTGCAAGGCTGCAATGATTTTCGCTCCATCTTCATGCTGGGAGACGGGAATATAGTTGCAGTCGGATCGAGGATACGTCACATATTTCTTTTCATAGAGGGATTGTACGGTATCGAGGGTTTCTTTTGGGGAGAGTCCATAGGTTTTGTTTGCGGTGATTTGCAGTGTGTCAAGGGAGTACGGCAGCGGCGGATGCTGCGTTATTTTTTTGTTTTGATTTCGGAAACAACAACATCGCCGTGCTCTATTTTGAGTTTGATTGCTTGCAGGAGTTTCTTGTCGAGGATGCGCCCCTCCGGATCGGCGGGCAGTAGGTCGGACGGCATATATTTCGCGCGAAAATCTATCCCGTCTTTCCGGAATGTGCCGATGAGTTCATAGTATTTCTTGGACTTAAAGCCTTGTATCTCTTTTTCGCGGTTGACGACAAGTGCAAGTGTCGGTATCTTGACGCGTCCGACGCGGAATATCCCCGTATAGCCGTATTTTCGCGCACACACGGTATAGGCACGGGAGAGGTTCATACCGATCAGCCAGTCGGCGCGGGCGCGCGCGAGTCCGGCGTGGTATAGTCCTTCAAATTCCTTGTTATCGCGTATGTCGGCACAGGAGCGCTTTAGACTCTCGTCATCTTTTGCGTTGATGAGGAGACGACGGACTTGCCCCTGAAACTTGCAATAATCAAGGATCTCATCGATGAGGAGCTGCCCCTCGCGGTCTGGATCGCCCGCATGGATTACGATGTCCGCTTCTTTGAGGAGTTTTTCGACCACTGCAAATTGCTTTGCCGTGGCGGCGGGCGGTTTGACGATCCACTTTTTGGGGATGATGGGATAGCTCGACCATGCCTTATATTCTTCGCCGTATGCTTCGGGCATTGCGGGCGCAAGAATATGTCCTATTGCCCATGTGACGGTAGTGTCTCCATTGTGGATGTACCCCGTCTCTTTCTTCCCCTCTCCATGCCATAAATACGCGGCGAGCGTTCTGCCGATGTCCGGTTTTTCTGCAATGTAGAGTGTTTTCATGATGTTTCCTCTTTTCTTTTTACCTGTATTATGATAATATGTTGTATAGGAGGTGAACATGTGGAAATCGATGTATTCCCCTTTGCCTTGCGAATGCTGCGTAAAGAACGAGGCTTGACGCAAACACAACTTGCGGGTATGATGAGTTTATCTCAGCGGCAAATATCCCGCTTTGAATCTGGTAAAGATATGCCGCGTCCGGAGACGGTGACGCTCCTGCGGCAGGTATGTAACCTCGAGAACGACGATGACTGGCACGCCGCTCTTGAACGTGCAAAAAAGGATGCCGACGCCTCAAAAGCTGCCGATGATACGGTCGGGCGTCGAATTCGCGTCATGCGGACGTATTTTAAGCAGTCTCAAGAGAGCTTTGCAAAAGAACTCGGTATTAGCCAGTCTGCGATGTCCTCGATGGAACAGGATCTTACTTCACCGCCTTATGAGGTGCTCTGTGCACTGGGGCGCATGGGTTTTAATCTAAACTGGATCCTCTATGGGGATGCAGACGACCTTTCTCCACGCGCCGTATTGGATCATGTCGCCGGCAGTCATGAGATGCAAAAAATCAATAAATTGCTCTCACCCCTGCCGATCGAGCGGCTGACCGCCGTTCGAAAAGCGATGGAACTGCTCTTATGGAGGGAATGATTATGAAATCAAAGGGGTTCTTGCTGCTCCTCGTTCTGCTCTGTCTGTTGGTCGCGGGCTGCAACGAAGAGGAAAAGTACAATACGGCGAAAAACGAATATCAAGCGCTCTATAAGGAATGCACATCACTCCAACTGCTGACAGGTGAACGCCCTAAATTAGTGAATGGGAAATATACAGAGTCCACGCTTGCGATCAATGAAGATACACTCAAGAAGCATGATGAATACGTCCAAAAGATGGATGATAAAATTGCCGAAATGGAGAAATACGCGACTGCAAAGGTTGAGATGAACAATGATTTTCAGCTCATTAAGGAAAATCATCAGCAATATAAAAATCAATGGAAGTCACGGGTTAAGGAAGCAGAGAATGAGGTAGAAAAAGCAAAAAATATGCTAAAAGAGCGGCAACGTGTATGGTCTGATCCTTACACAAGAAACGGTTTAGGTATGGGGCAATAACAGCTTACATATCCGCTCCATCCCCAAAAAGCAGGGCATACGCCCTGCTTTTCTATTGCCCGAATTTCAAAAATCCAAACGCCTTGCTCTCGCTTTTGTTGTTGCGCTTATCAAAATCCGTTGGATGAAACGGATCGTATGGATAAACGGTCATACGCTGCGCGTCTTCACGTTGTATGTTCTCCTTGATATATGCTGTTTCTTGTTCCTTGACGGCGTTTGTATAGGCAGTGCCGATGAGCTGTGCTTCATCGATGCTGCCAATGGCTTTAAGCGCTGCAAGTTGGTTTGCCTTTTGCCGTTCGCTTAATAGGCTGTCGTCCGACGCGGATGCGATTTGAGCGGCAAGACGGCGCCGCTCTTCCTGCCGCTGTACGGTATCGGCTGCGATGTTTCGATAGGTTAAATTATCGTCCATATCCCGCTTGCGTATAAGACTCAACGGATCGCCGCCGTGTTCATAATCTGTGATTGCATCGATGTAGAGACGGTGCAGAGGATCATCCGCTTTTGGATTGAATATTGTCCGGATTTCCGGGAATTTCAGTGCACTCTTTACGGCATCTTCCATTTCACGCGGATAGAGGTCAATCCTCATCATTGCTATGATTTGATTCTTGAGTTTCTGCACTTCGTTCTTGACTGTTTCGACCATCTGTGCCGTTTCTTTTACGCTGTCAAAGAAGCGCTTTGCGTCAAATACATGGGAGCCGGGATGGATAACCGCGCCCCACGCCTGCGCCGTTGGGCTGCTGAGCGCCATGCCGGCAACGATCGCTGCAATAACGATCTTTTTTGTCATTTGAACACCTCCTTGAGTGAATTGACTACAGGATTATCATAGGACAGAAGCAGCAATACTTTCTTGTCGATCTGTGTTTGCTTGATACTGCCGAGATACCGCGAATCAAAGGAATCATCGGGATCGTTGAGCAAAAGCAGTTCTCCTTCCGGCACTATATAGGTGCCTTGCTCCTGCTGTGGCAATAGATCGCTGCGGCAGATCGGATAGCTGCGCTGCGCCGTTCTGAGCGCTGACGCGTCTATTGTGTAGGATTCCCCGGGGAATCCCTGCACGCGCTTGAGCAGTAGATAATCCTTTTTAACGTGCAGACTTTCCACGGCTTCCGGAAGCCTTACAACAACATAATCTCCGCGCGTGAGGCTTTGTATCGGCGTCGCGATATAAAGCCCCTGCGGTGCGGACGGCGATACGTTGCTGTAAAACAGTTTACCAAATGCGATGTGCAGCGCTCCGACGATGCCGAATACGCTGAGGATGCCGGCGACAAGGAGCTTTGTTTTTCTGCGTTCCTTAAAGTTCATACCGACCTCCCAGCGACTGCATAATCGCCTTTGGTATCTTTAAGGTGAGACATGCAAGTATCGCGACACCAATGCACATAAGCAAATGTGTTGCCGCCTGTTCCGCCGTGATCGATGCCTTTGCGATGTATGAGCCGGACATATTTTGATACACGAGATTGATATACTCGTTTGCCCATGCCGGAAGCGGCTTATTAGGATCAAAGCTGTATGGTCCGCCGTTGTAACCGGCAAGCGCTTTGTTCCAGTCCCCAAACATTTCATACATGTTCCGCATATAATGCGCGCTTGCATCGAGTGCCTGTGCGGGATCAAAGGGATCGATCCCCCACCCCGCCGCCGTGCCCGGCATGAACTGTGCGATTCCCTGTGCGCCGGCACTGCTGACGGCGTTCGGATTCCAGTTCGATTCGAGCTGTATCTGAGCGAGAAAAAGATTCACAGGGACGCCGTATTTCTGCGCCGCTGCCGTTGCCATAGCGACGTATTCGGGCGGTCCATGGATGCCCCCGGTACCGGTGATTGTCTGTCCCTCTAGTTCCGTTTGAAAGAGATCTTTCGGGACTTCGGCGTCTTTGATGCAGAAAAAGCAGAGTCCTATCATGATGGACATGAGCGAGAGTTTGATCGTGCTTGATACAAGCCCTCCAAGAGAGCCTTCTGCAATGAATTTTGTAAATCCGAACGAGGCAAACGGCACGGTGAACACGGCGAGCAATGCGGCGAGATAAAACTCAATGTAGGTGAGCATGACGTGACAGGCAAGGATGAAGAACACGCCGATCACGAGAAAGGACGAGATCCATATGATGGCGATGCTGCCTATGTTGTAGGTGAACTCAAATGTGCCGAATGAGGCAATTTTATTGAGCGCGGGATTCATCAGTGAGATCGCCTTTTGGAGGAGAAGCTGCGGCTGTGATATGTTCTGCTCTATGACGGACGGATCACCGATGTATGTTCCCGATATACTCGATACGATGGACAAAAAGAAGTCGTTGACGATGGTTGACCAGTTGATCAGGAGGAAATACAGGAATCCGTATTTGAAAAACTTTGCTGTGAGCTGCGGCAGGGAAAACTCCAATCCCGATGTCATGATCGGCAGCGTAAGGTCAATAATGCATAGGACGAAAAGGAGCGCAAGCCCTGCTTGCTGCAATCCTTTGTAAGCGCCGCCAATGGCATTCACGAATACCTGCATGACGTCGTTGATTCCCTCGCCGAGCTTTTGCATCGATTCTATGCCCCAAGGGATATCCACATGATCGGCGCCGCCTGCACCTACGATATTGCCGGACAGATCAACGCCAAGCGCCAATAGATACGGGACGGGATCAATCTGAGAGCCGTTCACGCCATGCACGCGATGCTCCACATGGCAGTGCGGTCCGCTCGAATAGCCGAGCGGACCGTCATAGGCGTCGCCGCCGGTATATCCGATGATCGTTCCTTCCTGCACGTTTCCGGTCGCACAGTGCAGCGTCTCTTCGGCACAATCCCCAAAGAGAAGCGTTCCTCCCTCCGGTGTGCGAATCTCCACCCAATAGATATATCCGCTGCCGGCACCGTGCTCGACAAAACCGTTAAATGGTGCATGTATCGGTGTCCTAGAGTTTGTGCCGATGTCTATGCCTTTGTGGTACTTGCTTGCTCCGCCGCCGGTGTCACGCGGTCCAAAAGGGGATGTAACCGCACCGCCCGGAAAGGGCGGCATTGCCGCCGCAAGGGAGGTCGGCATCAGGAGTGCCATTACGATAAGGAGTATGCTGCATATTCTCTCTCTCATAGGCTATCTCATCTTTAATTCCGATTCCCTTGTGGCGTTCTAAAGACTTCACCGGATGCTATATTTTTTGCATCTTCTGCGGCATTCATTGATCTCGTCGCCCCCTTGATGAGAGCTTGCCCTATCTTGCTGTTTGCAAAGGATTGACGTGCGGCAGATGATACGAACTCTCGTGCAAAGCTTTTCCCGCTCGTTGCAGATGCGGCTTTCGCCATGTGCGCCGTCGCACCGATTGCTCCGGCTGCTGCGGCAACGGATGCCCCCGCCGTCATGGGTGCCGAAGCGACACTTGCTGCCATTGCCGCACCTGCTTTTAGCCCCCCGAGGGCTTGTCCCCCCTCAAGAGAGGGCTGTCCATTCATAAATCCCGCCGCGAGATTTGGGAGCTGCCACATAAGAAACGCCATAGTTGCGTAGGAAAGCGCATAGCGCAACGTATCTCCAAAGGACGGTTCATCCTCCGGTGTCCACCCGGGAATACCGCCACCGGCACTTTCAAGAAGAGTATTAAACAACCCAAGAATAAAGATCATGACCATGAGTTTTACGCCATAGGAAAACACAGCGGATATGACCCGCTGAAAGAGGAACTGTGTATATTTGAGCGATCCGAACGGCAGAAGAATGACCGCCAAGGTTGCAAAAACGTTGAACTCGATCTTTGTGATAAGAATTTGAAATGCCATAAAGAAGAACGCTGCCAATGTAACTATAATATATAGTAGATACATCAATAGTCCCGGTCCTAAAAGACTGAGCTTATGATCCATCATATACGATAATATTGCACTGCAAGCATCAAATCCTTTATCCATAATCTCTGATGGGGTTATTGGAGCCGTGTCTATCGTTCCTCCGGAAGCGATAATCCCTGCATATTGAAAGGATACTAGTATTGCCTGATTGATCTTGTCCATGTTCAATATAAAGAACATGAAGAACCCGATTTTCATGACCTTCGCCGTGATCTCAGCAAGGCTTAGTTTTCCACTATACAGCGTCCACGTAATACATATGTCGATTACGGCAAAAACCATAACCAACTCCATGGCATGAGGAGCGAGTGCCTTATATCCTGTCATGCAGTGATCTTCAAAAAATACTAAAAGGTCATTGAGAAAGGGTTTGTCAAGTAAAGTGTGTAAGTTTCTTATAGAGCGGAATATTTTCGGATCATCTGTCCGACCCGCTCATCAATACAGAGTTGATTCATCACAATCGCCCAGTTCTGAATGGAGTGTCCCTTCCATTTCTTGTACAGCTCCTTGATCCGTAAGTAAAGCACCTTGAACACAGCCGTCTCGCTTTGAAATGCCCCCTGCTTCGTTACTTTGCGAAAACTTGCATTGACACTCTCTATCGCATTTGTTGTGTACATGACACGACGGACATCACTGCCATATTGGTAAAGTTGTTCAACATGCCGGAAGTTGTCCTTCCATACGCGAATTGCGCCCGGATACTTGCTCCAAGTCTCACAGAATTTCTCAAATTCGCTCTGTGCAGCCCGAAGGCTAACTGCCCCATAGATCTTTTTAAGTTGTGCCGTAAATGCCTTGTAATCCTTGCTCGGAACGTATTTAAGAGAATTGCGTATCAGGTGAACAATGCACCGCTGTACCACCACGTTCTTAAAGATCGACTTTGCGCCGTCTTCCAGGCCGCTCACTCCGTCCATTGATATGAAGCCGATGTCCTGTACGCCGCGTGCTTTGATCTCGTCAAATACCTGCATCCAGTGATGTTTGCTTTCCGTATCGCCCATCCATAGCCCTAGAACGTCTTTCTTGCCTTTTAGGTCATATCCGAGGATCACATATACCGCTTGATCAGATACGCCTTTGTCACCGCGCATTGAAACATAGATACAGTCAACGAAGACAAACGGATAAAATGCCTTGAGCGGTCGATTTTGCCATTCATGCAGCTCGTCAAGCACACTGTCTGTAATATGCGAGATTTGCTCAGCACTGAGCATAAAGCCATAGATGTCATCGATGGTGGAGGAGATGTCTCGCTGACTCATTCCTCTGGCATACATCGCGAGGACTTTTCCTTCAATGGACGAAACGTCCGTCTGTCTTTTGGGAACGATTTGCGGTGTAAAAGAGCCGTCACGGTCTCTTGGGACGCTGATGGGAACCTCGCCTGCCGAGGTTTTGAGGACTTTGGGGGTATATCCGTTGCGGCGATTTGCTGTATCCTTTTCGCTGCGCTCGTTGCTCATGTAACCGAGATGGTTTTCCATCTCGCCGTTGAGCATGGCTTCAAACATGGGACCGAAGATTTCTTTGAGGGCGTTTTGCATGTCTTCTACACTCTTGGGCTGATACTCTTCGATAATTGCCTTAGCGAGCGTTGCACCGCGCCGTGGGAGCCTCTTTGACATAAGGGTTCCTCCTTAGTTTTTGACTTCCCCTCACCGGGAGTGTTCCTAAGCTGTCTTCCTACTTACACAGTTTATTATACACTCCCCTTGAGAAACGTTGTATTTCCAAATTCCATATCGTCACCAATTCATACCTAATCCATTGCGTTTGAATGGATCAGACTCTCTTATTGTTGGGCGGTTTATATTGGCTGCCTCCCGATGCATTCTCTCTATCGTTTGCGTGGTTGCCTTTGCCATTGCTTCGCCTAGCGCGCGCTCATTTTGCTCTTTGACGATTTTCCGCTGCGCTTCCATGATTTGATTTTGTGATGAGATCGCCTGTATTGTAAGTTTGATGCTATCAATATTTGCCTGTTCGAGGGCAATTTCATTGGCGATCTGCGCCGCTTGCTTTGCTCCTTCAGGGCTGCGGTTGAGATCGATCAGTTCTTGCAGACGCTTTTGTGCGTCCTGCAAATCTTTCATGAGATTATGGTATGCTGCGATGTCCTTTTTGTTCTGCAAGGATTGCAGCGCCTGCATGGTTACTTCAACGTTGCGTTCACTCATTGAGGTATGAGAGAGTCCGCTGTCGGCATTGATCACAGGGAATTTTTCATCCCATACTTTTTGCCACATACCTTCTTCTGAGAGAATGCCGGTCGGCTGTGCGTGCTCTTTTGCCTTTTGAATGCTTGCGAGAAATTCCGCTTTATATTTTTCAAGCAGTTTTCCCGGTAGGCTTTTGAGTTCTTGCAGTTGCAGGGCGATCTGCTGTGCGGTGTTTGTGACCACCTTGATGCTCTCAAGGTAGGTTTTGAGCTGTTGCTGTATGTTTTGCGTATCGATGACGGGGATCGCGGCGGATGCCGGGAGCGGGGCAGCGGCGATGCTGCCCGCAATGAGAAGTGCTGCTGCTATTTTTTTCATGGTTCCCTCTCCTCTCAAGGTGTCCATAATGGACACCGAAACGCAAGGATATTTATGAATATTATTGAACTTTCTTCAGGTGTTCATAATGGACACCTTTTTATGGTCACGCGATATAGTTGCGCCTATAGTCTTCCCATTCATCTACTGCATTCTTATAGGCAAGCCACTTCTCGATGAAGCGATCTCGATCACCGGCGTTGAGGATGTCATTGATCGCCTGTTGGTCGGTTTTGGAAGTCGCCGTAACGAACGGGATTTCAATGGGACGCAAGGCAAGGCGAAAAATGCGGTTGCCTTTTTCACTCGAATAGTAATAGTCCTGCTTCGGCGTCATATTGGCGATGAGTTCTACCTGCCGCTCGTTGCAGTTAAACAACTTATACAGCTCTTTGCTCTGCACTGTTGCCGCTTGTTTGTTTGGCAGATAGATTCTGTTCGGACAATTCTCCATGACGACATGCAGGAGTTCCGGCTTATTTGCAAGGTCGGATAGGTTCTGCGTGGCGAAAATGATTGAGGTATTCTTTTTTCTCATGTCCTTGAAGTATTCTCTGAGCTTTTCTTTGAATATGGGATTGTCAAAGAAGAGCCAGCATTCGTCAAGAACGATAATAGAAGGTCCTTTTGCATGCTTTAGTTTGCCCTCGATGCGATGAAAGAGATAGTCGAGGGTTGCGGGGACGATAGCAGGTGTCGCCATAAGTGTTTCCATTTCATAGACTTGCCAACGCCCCGTGCCGGATACGTCTTTGTTATTGTCAAACAGTTTGCCATAACTTCCCTCCTGCGTGAGAGATTTGAGGGCTTGCCGGATCTCTTTATCCTGCACTAGCTCGCAAAAGGTCGAGATGGTACGCTGCGATACGGGAAACTCTTTGAGTGAGACAAGGGCTTTCCATACAAAATTGTCCTTTGCAGGGGTGATTGTGACGTTGCGCTGCTGCAAATAGGCGATGATCCATTCTTTCGCCCATTTGATTTCGTCCTCATTATGAATTTCTGCCAACGGTTGAAAGGATAGTTCTCCTTCTCCTTCGCTTGCGATATTGTAGAAATTCCCTTCGACGGCAAGTGTCAAGGCACGGCTTGACATTGCTTTGTCAAATACAAAGACGTTGGCGTCTCTGTATTTGAGAAAGTGCGCCTCAATCGTGTTGAGCAGCACGGATTTCCCCGACCCTGACGGTCCGCATATCATCGTATGCCCTACGTCACCCACATGGAGCGACAAACGGAACGGCGTATATCCTGCCGTATCGGTATAGAGCAGTACAGGCCCCTTGAGGAAGTCATTCTTTTTGTCTCCGGGCCACGTCGCCGTGACCGGGGCCATATGACAAAAATTTAGGCTGCTGACAATCGGACGCCGTATATTGGCGCGATAACAGCCCGGGATCGATCCCCACCATGCTTCCATCGCGTTATCCGTCTCGATGTAACCGGTATATCCAAGAGAGTTGATTCCCTCAAGGACACGGTTGGCTTTCTCGCTGCATCGCTGCGCGTCACGGTCAAGTACCATCATGGTCATGGTATAGTAACCGTAGCTTACATAGTCTTGACCGAGTTCTTGCAGCGCCGCACCGGCATCGTCACGGTTGTATGCTGCCGTTTCATCAAGGTCATGCGCGGCGGCTTCTTCGCTTGTCTGCTGTATTTTCTGTTTGTTGATCGCCTCGAGGACTTGCGTCCAAAAGCCCTTTATTTGTTGATTCCAGCGTTTACGATACCCCCTCAGCTCTTCTTCCGCATCCGGCTTACTCATGCAAATGAATCGAGATACCCAGCGATATTCGAGATCCATACGGTCAAATACGTCAAATACGCCCGGTTCAGACATGGGCGGGAAGTTGAGGATCGTGACGATCTTCATATGCTTTTCGCCGATCCGCATTTCACGACCGCCGAGGATGTCGGCGTCACAGATGTAGTCCGTGACATAATAAGACGGGTTTATTTTCACCGGATGATATTTATCCGAGACGGTCGAATGAAGATAAGTGATTGTCTCTTCTGCCCCGAGCGGTTTGATATCCGGAAGCCAAGCTCTCAGCATATCGCCAATGAGGTTGGCGTTGCTAATGAATTTTTCGACGCATTCCACGTACAGGCGCATCTCCGCGCCCTTTCCTTTGTTCTTCGCGTCCGCGATGAACGCGTCTGTGATACGCGATTTGATAAGCTGTGGCGGCTCCGCGAACACAGTGAAATAGTAGCGCGTCTCAAAGTGTTTCTGTCCCGCATAATACTCTTTGCGGTCATTTTCCATCTTTTGGATGATAGGGATGTCAATCTCAGATTGGTCATAATCCCTTGACCGGCTGCGCTGTGATTCGAAGTATAGAACATAACCGGTCGGCAAATTCTTGATCACGTTGTTGAGCGCGGCGTTGTACTGTATGAGATCCAGCGGTGTAGCACTCTCCATATCGGGACCACGAAATTCATACACGGCAAGCATGGAATGATCCTTGCCATGTACGATCCCGGTGTCTTGATCAATATATGCCCACGGCAGCAGGTATTGCAGCCGTGGTTTTTCCTGAAAGACGCCGATCTCTTGTGAGAACGGCTTGCTTTTCTTTTGAAAAAGCATTCGTTTCCCCTCTCCTATCGGTAGTAAAAAACTTTGTGCAGCCGCGACTGCCAAAAGACTTCGTGGAACTGCGCGTCCTGCTGCCCTAACATGTGAAAGATATAATGTGCGATCCCGGCGATGATCATCACGCTGAACGTCTTAAAGATGACGCCGCCGAGAATCGCTAAAAATATTTCCGCGATAAACAGATTGCGCGGGACGCCCATCCAATACAAAGGTGCGACAAGCGACCGATGAATTGGAATTTCATATCCTTCCGGCATTTTCTCTACGTCCATAATTACCTCGTCCCCAGCGCCATAATCGTAAGACCGCCGGCTGAATCATAAATAGCATTGACAAATCCCGGTGCAAATAGGCAAATGGAAATGGCAAAGACGATAACGATAAATTTCTGCGTGCCTGCGCCGCCATGACCACCAATGAGGGCAATCGCCGCACCGACAATCCCCATAGCACCAAGAGCCATAGGGATTGGTCCTGTAAGCTGATCTACCAATGCATTAAAAAATTTCATCCACGGAAAATCGATAGAAACGCTCCCTTTTTGTCCTGAGTGCTTCAAGGACGAAGAGACAGACTGTGCAAATACAGGGTGCATCATCACTTGTACCTGCATAAAGACGGCAGCAACCATAATATACTTCATGATGGACTTGCATATTGTTTTCATTGTGGTAGTTCCTCCCTTAATTTGCCCGGGTGTCCGGTATGGACCCTTCCCTTATTTCTGAAAGGTGTCCATTATGGACACCTTGTCAAACATGGTTGATGCTATACCGATGCGCTGCGGAATCGTAGGATGCGACCTCGATGATGTCGCTGACGATACGTGTTTTTCTGCCGTCCGGCAGTTCAACATGCTGAATCGCAACAACAACATCGATGGCTTCACCGATGAGTTCTTTGACCTCCCCGGCAGCGTCCGGATCCTCCTGCGCGAGGGATAGGATACGGGTGAGTCCTTCTTCCGTGCCGTCGGCATGTACGGTGCAGGCTCCGCCCGGGTGTCCGGTATTCCATGCCTTAAGCATGGTATATGCGGCGCCGTCCCGAACCTCACCGACGACTATGCGATCGGGGGATCGGCGCATACAGTCTGCAAGGAGACGGGTCATGTTATAGCGCACTTTGCTTTCGCCCGTATCCTGCATCGTAAACATCGGTGAATAGTCGTCTGCGGGGCATTGCAGTTCCGGCAGATCCTCAAGAGAGATCAGGCGATGGAACGGCGAGATCTCTGCAATCGCTGCGAGAATGGCGTTCAGGAAGGTGGTCTTCCCGGTACCTGTTCCTCCTGCAATCAAGATGTTTTTACGTTCTTTGATGCTCTCTTCTAGGTAGGTTTTATATTTCTCCGTCATGAAGCCTGTGTTTACATAGTCTTGCAGGGAGAATATCTTCACTGCCTTTTTTCGGATATTGAACTGCGGATGCCGAACGATCGGCGGCAACTCTCCTTGAAAACGTGCGCCATAACCTTGTATCTCAACGGAAATAGACGGAATTTCCTCATTCACGACTTTTCCCGCTTGACCGGCGGCGAGTTCGATGATTGCCTGTGCCTTGACCGGCGGCAGATAGATGTCTGTCTTGACCTTGCCCTCGTCGTGAGAGATGTAACGAATCATGCCGTCGTCATTGATGTAGATCTCCGTGATGTCGTCCCGTTGCATAAGCACGACGATCTCCGTACCGATCATGACGTCAAAGTTGGTGTTCATCGGTTTCCTCTACGATGGGTTCTTCGCCGTCCGATACCTGTGCCTCCGGCTCTTCCGCTGACGGCTCGACAAGATCTTCAAAACCGGCGTCCGGATGTGCTTCCGAAAAGCGTGCATATGCGGCGATGTAATTATCTATCGCCGTTTGATCCCCCTCGTCGATATGCTCTTTCGCATGGAGGAGCGCACCTATGAGGATTGCCATATTCTCGACGGGGAATCCTGTCTGCTTGATGATGCGCCCAATGTCTATGGTACGCTGTGCCTCCATGCCGCGCTTCATCCGCTTCATTTCGGCTTGCAGGGCTTCCTGCCGCTTTCTGAGGGTTGCAAATTTTTTCTGCATTTGCTTTAATGTTGCCATCTCATCACTCCTTTTGAGGTTGTTGTTTCTTTTTCGGCTCACGCCACTGCGGGCGAAATCTCGGCGGTCTTTTTGCTGCGGCTTTTTCCGCTGCGCTGCGTGCAATAAGCGCGTCCCGCTCCGGATATGGATGTGATCTCAATAGATCGCTTGCAACCGGTGCGTCATAGAGACGGCTGAGATAGTACCCGCTCTCGTAATACTTCACCTTATCAGTGAGGATCGGCGGGCTGCCGCTGGCGACAATGATCTCCTTATCGCCAAGGCGTTTGATCTCATCGGCTGTCATAAGTGCGCGCCCGGTCTGTGACTTTGAATAGCTCCTTCTCGTAAAGATACCGCTGTCTGAAACACTCTCAACGGTGATCGTCTTATTGCCAAGCAGGGATTCGGCATATTTTGCGGTGTCGTTGTCATTTGGTGCGTAGAAGATCTGCAAATGGCAGTTCATAAGGATCTGATTGTCTTTGCCGTAGATGTCGTTAATCTGCGGCAAGCCTTGATTGATGAGAAATACTTTCATCCCGTACCCGGCGATATAGGAAAGCGTCGCGGCAAAGGATTTGAGATTGCCAAGTGATGAGAACTCATCCATCAAGAAGAGACATTTGTGTTTATAGAGAGCCTTTGCCTTGCCGCCCTCATAGGTTCCGATCTTCTTTGCATGATGCTTGACCATCATTTCAAAGAATAAGCGGAAGATCGGGGCAAGACGCAAGAGGTCGGACGGCGGTGTGACAAGATAAAGGGATACCGGCTTCCGGTAATTCATGAGGTCGTCCACACAGAAGTCGCTGACAGAGGTGTTCTTTGCAAGCGTCGGGTCGAGGTATTCCTTGAGTGCGGTGTTCGCCGTAGATATGATGCTGCCGCATTCATTGTCCGGCTTTGCCGCGATCTCACGGAAATTTTGACAGATGATCGGGTGGATATGCGGCTGTTCATCAAGTGTGGATGCCATGGGATAGAGATTCCTCATATCCTCCTTGGTAAACGATCGCTCCGTATAGCTGCTTGTACGGGGATCCCATTCTTGGATCACGATGCCACCCTGCGGCACATGCTCAAATTCCATCATATTCTCAAGCGAATCGACAAAGCCCTTTACCTCGAGTTTCTGTACCTTTTCCGCGCCCTCAACCTCTTCGTCATAGGCGTTTCCTTCGCTGTCTACCCATTCATAGACGGGATTCCCCTCTTCATCGAGAACACCGACCGTATTGGATTTCATGAAGGCTGCCACATCATAGAGCGTCGGCGGATGCGGATAATGCTCCGGGTCGGCAAAGTGCGCGTATTTGAGATGCAGGATGACCGTTGTGATGACAACGGCGGCATTACTGCCCCAATGGTCGAGCTTTCCTTTCCCCTCATAGTCCGCAAGTGTATAGGCAAGGTTTTGTGCGGCGGAAACCTCTTCCGGTGTGCCGATCGGGATCTCGTCCAGCGGATTCCAGCGCGCCGTACTGCCGTCCGTCGCGGTCGGTTCGAGCTTAATTGTGACATGCCCCATACGCTTCCTATATCCCGCCGTGACGCCCCAGTTCTCAGATTTAATGTCATTGACAATGGCGCTTTCCTTCCATTCGCCTAGGAGCGTCGGAATGATAAGTCCGACGCCCTTGCCGCTGCGCGTCGGGGCGATGACAGCGAGGTGCTTGTTGGAATTGTCTCTGAGATAGAAATGAGAAATTCCTGCGTGAAGTTTTACAAGCCTCTCATAGAGCTTCACAAAGGGATAGACACTGATAGGATCGTTTGCCGGATCGTACTTCACCGCCGTTTTTTCAATCTGTTTTTGCAGATCTGCACGCTGTTTTTCAAGCCGTGCTCGTATTGTCGGCGGTATGTTTTTGTCCAGCGTTTCCGTGATCCGCACGATTTGCTGCGTAAGTTCGTCTCGTCGGCGCTCTTTTTCCCGTTCAAACGCCATTTCCGCATAGGCGACTTTTTCCTTTTGCAGTGTATCCACGCCGCGCATGAGGGCTGTCAACGCACGCGCAAGTAAACTGTCCCGTTGTCCTACGACAACGCCCCCGGCGCTGATGAGTTCCATCTTTGCAAGATCAGCATATTCGCCCCAGTGCGCCGATCCATGGGAATCGTCTTTCTTCTTCGGCAGCGTAAGCGCGATGAGTACAAGCCCGATGAGAAATGCCGCAAGGATGTATAGGTTCGTCTCCTTAAAGGCGAGCGGTATTTCTGCCCGGAACTCTATATACCATGTGAGATATTTCCACGGCATATAGTAAGGCTGCCCGTTCATCATGAACGGCTGCCCAAGGCGCGGATTGTACTCGAGCATTGCGGCGAGTTTTTGTGTCGCAAACCACATGCCGGTGACGATCGCCATGAGGAAAACATAGACACGCAAGAAGTTATTCATCGCTGTATGCACCAATCGACAAGTCTTGATTGATAAATACGCTGAACTGATAGCCCGGCGATATGTCTATTGTTTCCTCTGCATTGATGTCTTTTGAGATGAGCTGCTGCATCGTCTGCAAGATAGAGGCGACCGCTCCCGATACGGCTTCCTGCCCCGGGCTGCGTTCGTCTTTGCCCGATGTGTTCCCCGTGAGACTTTGCAGTCCGGCACCGAGCAGCGCGGACATGAATCCCGCACGATAAATCGACCCGCGATGATCGTCATATTTATCGCTAAGTCCGGGATACCCTACGCCGTCAATCGCCTGCTGATCGGGGAGTTCAAGGGAGGCACCCGAGGGAAGGATGATCCGCTGAAATATGACGCCGATCCTTTTTCCTCCCGCCTCCGCCGTTTTGCCGATGAGTCTGCTGCCCTGCGGAATAAGCAGGAAGCGTCCTGTAAGGCTGTCATAGATGTTCTGTCGTACTTGCGCTACAACGTCTCCGTTCGGCACGTTACTTGTAACACCTGTGAGAAGGGTCGCCTGTATGACCGATCCTGCACTAAGGATATGCCCGCCGAGCGCATCCTGTACTTGCGGTGCATAGCTGATATTTCTAGCTGCGGTATTTGCTCCCGGTGCGGGCGCATTGCCGAGCGGCTGCGTCTGCGGCGGTGCATTGTCTGCCATAGCTTTTGCGATCTGAAACGCAAGCGCGCTGCCGTCGATAAGGGCGCGTCGTTTTGCCGCTTCTTCCGCCGCTTTTTCGGCGCGTTCATATGCTGCGCTATCACCGTTTGCCCCCGTTTGTGTACCGCCACTGCTGCCGCCGGGCGGTGTCGTCGGCACATAGACCGGCGCCGCTACATTTGGGTTCATATTGGGATTCATGTTTTGGTTCGGATCGACATCTCGCACATCCGTCCCGTGCGTGTGCGAATGGTCATGATCCTTTTGCCCAATTTCGGTATATCTTGCCGGGAACGCGTCTGCCGGTGTCCGTGCTGAGGTACCGACACTTGACGTTCCCTGCTGCGTATCCTGCTGCTCCGGTGGGTCGCCACTAAATAGAGCGTTGCTTGCTACTGCCATGACACCCGCAAGAGCGACTGCACCTGCGCCCGCAAGGATGAGCGGCTTCTTAACGGTTTTTGCCTCGTCTGCGGGGTCGTAATCGTCATAAGATACCCCGCCCGACTCATAGCCTTCATCCTGCTCTAGCTGTGTATCATCAATAGGATCGGCATATTTTTTCGGAAATAGTTTCTTTTTGATTGTATCTAGCATTACTGCACCGCCTCTTTTGGGAATATATCAACGTATTCGCTCGCGGAATACTTGAGCCGTGCGTGGTCAAACACGCGATCGGCAATGATGTACCCGTGCCGAATCCGATAGTTTATCAGTGTGAGTTTCTTTTTGCCCTCAACGCGGTACAGCACGGGAAGATCGTATTTGTTATTTTCACCGAGACGAATATACGTCCGTACGCCGTCGTCGAAAACTTCGAGCGGATACAGCGCTTCGTTCACACGTTTGCTGCCCTTAAACCGATAATCTCTGTTCAGTGTCTTATAGACAAGCTGTCCGTCAACGGTATCCGCAAAGATCTCGTTATGTGCCGCTTCGGCAGGAGTAATCTCTTTTGGCTTATACACGTCTTCCGGATAGCTCCATCGGATGATCGGCGTATATTGATTTTGCTCCGTGACGGACAAATGATAGACTCGGCTGTTTGTGTATATGAGGAAGTTTGTTTTTATCCCGTCCTCCGTCGGCTTGATAAAAACATGCGGCGTCGTTCCAATCGTCGCTGTTTCGACCATCCAACGCGCGGTATCTCCGGCAACTACGCCGCTGACCGTCTCGCCGGATTTTAGTGTAACGTCCACAACATAACCTTTTCGTGCGAATACTTCATATACGCCGTCATAGTTATAGATGTATTCAAGGCGCGATTCTGCCTGCCATGCTTCATTCGTTGTATGCATAGCGGAAACAACAACAGGCGCCCCGGCACAGCTAAAAAACGTCATGAAGAGTGCCGCCGAAAGTATGCGCTTTACGTTCATCAGTGTGCCTCCGTTCATCGCCGTTCTTCCATCTCTTTGGTAATGCTGAGATCTTTAATCTTCAGTCCCAGCGGATTGATTAGCAGCTCTTCTTCCTTCGTCGGCGGATCAAGCATAACGGATAACAGTGCAGTATACGACGACTTTACGCCGCTTGCATTACCGCTGATGGAATATTCGTCCTCCGTCCAACGCACTTGGTATACGGCGGCAGATCCCGGTTGCATTTGGATTGATTTGATCGTCGGCTGTATGGTCACGTGTCCGAACTTCGCCGCTGGATCGTCATGCTGCAAAATTGCGTTGAATTTTTCCGCTGCTTCTTTTGTGAGATAGTGCTGCGCGTGTACCCAATTTTCCCGATACTGGACAGGGTCAAGCGGAATCGTCCGTGTGTCCTTGATAAACTGCACAAGAAACGCTCTAATCTCCGCTTCCTGCGGTTCATAGTTCGTCGCCTTGAGTTCCCCGTCGGCTTCAATTTGTCCGGTCGCATTATCCACACGCACAACGTACGTCTTATAGCTTGCTGTCGTTATTACAAACAGAGTGACGAGGACACAAATTGCAAGCAGTACGAGATAGAGCAGGTTCCGCTTCTTTGCGACGTCCTTATCTAGCGCAAGGTTATATAAGTCCGTTTGAAAACGTTTTGCCGCATCCCGGTCAAACACATCGGTTGCCTTCCCCTTCGGCATGAATCTTTCCTGTTGTTCCATTTACATAATCACCTCCTTTTAGATTTTAGCATAATCGAGGTTTTATGTAAATATATTTACCCGTAATTAGATATATTATTTTCCTATATCCATTATATTCTCTTTTGTTATAAATGTTTTTTACAAAAAATATAAACGGTTATATTGCCATTTTTCAGGTAATATGATACTATCAAGGAAACCAAAAACAGGAATGCGCATCTACAGAAATCTCTACGAGATTTCCATGCGCCAACCTCCGGTTGGATCGGACGCCTACGGCGTACACGGCTCCGCCGTGTTTCATCCGATATATGGCGTACATTCGCCGCCACATATACCGGATGAAAACACACTTACCGAACGGCAAGTGTGTAAGATCGGCGCTCCCGCCGATGAGGAACACCGCAATTAAGGGATACAGGAAATGTCAATCTACTATTTCGATAATGCCCCGCATGGCAAACGCGCCGACGGAAGTAAACTGAACACAAAACTGCATTATGATTACATCGCCCGTGAGGGAAAATACGAGAAAGAGAAGTCCGGACGCGAGGATCTTGTCCACCTATCCTCCGGGAATCTCCCGGAATGGGCAGAAACCGGCGCGGACTTTTGGCAGGAGGCTGAAAATCACCGGCGCAAAAACGGTCGTTCTTACAGAGAATTTAAGATCGGACTGCAAGAAGAGCTAACACTTGAGGAAAACAAAGAACTTATCGAGCGTTTTCTAAAACAAACAGGGATTGCCGATCGGCACGTCTATTCCTATGCGATCCACGATAAAGCGGCGGCATTTGACACTTCGCATAGAAACATTCATTGTCATTTGATGTTCAGTGAAAAGGTATTTGAGAAAGATCGTCCACTGCCGCCTGAGAAATTCTTCAAGAATTATGCGGAAAACGAGCACGGTGAACCTACACAAGGCTATCTCACAGATCCTTACTGGGCAAAGAAAGAGACGACACTTGAACTGCGCGAAAAATGGGCGGCATTGGTCAATGAAAAGTTTGCGGAAAAAGGGCTTGATTGCCGTATCGACCACCGCACGCTTGACGTCCAGCGCGAAGATCTCATCGCACAAGGAAAGCTAGAGGAAGCACAACTCCTCGACCGCACGCCCGCACCGCATCTCGGCAAGGCGTACAAGAATCCAAAAACGATGGAAAAGATTATGATGGCGATTGAGAAAGAGGATCGCATATCGGATGCTCCAAACGCGGATGATTCGGGGGATGTTTCGGATCGAAGCAAAGAGACCGAAGAAGAGTTAAAAATAGCGATTTTTGCCAACGATGTTATGCTGCGTAAAATCGCGCGCGAGATACAAAGCGAACGCGCACGTCTCCAAAACGAATACAAGGAAGAACGCGATGCACAGGAAGCGGCAAATATCCTCGATGAACCGTACGCGGTCACGGTTGAGGATATTGCCAATTACTGTGCAAAAAAAGAAGCGGTATACCGGAAGCTCGCGGATCGGGAGCTTGCACGGTATAACCGCCTCAGGAAAGCAGCGGATGAAGGGCAGATACGTGCCGCTGCGATTGACCGAATATTTAACGGCACTTATCGGAAAGCCATGCGTGATTATGCCGCTGCGACAAAAGCGCTTGAGACCGCCAATAAAAAGGTACGTGCCGCACAGGAAAGAAAGGATCATGCGGCGGCTCTTGCTACGATGCGTGATGTCAATCAATTAAATATGCAGCGCGGTGTGCTTGGCAAGCAGATCGCGGCATTTAAGAAGGAGATGCAGACACCGGAATTTGCTCAAAAGCTGGAGGCACATATCCAAAAAATCAAAGACACACTGCCGCCTGAGAACGTCATTGCACAGCTACACAGGAAACATACTGCCGCACACAAAGAAGCGGAACGCTATGCCGCGATGCGAGAAGCGCTTGCCCCAATCGAACGCGACAGGGTTCTCTTTGCAGACAAGCTGCCAAAAGCCCTGACAAGACATTCTCGTATTGATGGAGAAACACCGGTCGGAAAACTGCCGATGAAAGCATTTGACGGTGACACCTATGCGATCCTCTCCCGGATGCCGAAAGAGGGGCGCATTGTGACGCTGGAAGCAGTCAAAATAGGCGATGACATCCGGCGCGGTAGCGTGCAGAAACATCTTGTCATGTATGACAGAGACAAAAAGCGCATTATTTCATCAACACCGGCATATGACACCGCCGGAAAACCGGAACGCGTACGTCTCTATCGCACAAAAAACAGACGTAACACGGGGAGTTCAAAGCAGACAAACGACGCGCATAAACAGCGGGCAAAAAATATCAATGAAAAAGTATCTGCACTTGCAAAGAAAATGCTCCATGAACGCGAAAAGAACGGCAAGATTGTCCTGCGTTGGAATGAGGAGGAACTAAAGGATAAAGCGATCCGTGCGGAGGAGAGAATGTATCAAGACTGGGGACGCTAATGTTGATTTTTTAATTGCGCTCCGCTATACTATTCTTGAGTGAATCAGAGCAAGGAGGAGAACATCATGCAAGATGCGGTGTACGAAAACTTTATGAAAGAACACGGTGCCAGTCTCTTTGAGTTGGCCAAAAGAAACACAAAACACAACAAAAATGGAGATGCCGTCATTTCTCGAGACGATGAGTGGTGTAATCCGGAGGAAGATTGCTGGGATAAATTATATGAGGAGCTAGAAAAGAAAGATGCCATTGCCACGCGAAGTGTGGATCGCAAAGTTTCCATTCGATGACGATCCGGCGCAATCAAAAAATCGTCCCATAATTATCTATGCAGTCGACAACACAAATTTCATTGTCGTAGGAATTAAAGTGACTTCCCACGCATGCCGGTTATCGGATAGCTTTGATATTGATCTACTTGACTGGAAAGCTGCAAATCTGCAACGTCCATCAGTCGCTCGTGTTTCAAAACTCACTGATCTATCGGCACATAATTGCCTTAAAAAGATCGGTGTGCTAAGCGAACGTGACTGGAATGCCGTTTCCCAAACCGTAAGCCGCTTTTACCAATCACAGTGCAAAGAAAACACTCCGACGATCCCACATAAAAGAAAAATCACAATGCAAAAGAACTCCACTCGAGAGGATCGAGGGAATAGCCGTTAAACAAGGTGCCCATAATGGACACCTTCGTTTGACAGGTTTTCGTGAATGTCGTATAATGTTCATAGAAAGAGGCACTACCGGCAGACGGTCAGCCCCGATCACCGTTAGAGTAGAACCCCGCCTAGCGTCGGAAGCTGGAGGCGGGGCTTCTTATTTCTTTATCGCCACAATCGAGATTGTAACAAGGAAAACCAACGACAAAAAATCGTATAGCTCCATAAAGACTGCCCCTTTCTAGGGGCAAGATGGGTTTGTCAAGTAAAGTGTGTAAGTTTCTTATAGAGCGGAATATTTTCGGATCATCTGTCCGACCCGCTCATCAATACAGAGTTGATTCATCACAATCGCCCAGTTCTGAATGGAGTGTCCCTTCCATTTCTTGTACAGCTCCTTGATCCGTAAGTAAAGCACCTTGAACACAGCCGTCTCGCTTTGAAATGCCCCCTGCTTCGTTACTTTGCGAAAACTTGCATTGACACTCTCTATCGCATTTGTTGTGTACATGACACGACGGACATCACTGCCATATTGGTAAAGTTGTTCAACATGCCGGAAGTTGTCCTTCCATACGCGAATTGCGCCCGGATACTTGCTCCAAGTCTCACAGAATTTCTCAAATTCGCTCTGTGCAGCCCGAAGGCTAACTGCCCCATAGATCTTTTTAAGTTGTGCCGTAAATGCCTTGTAATCCTTGCTCGGAACGTATTTAAGAGAATTGCGTATCAGGTGAACAATGCACCGCTGTACCACCACGTTCTTAAAGATCGACTTTGCGCCGTCTTCCAGGCCGCTCACTCCGTCCATTGATATGAAGCCGATGTCCTGTACGCCGCGTGCTTTGATCTCGTCAAATACCTGCATCCAGTGATGTTTGCTTTCCGTATCTCCCATCCATAGCCCTAGAACGTCTTTCTTGCCTTTTAGGTCATATCCGAGGATCACATATACCGCTTGATCAGATACGCCTTTGTCACCGCGCATTGAAACATAGATACAGTCAACGAAGACAAACGGATAAAATGCCTTGAGCGGTCGATTTTGCCATTCATGCAGCTCGTCAAGCACACTGTCTGTAATATGCGAGATTTGCTCAGCACTGAGCATAAAGCCATAGATGTCATCGATGGTGGAGGAGATGTCTCGCTGACTCATTCCTCTGGCATACATCGCGAGGACTTTTCCTTCAATGGACGAAACGTCCGTCTGTCTTTTGGGAACGATTTGCGGTGTAAAAGAGCCGTCACGGTCTCTTGGGACGCTGATGGGAACCTCGCCTGCCGAGGTTTTGAGGACTTTGGGGGTATATCCGTTGCGGCGATTTGCTGTATCCTTTTCGCTGCGCTCGTTGCTCATGTAACCGAGATGGTTTTCCATCTCGCCGTTGAGCATGGCTTCAAACATGGGACCGAAGATTTCTTTGAGGGCGTTTTGCATGTCTTCTACACTCTTGGGCTGATACTCTTCGATAATTGCCTTAGCGAGCGTTGCACCGCGCCGTGGGAGCCTCTTTGACATAAGGGTTCCTCCTTAGTTTTTGACTTCCCCTCACCGGGAGTGTTCCTAAGCTGTCTTCCTACTTACACAGTTTATTATACACTCCCGGCAAGATTGACCGCCTACCGCTGTGGTAGCACCTCAAAAGCGATTATACCAATCGTTTGCATTGCTTGCAAGGTGTTTCAAGGTGTCCATAATGGACACCTTGTTTTTATTCCTCTTCGTCTATCGGCTCAGACTCCGGCTTTTCCCCGCCTCTTTCTTCGGCGCCATTTTCACCGTTCTTTTCCGTGCGACGGGCTTCTGCTTTGCAGATGCTTCCTGTTGCTGCGCTTTTTTTGCCGCTCGGATCTTGCTAATGCGCGCGGCAAGCACGGGGGATACGCCTTTCTCTTCTGCCGGGCGCTCCTCTGTGACCACCGCCAAGCGTTCCGTCTGCACAGCCTGTGTCTGTACCTTCTCCTTATCCATTGTCTTTTCGATCATATTTGTCTTGATGTAATCGGCAGCCTTTTCCGCATCGTGCGCAGCACGAAACAGTTCATCAGGATTCTTCCTGAGTGCATTTGCCCACGACTTGAGATATGCGGCATGGTTATCATAATGTTGCTTATCAAACGAGATACCGTATTCCTGATGCAGGAACATTGAGGTCAGCTCTGCACGCAGCTCTTCCCGCGCATAGGTATCCGTTGCTTGCCCTCCAAATTCCCGATTAAGGCGTGACTCATGACCTGTACTATGTGCGATCTCATGTGCAGCTGTCGCATAGTAGTAAGCATCCGTCTTAAACTCCTCGCGAGAAACAAGATGGATTTCGTCCGTTGACACCGTATAGAAATTTTGATGATGCTGATCGTGATGAATCGATGCTTCGCTATTGGCGATCATTCTCTCCATCTTCTCGTTCAGAGGCTCAACCGGACGTTCAAACTCAGGCAGTGGCGGCACATTTTCCATTTGTTCAGCGTTAAATACAAGGGATCTCTTCACCAGCGGCGGGTCGAGCCGCACTTTTTTGATTTTTTTCTCCCCTGTCTCAGGATCTGTTTCATAGACAGGTTCCTTTTTCCCCGTCTTTTCGTTTTTCTTCCAGATCTCCCGCTCAAATTGGTAATACTCAACAACGGTTGCTTTTTCGCCTTTCTTGACCTGCGCGCCGATTGACTGCGCTTGTTTGTATGTTGCCCATCGGTTATCCTTATAACCCATACGCATGGCTTGATACGCCAACCGCATTCTGTTTCCGCCGTGGTAGTTTGCACTCTCCCCTTCTCGCGTGAGATTTTTGGGGCGACCACCGTTGATGATACCGGACTCCCAAAAAAACGGCTTTCCGGCAGCAATATCTGCGGCGACCTGCTCAACAAGCGCTTTGCGTGCTTCACTCACATCACTCATGGTCATTCGCCTCCTCTATCGGATTTGGGATCTCTGTTTGCAGCATACGCAGGATCTCCCTATCCTCATCGTCCAGTTCCTCCTCCGGCGTGCACAGCACACGCTCCTCCTCCGGCAATAATTGCCCCGGTTCACGCATGACGCCGTATTTCTCCTCGAACGCAAGTCGTTCACGCTCTAACTGTTCCATGTCTTTGGGCATTTCAACACCTCCTGTTAGCTCCGCGTGCAGCATCTCATGATCGGCACGGATAGAAAGCACGGCGTCGCGGTTATACCACACACGGCCATTCTCATGCATTGCACTTTTTTCCGCTCGAAATACACTCGTTCCGTTGACTGTCAATTCAATCTGCATATACTCCCTCCTTCGGCATTCGGCTAGTGTGTCCATTATGGACACCTTTACGGTCAAGGGCTTGCTCGTCCGTGTCGTGCGTGCCAGTCGCGCAAGAGCGCGGATACACGCTCCGGTGGAGTAGCCTTTGCCCGATGCTCCTCCATCGCTGCAAGACGAGCGTGCTCTTTTGCGCGCAGCTCTTCTTGACGGTGCTGCTGCGCCTCTGTTTGCTCTTGCTGTGTCCGTCGGAATTTTTCACGCTCCTTCGTCGGATCCCTTGACGGAGTATAGACATACGAGTCTTTCAATGCGGCGATCAGCCAGCCTGCCGCATTTTCGATTCGATTGCGCTGATGGGCATAGCGCAGCATCTTTGCCTTTTCCCGTACGGCACTCTCCCCATACCGGCGGATGCAATTCACCGTCACGTGCTCCGGGATGTTCAGCTCCGCACAAGCAGAAATCAAATCATCGGCAACAACAGGCTCTATTTCTTGACTTTTTGATCTTTCTATACATGGTGTTGTTGTTATTCTTTGTGTATTCTCTGTTGTAGTCTTTGCGCGCGTGCGCGAGGGAGAGGGGGTGTAATCCCGCGCCGATACTGGATTTTTCGGCAGTTCCGGCGAGGTGTTCCGTCGGGTCAAATTGGCACTCCCCGTCGGGTCATTTTGGCACTCCCGTCGGGTCAAATTGGCACTCTCGATAGTGCCACTAACTTCAACTTTTTGACTTTCTTCCTGAGTGTCATTTTGACACTCCTCATCCCGGACGTTTTCAACCGACGAATATTCCCCGGAAAGATCATATACGCGCTCTTCATCGTCTTCGTCCTGCGGCGATAGAGTCTCTGACGGTGAAAGCCTATTCGAGGGCACAGGAACAATCCCGGCAGGGATATAGATCTTCTCATCTGCTCGGCTCATACTCTCTTCTGCCTGTGCATGGACAATTTCTTGATTTATGACTGCCATACGGTCATAATTGATCGTATACGCCTTTTTCTTATCGAATCCATCTCCGATCCTGACAGATAGCAACAATTTCTCGGATTCAAGGTTTGTTATAATCCGCTTGATTGTGCGCTCCGACCAAAACGGGAACTGTTTGTTCCACTGTTTGACCGTGTTATAGATCCAGCGGCGCCCATACTCATCTTGTTTTCCCATCTTTTGGCTGATCCAATATTGAAGCTGCTGTAAAAAAACGGCTTCATTCATGCCAATTTTTGCAGCTAGGAGCGGCGAAAAAGTAAGTGGTGAATCGTAAGTAAGGCAGCTTGTCCCGGTCATATTTCTCCCTCGCTCAAGTGCTTCATCTGTAGCTCTGTCGCCTTTTCAAGATGCTCATTTAGAGCTTTTCTGAGGACATCCAACAGAATATTGCTGCGAGCTTCCCATTTTGCACAGTCCGGTCGTCCCAGTACTCTGCATTTCTCAAGATTACGATCTATCGTGTTACAAATATGTATCAGTGCGGCTGTAACCCACTGATTTACATCTGTATCATCAAGCCCCAACGAATCGACCGTATCATTATCGGTAGCGTCAAAGACCT
The DNA here is from genome assembly GCF_000183625.1 of Selenomonas sp. oral taxon 137 str. F0430. NCBI lineage: Bacteria > Bacillati > Bacillota > Negativicutes > Selenomonadales > Selenomonadaceae > Selenomonas > Selenomonas sp. oral taxon 137. Next base: position 105,333 of record NZ_AENV01000008.1, read on the forward strand.
CATCTATGGCAAAGGAAAGCCGTTCCTGCCCCTCTGCTTCAAGCGCTTCCTCCATCGATAGCGGCACAGGGGACATCTTATTCTCCACAGATTCCGGCTGACGCTTTTCTTTGACGCGCTGCACGGTCTCAACCGTCGGGCGTTCTCCTTGCGCCTCGATGATCTCTAGCATCTCATCCTGCTCTTCTTCCGGCAGTGCCGAAAGTTCGGCGGCTGCCGTCGCAGTCATACGTCCCTCCTCAACGGCTTCTTTTGCCGCATCCGATAGTTTCCCTATCGCCTCCTTGCGGGCGAGGGTCGTTTCGGATATATCAAGAAGGCTTGCAAAAAACGCTCTGAACTTCCCGGCGATCTCTCCGCGTTCTTTCTGATATTCATAGATCTTCCGGATGATCGGCTTAATAAGAGCGATCTCCGCCGCTTCTTCCACGGGTGAAAGATTTCGGCGAGATCCCTTATTCGGAAACACGATGTTCAGCGTTTCCATCTCATCGCCTGTGATGACTTCCTCCAGCGGATTTATGACCTCCCGTGTAATTGTCGGTACGCACGGATCGTCGGTCATGCCGCTTTCGAGACGATAGAGCTGTGCGAGACGCCGGCGATGTCCGCTCAGAATCATGTATTTCCCCTCTTCATCGGGGAGCTGCTTCACGATCAGCGGCTCAATCCGATGTGTGAGTTCAATCATCGCCGCCAGTTCGTCAATATTATCCGTCCGATATGCCGTGTTTTTTGGATTCGGCACAAGGTCATGGACAGAGCGCATTACAATTTGCTCCGCAAGGTGTTCATTATGGATACCTTGCGACTGCGGCTGCGAGTTTTTGTTCAGCAGCTTTGCGATCAGCGCTGACGACTGCTTTTTCATCTCACATACCCTCCATTAGTTCGCGCAGGAATTTCACGAGATCGCACGAAAATCCACAGTTCGGCGAATACTCGAAGATGCTGCAGTGTTCTCCCGCTGCCGCTTCCGGTTTGTCCTTGGTGTAACGAATGCGTGCCGTAAAGAGAGGAATATCTTTCCGCATTTTGGCAATCGTCCGGAATCCGTGTGGCGTCGCGGAAAACTTATTCAGCAAGCATCCGCGAAAACGAAGATGCGGATTGTAATCTGCCTGTATGGATTCGATATAGGAAATCATCTGCTCTACGCCACGGATGCCATAGAGATCCGGCGTCGTAACGATAATAACCTCATCACTTGCCGTGAGTGCGTTGATCACCGATGCGTTGATCGTCGGCGGATTATCGATGAGGCATACATCATAGAGATCTTGCACGGATGCGAGGGCGTCTTTGAGTATCGACTGTTGCACGATTGTCTCGTCCTTGATAACGGCAACATTTGCGTCCAACAGCCGCTCGTCACTCGGCAGGAGATGAATCAAGGGATAGCGTGTCCGGGAGATGCAGGAGCGAATATCCATCCCCGTCAAAACATCTGCAAGCGTAAAGTCCGGCGTAACATCAAAAAACTGCGTAGCGTTGCCTTGATCGTCGTTATCGACGACCAAAACACGCAAATCGCAGCTCTCGGCGAGCGCATAGGCAAGATTGACCGTGATCGTCGTCTTTCCTACGCCGCCCTTTTTGTTAATGAGTGATATTGTTTTCATGAAAATCAGTCCTTTCGCCTATTGTTTCTTCCGCGAAAGTCTGCTATACTAAACAAAGGTTCAGTCTGTTTAGTGCAGACGAAAATGCTGCCGATATTTTATCGGTGGCATTTTTTTGCCCCCTTTTAACAACATCAAAGCAATTCGTAATTAGCTGTAAAACTTCATCCTCGTTGCCCCTTAAACTGATTCGCGCTGTTTTTCCATCCGTTGTCGCGATAACACAAGCCTTTGCACCTGACTTCGCACACTCGGTTATCAGCTGCGCTTTTACTTCTGATAGTGTCACTGTTATCCTTCCTTTTTTGCTCATACATCGAGATACCTCATCTCGAAGTACCGCCGATTCGTCTTGCCGCGCAGCGTACACTTGCCCATCTTTTGCAGGTCGGCATTGAGTTCTGCAAGAATTTTGTACGCCTTGGAGACTGAGATCGCGCACACATCGGCAATCTCCGGTGCAGTGATGAAGTTACTCTTTGCCGTCTTATAGCCTGTTGGCATCGTAATACCTCCTTTAATCCTCCAACAATTTGTACCACTGCTCTGGAAAGTCTAGGACAGTGGCTATTTTTTTGCTACTGCTGGAGACGGTCTCCGTATTCCATTTTCGATGTTGGAATAGTGATTTTGAGAAATCCCTACAATTTTCGCAAATGACTTTTGAGAATACGATGCATTCATTCGTAGCTTCTTTAATAATTTCATATCACCCCTCCTTATATCTCATAATGAGATTATATTGTGTTTATCAAAAAAAGTCAACTCATTTTGAGATACAGTATTCAAAGTAAAATCGCTATTTGAGATAATATAGATACCATGGAGGTTGGTATGAATCGAATAGCAGAATTACGTAAGGCTCAAAATATGAGTCAAAAACAATTTAGTCGTTTACTAAACGTTGCTCAAAATACAATATCGCAATGGGAAACAGAACAACGCGACATAGACTCATCAACGTTGCTGAAAATATCTGAGTATTTCGGGGTCACAACAGACTACCTCCTCGGGCGCACAGACGATCCTACCCCACCACAAAAAGAAAAAGCTCCTTCACGTCATGAAGGAGTATTACAGGATCTCGAGGACTTATCTCCGGATATGGAGCTTGAAGTACGCGAGTTTATCAATTATCTAAAGCATAAAAACAATCTTGCCGCTGCTGCCGGGGGAAAAAACTAGTCATTTTTCCTCTCACCACGCCTGCGACGCTGGATCAAACTGCATAAAAAATAGGCGCTCATTGCGGGGCTTGAAACCATTGTGTTTAGATGCTATAATATAAAAACACGAAAACGAAAAGCATTGAAACACCAGAAAAGCCCTGCAAGTGCGAATTGCAGGGCTTTTTGTATGGTCAAAAAGCCATACAGCAGAGATTAACGGCTAGTGCCACAATGACGGCGTGTGCGCTACCATCCTAGCCACCGCTCTATCAGGTCACAGAGGACACTAATTAGCAGCTCAACAAGCACACGAAATACGAAAATCATGGAAACACCTCCCCTCCTGCCTATTTAAGCTCTCGGGGCTGTGGCAATAATCAGTATACTGTATTTTGAAAAGGATAGGAACAGGATTTTCGCTATGTGACCGTTTCCTCCGCACTTTATTACGACTCCCGGGATAGAAATGCCTTGGCATTACTATCCGCGACGCCGTAATATCGTGGCGGTCTCAACCGTCACATTGCCGCATAAAACCTGTTCCTCTGAATGAATCGTTGCTCCGCAGAAAGCATCAGTTGCACTCATGCTTTCTGCTACCGCCTCCCCACCCTCCACCTCATGGGGCGTTGCCCCCTGCACCCCCATTCTGAAAGGAGTCATTATGTCTGTCCACAAAGACTTAAAACGCGGTACTTGGTTTGCAAAGATCAAATACACAGACTGGGCAGGGAATAAAAAAGAGACAACGAAGCGCGGCTTTGCAAAAAAGAAGGACGCTCAGCTCTTCGAGCAAGAATTTTTACGCCAAAAAACCGAATCACCTTCTATGACCTTAGAATCTCTATATCATCTGTACATGGAGGATCTAAGGCATAGAATCCGACCAACGACCTATAGCACAAAAGAAAGTATATTCTCGAATAGAATCCTTCCCCATCTAGGACAATATCCCTGTGATAAGATTACTCCCAAAATCATACGTCAATGGCAGAACTTGTTGGTTGCCGACGAATACAGCCCAACGTATCTAAAGATGATCAACGGACAACTCGTATCGCTATTTAATTTTGCCGTTAAATATTATGGTCTCTACGTAAATCCTATGAAAAGTGTAGACACCATTGGAAAAAGCAGCGCTGAGGCTATGCAGTTTTGGACAGTAGATGAATTTAATAGATTCATCTTAACGCAATCCTCCCCTTTGCATAAAACGATATTTATGCTTCTATTTTGGACCGGCATGAGGGTCGGGGAATTACTGGCTTTGACATATGCCGATTTCGATCTCGAAAAGAAAATTGTTCGCGTTCAAAAATCTTACATAAGGCTAAAGGGAAAGGACTTAATCGGTCCTCCAAAAACTCCGGGGAGTAACCGTGTCGTTTCCCTTCCTTCTTTTTTGGTTGATAACCTAATGAGCTTTTTCGAATCACTCAAACCTCTTGATCCAAATGCGCGTCTTTTTATAGTGACTAGAGCATCTATACGCAGACTTCACACCGGCGCTAAAAAGGCAGGAGTCAAACTTATCCGTATTCATGATTTAAGACACTCTCACGCCTCATATCTCATACATATCGGTGTCCCCATTATGGAGGTTTCAAAACGTCTGGGACATGATAAAATCGAAACGACATTAAGAACCTATGCCCATCTATACCCCAAAGAGCATGATGTCGTCTTAGAGGCAATAGAAAATGACCCCCAAATTATTCGGGGGTCAAATCAGGGTCACAACGGTTGTAGTATTTGAAAAACCTATTGTTTTTCAATACTTATATCAATTATAGTACTTATTATAGCACAGCACGCGCCGTTTTGGAAAGGAGCTCCGTCAATGAAAATTGCACTCATATCCATGGAGATTATCCCCGGTCGTCCCGATCTCAACATGGAGCATATCCGAAAGAAAATAGAGGAAGCCAAAGCCGCGGGCGCGGAGACGGCGGTATTCCCCGCCTTTGTACTCTCGGGGAAATTCCTCGGAAGCGCGTTCTCGCAGCCCGCATTCCTGCGCGACTGCATGGACTATGCACAGGAAATTGCACACGCGGCGGAGGGCGTCACCGTCCTCTTTGGCAGCATCGCGGACGAGGCGGAACGTCCCGTATCGGACGGCCGCACGCTCCTCCGCGCACGCGACGGCGTACTCACGGAGATTGCGCGCCGCCCGCTCCATACGAGCAGCCCCTTCTCCCCGCTCACCTATGCCCTCCCGGATGAAAATGTCCTCATTGCCGTCGATGCCGCGCCATTCCCCACGCCCGTACACGGTGCGGGACTCGCGGCGCTCGCACGCAAACACAGGAAAGCCGTCGTCTATGTCAACGCACTGGGCGTGCAGGATACGGGAAAAACCGTCTATGCCTTTGACGGCGTGTGCCGCGTCTATCGTGCGGACGGCGCGCCGGTGCTGACCTCCGCGCCCTATGAGGAGGGGCTGACCGTCGTCGATACGACGCAGCTTACCTCGCTTGAGCCCGCCGTGAAAGAGCCGCCCGTCGCACCGATCTACCGCACGCTCCGCTATGCCGTGCGAAAATTTTTGGAGCGCATTCATATGGAGCGCGTCGTCGTCGGCATCTCCGGCGGCATCGACTCCGCCGTCTCCGCCGCGCTCTATGTCGACGCCATCGGCGCGGATCGCGTGCTCCTCGTCAACATGCCGAGCCGGTTCAACTCGGAGACGACGAAGGGACTTGCCGCCCGGCTGGCGGAAAATCTCGGCTGCCGCTCCATGATTGTCCCGATCGAAGAAAGCGTCTCCTACACCGCCGCGCAGCTCTCGAAGATTCCCGTCGAGGGCGCGGCGGCGGCGCCCGGCGAGCATCTAACGATCTCCTCCTTTGTCCGCGAGAATATGCAGGCGCGCAACCGCAGCGGACGCGTGCTGAGCAGCATTGCGGCTGCGTGGGGCGCGGGCTTTACCTGCAACGGGAACAAGGCGGAATGCACGGTCGGCTATGCCACCCTCTACGGCGATTTGGCAGGTTTTCTCGCCGCGCTCGCCGATCTTTGGAAATATCAGGTCTACGATCTCGCCCGCCATCTGAACGCCGAGGTTTACGGACGCGAAGCGATCCCGCAGGGCATCATCGACATCGTGCCGAGCGCGGAGCTGTCCGACGCGCAGAATGTCGACGAGGGAAAGGGCGACCCCATCCGCTACCCGTACCACGACTACCTCTTCCGCGCCTTTGCCGAGGAGAACCGTCTCCCCGAGGACATCCTGCGGGCATATGCGAAAAACACGCTCGAAGAATATATCGGCTGCGCTGCGGGACTTGTCGCCGCATATTTCCCGACGGCAACGGATTTCATCGCCGACCTCGAACATTGGTGGGGGCTCTATACCGGCATGGCAGTCGCCAAGCGTATCCAGTCCCCGCCCATCCTCTCCGTCAGCGGTCACGCCTACGGCTCGGATCACCCCGAGTCCCAAATCGGCGCATACGAGACACGCACCTATCGTAAGCTCAAAGCTGAACTAATGAGAGGCTGATTTTTATACGAAAAGGGCTTGCTGCACCTATGCTAAAAACGTATTCGTGCAACAAGCCCTTTTATGTCATCTGAGCCATCCTCTCAAAAATGCAGGAGCGCCCCACATCGAAGAAAACGGCTCCATCTTGTGGCTCAGCAAGGGTCTCCATACACACTGTGAGCTGTTTTGATGCGCGCGCCCCGTGCGGGGCGCGACTTGGCGTCGGTCTTACTGGATTCTCTCAAGAGAAGTTTCAATCCACGCGCCCCGTGCGGGGCGCGACGCTCCTCGTTTTGCTCGGTCACATCCGCATCGGTGTTTCAATCCACGCGCCCCGTGCGGGGCGCGACCCCGCTTGACGGGAGAAGACGACCCCGCCGTAGGTTTCAATCCACGCGCCCCGTGCGGGGCGCGACCACACAGCAATTTTCGCGTCAATACCTTTTTGCGTTTCAATCCACGCGCCCCGTGCGGGGCGCGACAATCCGTCCTAGCGACATGTTAGTTGACGGATGGTTTCAATCCACGCGCCCCGTGCGGGGCGCGACCGGGGATTTCGTCATCTTCCCAGTCTTTTTCCGAGTTTCAATCCACGCGCCCCGTGCGGGGCGCGACTCGCACTGTCGCCGCGGAGCTCGGCAGCCGCGTTGTTTCAATCCACGCGCCCCGTGCGGGGCGCGACGAGGCTATCGAGAGCAGATACTAGAAGACACCCTAGTTTCAATCCACGCGCCCCGTGCGGGGCGCGACCCTCAAGGAGAAAACGCCCGCGCAGGCGGAACTGGTTTCAATCCACGCGCCCCGTGCGGGGCGCGACTGTCTATATCATTTCAAACATCGGCTCATTCGGGGTTTCAATCCACGCGCCCCGTGCGGGGCGCGACCATGTCCTCATCTACTTCTTGCAGTGTATATGTTGTTTCAATCCACGCGCCCCGTGCGGGGCGCGACAATGCCTTTGCATTCTCTTTCATACGGGCGATAGTTTCAATCCACGCGCCCCGTGCGGGGCGCGACTCCTCATAGACGAGCTGGTAGGCTTGCCCGAAACGTTTCAATCCACGCGCCCCGTGCGGGGCGCGACTTGCTGTTAGCCGTTCTACGTTCTACCGTAAGCTTGTTTCAATCCACGCGCCCCGTGCGGGGCGCGACCGCCGCCGCAGGAGTTCACACTCGAGGATCTGATGTTTCAATCCACGCGCCCCGTGCGGGGCGCGACTTGCTGCGGACGGAATCCAGGTATTCACATCCGCTGTTTCAATCCACGCGCCCCGTGCGGGGCGCGACGATCAGCCCCATTTGACAGGCGGCGGCAAGAGCGTTTCAATCCACGCGCCCCGTGCGGGGCGCGACGGACGTGCTCAAGAGCATCTACGCAAGCGGTGGAGTTTCAATCCACGCGCCCCGTGCGGGGCGCGACTTTTATAGCCTTGCCGACATTATGGACATCGCAAGTTTCAATCCACGCGCCCCGTGCGGGGCGCGACCTCGAGCCAACGTCCGAGGACTGCACCGCCGTCGTTTCAATCCACGCGCCCCGTGCGGGGCGCGACATATCTCTTTTCTCAATCCAATCGCGACGAAAGAGTTTCAATCCACGCGCCCCGTGCGGGGCGCGACACCTTAAAAATCATGTGCTATTGCATATTACTTGTTTCAATCCACGCGCCCCGTGCGGGGCGCGACTCGTGCAGTGTTGACGGACGCCTTCGCATCCAAAGTTTCAATCCACGCGCCCCGTGCGGGGCGCGACTACGCGGTCGTTGCGGCGGTCAATCATTTTGCAGGTTTCAATCCACGCGCCCCGTGCGGGGCGCGACTCGCCTGAATGACGTGCTGATCGAATCGGTCGAGTTTCAATCCACGCGCCCCGTGCGGGGCGCGACCATCTTCTCTGCGTGCGGACGCTCCTTCAAAACGTTTCAATCCACGCGCCCCGTGCGGGGCGCGACAGGTGCAAAGAACGTGACGGCGGTCATCAGCGATGTTTCAATCCACGCGCCCCGTGCGGGGCGCGACCGTCGCCCAAAACAGCAGCCTTGCGCAGCTGCAGGTTTCAATCCACGCGCCCCGTGCGGGGCGCGACGTACGGTAAATTTTTCCGTTGCGCTCCACCTCCTGTTTCAATCCACGCGCCCCGTGCGGGGCGCGACTGCCAAAGAAGTGGGGCGACCATTTCACGGATTTGTTTCAATCCACGCGCCCCGTGCGGGGCGCGACGCCCGACAACAAGGACTACCAAGTGGGGGTATACGTTTCAATCCACGCGCCCCGTGCGGGGCGCGACTCGACGACGGCGAGGCGAAGCTCTACGCATACACGTTTCAATCCACGCGCCCCGTGCGGGGCGCGACTGCGGCGGTACATCTTAGAGCCTGTACGGGTGGATGTTTCAATCCACGCGCCCCGTGCGGGGCGCGACCTACAACGAGGATTTGCCGACCATCGTCACGTCGTTTCAATCCACGCGCCCCGTGCGGGGCGCGACGATCGACGCACATGGATATTGGCGCTCGAGCGGGTTTCAATCCACGCGCCCCGTGCGGGGCGCGACATCCCGTCAAGCCGTGCAATTACTACATTGTGTCGGTTTCAATCCACGCGCCCCGTGCGGGGCGCGACGCGCTTGTTCTGCTTCTTTGCATCCCAAAATACGTTTCAATCCACGCGCCCCGTGCGGGGCGCGACCTCCTGGGCGCGGGAATTATGCAGCGCCGGGAGAGTTTCAATCCACGCGCCCCGTGCGGGGCGCGACGCGGATCTTTGTATCTCGGCGCGGGGAGATATAAGTTTCAATCCACGCGCCCCGTGCGGGGCGCGACAGGCTCGGGTGAATCTTTAGGGGATGTTATAGGGGTTTCAATCCACGCGCCCCGTGCGGGGCGCGACGCTCCTGGGCGCGGGAATTATGCAGCGCCGGGAGAGTTTCAATCCACGCGCCCCGTGCGGGGCGCGACCGCAGCCACTCCGCAGGGAGATATGTCCGATGGAGTTTCAATCCACGCGCCCCGTGCGGGGCGCGACAGTAGTATAGCTTCATTACAAAACGTTTCAGGTAGTTTCAATCCACGCGCCCCGTGCGGGGCGCGACCAGGATAACATATACAAACGTAGGCGTCTATAGGGTTTCAATCCACGCGCCCCGTGCGGGGCGCGACCGAGAAACCGAAATGCTAAGTATAGATTATTACGGTTTCAATCCACGCGCCCCGTGCGGGGCGCGACCAAGGATCTGCAGGGGCGTTATCTCCTGCAGCCGTTTCAATCCACGCGCCCCGTGCGGGGCGCGACCGTCCGCATGATGAATCGCCGTCTCTTTGATGGTGTTTCAATCCACGCGCCCCGTGCGGGGCGCGACGAGGTACTGAAATAATTCGAGTTGTGTTTTAGTTGTTTCAATCCACGCGCCCCGTGCGGGGCGCGACGTCCCTCGGCGATAGCATTTTGGGCAACACACCGGTTTCAATCCACGCGCCCCGTGCGGGGCGCGACATTCGGCTACGCCCGATCCTAGCCGTGCAAGCCAGTTTCAATCCACGCGCCCCGTGCGGGGCGCGACAAAAATGGCGGCAGAAAGTGTAGAAGGAATACTTGTTTCAATCCACGCGCCCCGTGCGGGGCGCGACTATATAGGGAAACGGCAGCAGGAAAAAGAACATGTTTCAATCCACGCGCCCCGTGCGGGGCGCGACATTGATCCCAATATCCGTACTATTACTTATACAGTTTCAATCCACGCGCCCCGTGCGGGGCGCGACCTATGGCATTAGGCGGCGGTACGTGGCTGTTTCAGTTTCAATCCACGCGCCCCGTGCGGGGCGCGACGCGAGGTAGTCTCTATCTCCCTGCGGGCTACATAGTTTCAATCCACGCGCCCCGTGCGGGGCGCGACTGGTTGATATGGGCAAAAGCAATGCGTGGATCATGTTTCAATCCACGCGCCCCGTGCGGGGCGCGACGGGTGCGGCCGATGCCAGAAAACAAATGGGTGATGTTTCAATCCACGCGCCCCGTGCGGGGCGCGACCTGCCGCATGAGGTCTTTTCCCTGCCGGAGAATGTTTCAATCCACGCGCCCCGTGCGGGGCGCGACTTTACCTCGGCGAGACACAGAACGACGCAGACGGTTTCAATCCACGCGCCCCGTGCGGGGCGCGACTCGGCAGATTCTCACAGACGCGTTCGCCGCCAAAGTTTCAATCCACGCGCCCCGTGCGGGGCGCGACAATTGTATTAAAAGTGTCATTTGCCCCTATAGGGTTTCAATCCACGCGCCCCGTGCGGGGCGCGACACCGCTCACTATTTTCCTCTGCACAATCAAGGCAGTTTCAATCCACGCGCCCCGTGCGGGGCGCGACTTCTTGAGATCCTCTCTCACGCCCAACTTTTTGAGTTTCAATCCACGCGCCCCGTGCGGGGCGCGACTGTGGAGTCTACGCCGCCATGAGGGTTTATGAGGGTTTCAATCCACGCGCCCCGTGCGGGGCGCGACCCCCTAACTTTTTGAAAAGTGCCGAAATGATACGGGTTTCAATCCACGCGCCCCGTGCGGGGCGCGACTCTCGATATTGTAGAACAGGCATATCAGAAATAGTTTCAATCCACGCGCCCCGTGCGGGGCGCGACGTACCAAAAACCGAGCGGCTCTCTCAATCGGTGTAGTTTCAATCCACGCGCCCCGTGCGGGGCGCGACAGCTGCGCTCAACACGTTCGTTTATGACCTAGACGTTTCAATCCACGCGCCCCGTGCGGGGCGCGACATGAGATGAGAGATTTGGATCACGTGCGTCTGCTGTTTCAATCCACGCGCCCCGTGCGGGGCGCGACCGATGCGCTCATGAAGTACCAGCGCGAGGGCAAGTTTCAATCCACGCGCCCCGTGCGGGGCGCGACCGTGCGCATATTTCAACGCTTCTTCCGCGGATACGTTTCAATCCACGCGCCCCGTGCGGGGCGCGACAAGGAGGAAGTCCCGATCCTCGGACGGTTGCTGTTTCAATCCACGCGCCCCGTGCGGGGCGCGACGAGTCTCTATCTCCCTGCGGGCTACGTCAAGGCGTTTCAATCCACGCGCCCCGTGCGGGGCGCGACTCTTCCAGCCCTCCGTATGCCGCTGTTTTTGTCCGTTTCAATCCACGCGCCCCGTGCGGGGCGCGACGAGATTGATTTTAGCGGATTTGATGAGCTTAACGTTTCAATCCACGCGCCCCGTGCGGGGCGCGACAGCGGTCATTGATCTGCTCATTGATGAATTGAAGGTTTCAATCCACGCGCCCCGTGCGGGGCGCGACGGCGGAGGTCAAGAGGTTGTCTGCTGCATGGCAGGTTTCAATCCACGCGCCCCGTGCGGGGCGCGACGGTTGTCATATCGCCCCCGCAGTGGGTACAGGACGTTTCAATCCACGCGCCCCGTGCGGGGCGCGACTGAGGTGGACCGCTTTCCAGAATCTGCCGGCATAGTTTCAATCCACGCGCCCCGTGCGGGGCGCGACCGCAAAGTCATAGACTATATGAACAGCCACGACGGTTTCAATCCACGCGCCCCGTGCGGGGCGCGACCCTATGCGGCTGAGAGTGCGTAAGGAGGAAACATGTTTCAATCCACGCGCCCCGTGCGGGGCGCGACACCGACTACTACGTGGACGGTGTCAAGTCCAAGAAGTTTCAATCCACGCGCCCCGTGCGGGGCGCGACATGCTCACGCCGCGTGTCCCATTTGATGAGACAGTTTCAATCCACGCGCCCCGTGCGGGGCGCGACTAAGACCCCCAGGCTGTCAAATAAGCTGTCAAAGTTTCAATCCACGCGCCCCGTGCGGGGCGCGACGCGGGCAGGTGGCGCGGTGATAGGAGGAACAAATGTTTCAATCCACGCGCCCCGTGCGGGGCGCGACGGCGAGAGCGTCAGCGAGCCGCTCACAGTCGACGTTTCAATCCACGCGCCCCGTGCGGGGCGCGACCCTCAACGCCGTGCAATACATGGAGTGGTTAAGGGTTTCAATCCACGCGCCCCGTGCGGGGCGCGACGCCCCGACCCTGTGATATTCACATGATAGTCTTCGTTTCAATCCACGCGCCCCGTGCGGGGCGCGACTCGAAGACTCGTTCATAAGGAGCGCCGTTGCCGTTTCAATCCACGCGCCCCGTGCGGGGCGCGACGATTTGAAATGCGTCTGAGTACTGCCACAACAAGTTTCAATCCACGCGCCCCGTGCGGGGCGCGACGCCGGACTGGATAATCGCAGCACAGGGGCGTCTGTTTCAATCCACGCGCCCCGTGCGGGGCGCGACATTGCGGGAATCAAGCAGGGTGCCAACGGCGTGGTTTCAATCCACGCGCCCCGTGCGGGGCGCGACAGCGTCCTGCGGGGCGCTTTTTGTATGCCTTCACGTTTCAATCCACGCGCCCCGTGCGGGGCGCGACAGCTGTTCCCCCGGCGGCGTTCTAAGTCTTGCAGGTTTCAATCCACGCGCCCCGTGCGGGGCGCGACGCCATCGGAGAGGGCGGCAGAGAGCGCACCGTGACGTTTCAATCCACGCGCCCCGTGCGGGGCGCGACAACGGCAATCGCCGAGGGCATCGCCAAGCGTATGTTTCAATCCACGCGCCCCGTGCGGGGCGCGACAACGACGAAGCCCTGTCTCCCGATGTACCCAGCCGTTTCAATCCACGCGCCCCGTGCGGGGCGCGACCTGCCGCATGAGGTCTTTTCCCTGCCGGAGAATGTTTCAATCCACGCGCCCCGTGCGGGGCGCGACGCCTTGCTACCTCCATCGAGCAGTCCGAGAGGGAGTTTCAATCCACGCGCCCCGTGCGGGGCGCGACTGCATCTCATCAATCCGTGCACGCGCCGCCGGCGGTTTCAATCCACGCGCCCCGTGCGGGGCGCGACAGCAACCGGTTCCACAAAGGGAGCCTTTTGCCACGTATTTATGGGTGTTACTCGCCACAAATACGATTTTTCTCGGCGGTTCGTCCCACGTCCCTCCTTTGGCACGGTTCTTCCGCCTATATTTTATCATGCTATTTTCTGTTCACTTCACCTTCGCACTCATAAAGAACTGCTCAGATGATGACGGCCGCCTCCAAGTCGTAAGACTCTTTGGTTCCGTAATGCTTCACCTTCGGCCCTTTATCCTTCCCGAGAAAATAAAACCGAAGGCTGTCTTCCTGCAGGTCTATGATGTCAAGCAGGGCGAGTTCCAACTGTTTGCACTGTGTTGGGTCTACTTTACACTCGAAGACAGAGTTCTGCACGCGCTGTGCATATGCGCGGCATTTCCGCGCAACCTGGCGCAGGCGCCGCCTCCCTTCGACATCGACAGTTTTGATATCGTAGGTAATCAGAACATACATGACATCCCCCTCCTACTTCCATAGGAACGGCGGATATGCGTCGAGGTCACTGCGCAGATAGCGCGCGAGGAGCATGGCCTGCACATGCGGCACAAGACCCCGCTTCACCTTTTCCTCCATAAAGGGATGCGTGATGCTCGTCTCCTTGTGTGCGTGCCACGCTTCAAGAATTTTCTTCCGCCCGTCGTCCGTGAGACGAACGGCGCCGCTCTCCTCGGTTTTAAAATCCCTTCCGCAAATCTTTTTCGTATTGACCATCGAAAACGCCGTGCGATCTGCCGTCGGACGAAGTTCTTCCATCATGTCGAGCGCGAGCGACTGCCGCCCCGGACGATCGCGATGCAGAAAACCGACATAGGAATCCAGTCCGACGCCCTCGAGCGCGGATGCGACATCGTTCATGAGCAGCGCATAGAGAAAGGACAGCAGGCAGTTCATGTTGTCGAGCGGCGGTCTGCGGTTGCGTTCCGTGAAGAAGAAATCCTTCTTTTGTTTGAGAATCATATCGTCGAATAGGGAGAAGTACGCGACTGCGGCCTTCCCTTCGACGCCGCGCAGCTCTTCTAAATCCCGCGTCTTCATCACTTCACGACACGATGTTTGGAGAAATTCGCTCATACTGCTGAATTTCTCCTCGTCAATCCGCAGCGCATGATCTCTGCGTGTGCGCTCGATTGTCCAACGCGCATTATATATCTTCCCGAGGATAAAGTTCTGCGCAAGGGGCAGAGATTCCTCCTCGCTGTCCGCACGCCGGTACTGTTCTTTGCGCAAAAGGACGTTGCCGTTGGTCTTGCCGATGACGCGCGCTTGGAACCGGCCCTCCGGCGTCATGAACGTCAGCGCGATGTTGTCTTCGGCGCATTTTCTCATGAGCGCAGGGCTCGCCCCCGTATAGCCAAAGGTTGTAATCTGCTCAAAGTTATGGAGCGGAAAACGCGCGAGTTCCTTATTCTCGCGACGAACGACGACGTTGTTTCCGTCGAGCGCGAGATATGCCTCGTCTTGGTTGACATAAAGCGTGTTGAGGAGCGGTTTCATCCTTCGGCTAGCCTCCTCTCCAAATACCGTTTTGCCGACCCGAGCCGTTTCAGTTTCGGAACGCAGACCGTGCTGAGCGAACAGTTGGCACAGCCTTTTCTCCGTTTTACCTCAGGCGTGTGTCCGCGTGCGATATACCGGCGCATCTGCGCAACCAGAACGGGAATCTGCGCTTTCAGCTCATCCGAGATGTCCACCTTAACGCGCCTGCGAATCTCTCCGTAGTAAAGAAACCCGAAGGGAATCTCTGCCGCGAGCATATCCTCGAGGCAGAGTGCCTGCAGTGTCAGCTGAAGCACATCCTCATTCCCTTCCTTCGGCTTTCCTCTCTTGTATTCGATGGGGACAACACGATATCGCCCCGCATAAGAGGGAATCGCAACGCCTGCGGTATCGGCATGGAACTCGACGACGTCGCATGCGCCGGAGATGCCGAGGCGGCCGGACGCGACGCGCATGCCGCGCACGATGATTTTACCGCCGCGCTTTTCCTTGATGTCCTCATCGTGCGCCTTTTCGTGCAGGGCATTGCCCTCAACGGTCAATACGTTCTCCTGCCAGTGCTGCTCGAGATGAATCAGCCCCCATTGGCGCGGACAAAAGGCATAATGCTGAATCTCCGAGAGCTGCAGATAGTCTTCCTCCGCATAGCCCATATCACTCGACCTTACTGCCCTCGATGTATTTTTCGATGCGAACGCCGCTGAGTGCATAGAGGGCGCTGTCGTTAAACGTATAGTCCTCGAGCGACTTTGGCATATCCACGCCGTCTTTTTTATGCCCTTCGACACTCCGATGCACTTTTGCACTTGACGCGGCACCGGTCTTATTGTGATGCTCAATCCAGTAGAACCGGTTCATCTCCATGCTGCCCTCGGGGCGTGCCGACGAAGCGTCGTTCTCAAAGATTGTGAGCAGGGCCTCCTTGACCTTGCGCGCATCCTCCTCGCTGAATCCTGTTTTTTCGGCAAGCTGGACATTGATGCTCCCCTGCACTTTGTAAACGCCGAAGTCCACACGGTACTTCATGCCCATTGTATCCGAGCCCTTCTTATCCCCCGGCTCGTTATTGACGCTCTTCGTAATCTGAACGCCCGTAATGGTGACGGGATCAAGACTGACCGCCGTATGAATCGTCACGGGACCGCGCACGCCTACGGAGACCGCATCGACCCCGGTGCCGGCTTTCAGCGCGAATACCTGTCCGAATGCACGGACGTCGAACCATGCCTTCGCGGCTTCTTCCGCAATGAGACGAATGCGTCCCTTCTCTTTATCCTTCATTTTCAATGGTTTTTCCATCGCGGGATTGCCCTCAACACGCGAACGGATGCTGTCGTAACCGTCATCCACGCGTTCATTCGACTGGACGAGGATGGATTCGCCCGCATCCTGCAAACGATTACGGAGCTTCCTCTTGAGGCATACGTCTGAGATTTCTCCGTAGCCGTCATAGTCCTCGCGCGGCTGATTGCCGTTCAGAGGATCTCCATTCGGGTTCGCATGATCCACGACGACGAACCCGATGAAATCAATTTTATTTGTTAATGCAACCATTATACATTCTCCTCTCTCTTCTCTTCCGCTTTCTGCCGATTTTCTTTCCGCTCGAGGTCCATTGCATAATTTTGGCAAGAGAACCCCAACAGGAACTTCACATCGAGCGGCGCATCCGAACTAAAATCTTTATCGTCGAACAGCCAACAAATTTTATCAATCAGCTTCCTTTCTTTACCACCATAGCGTTCCCTTTTCTGTTCGTACGGAAGCAGCTTTTTCCGCAATGTCATCCATGTCGATGCCGGACGAACCGAAAAGATTTCCATATAGCGCATCGCATTGGTCGTGCGGCTCGCAAGCTCCTCCCGACTAAACGTCGCTCGCTCCATCTGGTCGGCGACGGAAAGCAGCCTGCCAAACAGATAAGACCTGTCTTTCTTCTCCTCGTCAAGCGCCACAGTATACTCCTCCTTCATATGATTGAGACGATTGCAGATAATGGAGCACGCCGGCTCAAGCAGCCGTCTGTGCCAACCGAAATAATCGTCAATCGCGGCTCTTTTCACCGTTCTGCTGAGCACCATTTTTGCCATATCGAGCGGTAGCGCCTGTCCCTGCACAATGGCGCAAAAGATACGCTCCAACTCCATTTTTAATTGGTTGTCGCCAATATTTTCTCCATGACAGGCTTCGACCAGTCGCTTCGGTACCGGCACGCCAAAATACGCATAGGACTTCCCGGTCTCCTTGTCATAGCCGTGCTGGAGCCAGCGTCCGCAGCTGTGCCACTTCTCGATGCGCTTGATAAAGTCTTCCCCCGCCATCTCGCTGTAATAGCAGATAGAAAGACGCCCGGGGGTTGCGGCATCGAGAATCATGACGTTAACTTGACTCGTCTCCGCCCGTTTGAATTCGGCGCGATAGCCTTCCAGCGTGCGCTTCATGGACGCAGCCCAGTCCTTCATCGTGACCGGCATTGATGGCGCTGCGCCCGCTGCCCGCCGTCGGCGCGTCATCCTTGCCGTATCGTCGAACGCGGAGGGAATTTCCTGCGCATGCCGCCCCCACGCAAGGAATACGCGCCCATCGACGACGTAACCTTGACTGCGAATGAGCCACATCAGGGCATTCATCGCCTTTTGTGAAGTTTCATAACCGATGGCAAGGCACTCGTCCGCATCGGCAAACCGACCGCGAAACGTAAAGCCTTGGCTGTCGTTGGAGGAAATGATTTTCGCGCCGTCGCCCGCGAACCGAATCCCCTTGCCGTGTTTGTCCGTCACGGGGAGCATCTCTCCCGTTGCATAACATAATTTTTGCTCCATATCGGAGAAGTGATGCGCAAAAAACTGCCGGTATTTCTTTTGTAAATTGGTGTCTCTCCAAAGCTCCGGACAATCGTCGCCGTCGAGCTCCACGCGGAACCGCACCATCGATTTCAGAACGTCGCCGGCAGCAGCCTTAAAAATCGGCGGCTTTTCCTGTTCCTTATCCGTCCACTTTTGAAGAATCTCCCCCTTCTCGTTACAATAGAGCACCTTCTTTGCAATCAAATCGTGAATCGCATCATGCTCCGTGATGTAACGATAAACGGCTCGCACCTTAGGGTCAGTGTCCTCCGACTGCGCCCATGCACTCAGCAGTTCTTTATACTGCTCATAAGCACTCTTCTGGTCTTTTTTCTTCGCCGGGACGAACGAATGATAATCCCGCGCGATATAGGACAGGTTATCATGCAGCGGATGCGGCGATGGGCTGGACGTCCGCGACGCCGAATCCGGCGTACAGGGAATGAGCGTCGGCTGCTGCCCCTTATCCGACACGACCTCGGCATGAATGAGCCGTCCGTCTCCGCTCAATGTCATCTCAATCAGAGCGTTCTGCACGATATGCCCAACGGGAGGAAGGAGCGCCTTCATGCCGGCAGCGCCGACTTTTCCGGCAAACTGTTCGTTTTCGTTATACGTTTGTACCAACTGCTCCATCCAGCTCATAGACGCCCTCCTTCCAGCTCTTTGAGTTCTTCCTCCGCGAACGTAACGCTGTTCTTGTCAAACAGCTTGGTCGTTACCTTGCGCACATCGCGGACAAGGGTGCATTCCTCGGGGCGCGGGAAACGGAGCACGCCGTCCTTCATCATCGGCTGCCATAGCCGCACTTGGAGCATATTGCCTCCCGTCTCATCGGCATAGTTAAACCCGTGAAACATCGTACCGAGCGGCATCTCACCCGCGTGGTCATAATATCCCTCGCCTTCCCCATAGGTGATGGGCTCGACATAGCCCTGACACTCGCGCGTGCCGAGGAAGATATCGCGGCGCCCGCCGCGCTCCACCATGCGCTTTGCGATGTTGTGGTGCTTATGCTCATCCCTGTCCCCTGCAAGCTCTTTGCGATGCGTATTGAACTCGAAATGCGCGCGCACTTGATAGCAAACATCGCTCAGATATTTGTAGACAGAGAGGTCATTTCCACCGCCGCCGTACTTTAACGGCTTTACACCGCGCGACTGCGTGGCAATCCGATGCATCACCCGCACCTCGTCAATCACCCAAAAGATGGTGGGCTTCCAATAGATACTCTCCGTGATGCCCTTGAGCGCTTGATAGGTCGGCACAGAGTAGGAGGAGCGTTCGCCGCCGATCTTCGTGATCGGGTCGGTGAAGAGCGCCATCCTGCCGTATACTTGGAACTCGATTCCATTTCTCATCATATTCACCTCCTTAAATCATGCAGTACGCATTCTGCTGCTCCTCGAACTGCACGCCGAATGCCTCGCTGTAATATTCTTCGCGCAGCGCAATCACCCCGCTCTCTGTCCTCCGGACGGCGCCCATGCCGGAAAGCCTTTTTATTTCATAAGAGAAAAGGTTCACCGTGTACTGCTGCGCCCGTTTCATATTCTTATAAAACAGTCTTTTATCCTCTGTTTTCGTATCAAATGCAAGTGCCAGCTCCTTTCCCGCACCGTAAGGCACCAGCACAGCCTCTGCATGAGAATCTATGACTTCAAACGCCCGGCCTGCATCATGAAATGCGTGCGCAAAACCGGTATGTACCTCATCTCCGCGCTCCTTGCATACGCTCACCCCCGCATGGTTGACGGACAAGAGGTCAAGCAAGGTATTCCCATCATGCAGGGGGTAGCCCATGCGCCCCTCTATTTGCTCTTTATAAAATTTACGGAAGTATTCTTCCATCGCTTGAGGAGAAAGGATCCCATCTGCCTCCTTCTCAAACAGCAGTGCGCGCGCAATTTTTTGTCCCGCTTGTATATCCTCAAGACGGCTGAGATTTTCATCGGTAAATGCAAAGATGCGCACAGTCCCCTGCGCCAGTTCGCCGTGCCGATTACACCGCCCTGCCGCCTGCGCAATGGAGGAAAAACCCGCAAGCGCGCGATAAACGACGGGGAACGAAACATCCACACCCGCTTCGACGAGCTGAGTACTGATGCAAATGAGCCGTCTCTCGGGATGTTCTTTGCGGCACCTGAGTTCCTCTCGCACTTCTGCGAGGACTTTCTTACGATGTGCGGGACACATCTTCGTGCTCAGGTGTACCGCGCGAATCTCTATATCAGCATCCTGAACGAGCTCCAATACCCCCCGATAGAGTTCCCGCGCCTGCTTCGTGAGGTTCACAATGCAGAGCACATCGCCTTCTTCCTCCGCACTCCTGCAAATCGCCGCGGCAATATCTTCCACGGAGCTGCCTCCGTCGCGGCAGCAATTTTCGATGCGCACGCGTCGGAATGCGTCGAACACTTCCGATATATCCGTTGTCAGCTCGGCGCCCCTCCCGGCATCAATCGGGAAATCCAATTTTTCCAGCGGCGGCTGCGTCGCTGTACACAGAATGGTCGTCGTCCGGCAGAAATCCTTGAGAAAGTTTATCGCAAGATTGAACATATACGTGCATTTCACGGGAAGCGTCTGTATCTCGTCAAATATCAATATGCTGTCCTGCAGCGCGTGCAGTCTTCTGATGGAACTGTTTCCGCCGGCAAAGAGCGTATTGAGAAACTGCACCTGCGTCGTAAATATCACGGGGACATCCCAGCGCTCCGTTAGGATGCGCCGCCAATCCATGCCCTCCGTATCTTCTCCGTCATCCTCTTCCAAGATGACATTGGAGTGATGCTCTAGAACCGCCTCGTCCCGGTCAAAGATCTCACGAATCTCCTTGGCATTTTGGTCGATAATTGAGGTAAACGGTATCACAACGATAATTCGTTTCTTATGCCAGCGCTTTGCATGCGCGAGCGCAAAACGCATACCGGCAAGCGTCTTGCCGCCGCCCGTCGGAACAGTGAGCCGATAGATGCCCGGCGTCTGCTCCGCCGCGTGCAGGCAGTCGTC
Source organism: Selenomonas sp. oral taxon 137 str. F0430 (assembly GCF_000183625.1). Classification (NCBI taxonomy): domain Bacteria; kingdom Bacillati; phylum Bacillota; class Negativicutes; order Selenomonadales; family Selenomonadaceae; genus Selenomonas; species Selenomonas sp. oral taxon 137. Next base: position 125,869 of record NZ_AENV01000008.1, read on the forward strand.
GCTGATCTTTTGGCGCAGCTGTACGATGCTCTTCGCCTTTTCTTCCCGCGGTATGGGAAAGCCCGCAATCTTCTTTTCGAGCTTTGCGGAGAACTCCTCCCAAAGTGGCTTCGTCTCCCATGCGCATGTCAGATTGTCGCCCAGTTCAAACTCCGCACTGTCCAAGCGGTCCGCATCCACGAGCATACTAAAAAGAAGCTTGATGACCATACCCCAATAGAAAAAATATATTTCATCCGACTTCTGTTTTTGTATCTGCTCATCCAACGCAGACAGCTCATGCACCGCCTTTGCAAAGAGGTTATCCAATTCCTCTTCCGAGATAATATTTTCAAAAAAATATCCAAGGTCAACACCCGTCAGTATATCCGCTTTGTCCATCCGATGTGAAAACGTATAGGCATCTTCTCTGCCGGAGGCGTTCATCAGCCCATGTTCACCAATATAATTCAAAAGTCCCGTATGATGAGAAAATATTGCAAGCGCAGCAAGCTCAATGACAAGCTGTTGGTCATCACTTTTCCCCCCGTATCGAGCCATGAGGAGCTTCCCGCCTGCCGAGGAATGGTCAACTGTGCCCTTCCTACTATAGTCGCCGGGGTGTGCATGGCTCCAAGAAAGATATTCTGCAAACGCCTCGCTGCATTTGCCTAGATCGTGCAGGATACCGATAAGATACGCTGTCGAGGAAAGCCCCGCCGCCTCGGCGGATGCCGACATCAGACCGGCAACGTGACGCAGATGCTCAGAAAGCGACTGCGCTTGGGGCGCGCCGTTTTTCCTATTCAAATCGTCTTTCTTCATATGTGCAAGATACACACGCGCCATACAAGCCTCCCTGCCGATACTTCAAATTAGTTTGGCGAAAAAACTACATCATCCGATCCATCGCCTCAAAGACGGGCAGTAAGAATGACAGTACCCCGAAGAAAATCACGAGTCCGATCACGACGATCATGATCGGCTCAGCAAGCGCCTCAATGCGCGCCGCGAGCTGTTTCGACACACGTTTACAGTAGTCCGCCGACCGTCGCAGCAGCCTCTCGAGGTCACCCGCCGTCTCCCCCGCCGCAAGCATTCCCTGCAAAAGCTGAGGGAGCTGTCCCTCCTGTGCAAGCGCATAGGCAAGCGTGCGTCCCTGCATGAGACGTTCCTCCACGCGCCCGAGCGAGCGGACGAGCACGCAGTTCCCCGCCACAGAACGTGCTAAATGCACCGCGCAGTCCAGCCGTATACCGCTGTGCATCAGGATAGCTAGAGTTCTGAGGATCATCCCCCACGCCGAAAATCGCAGAAAGCGCCCCAATACAGGCACACAAAGCAGCAACGCATCCAAATAATACCGCAGCGCAGGCACACGCACGAGCGCAATCATTCCGACGAGGAGCAAAACGGCGGCGCCGGGGACGAGGTAGGGATGAGTCGTAAATACATCCGCAGCCTGCAACAGGAGACGCGTCGGAAGCGGCGGCTCCGCCCCGAGGTCGCGCAGGAGAGAGGCAAATACCGGCAGGATAAACATCGTCATGAGCACGATCAAAAATCCCGTCGCCACGAGCAAAAAGAGCGGATACGCAAGCGCGCTTTTCATCGACTCCCGCAGTGTATGCGCCTCCGTGAGGAACGCCGCCGTCTCCGCAAAGATATGATCCAACGTGCCGCTCTCCTCTCCCGCACGAACCATGCCGACAACACTCGGTGAGAACACCCTCGGTCGGCGCTCCATCGCCTGTGACAGCGCCGTACCGCACAGCACATCCGCATGGAGCACGGCAACAAGCCGTCCGTAAGCAGATGCGGCATCCGCCCCCGCCGCGATCTGCCCCAGCGCCTCATGAACCGGCATCCCTGCAGCCAGCAGTGCCGCCAGTTCCTCAAAGAGTGCGATGCGCTCCTCCTCCGACGGCACATCAAGGCACCATAAGCGAATGTCCCCCACGCGCAGCAGACGACGCCGCTCCTTGAGATCGACCACCGTCAGCCCCTCTGCAGCAAGACTGCGCACTGCCTTCACAGGATGCTCCGCCGTAACCGTCCCCTTGACACGCGTTCCATCCGTCGCGCACGCACGATAGGAAAACGACTTCATCGGATGCGCCCCTCTGCCCGCAGAGTCGCCTCCGCCATCGCCGCCGTCTGCATTCCCTGCGCTGCACCGCTCATCATCACGGAGTCAAGCTGCGCATAATGTCCCTGCCGAATCATATTGCGTACGGCAGTCGTCGCGCAAAGCGCTTCGATCAGCGCAACGCGCCCGCCGGACACGCACGGCAGGAGCTGCTGTGCAAAGATGCCCGTTACCGTATCGGCAAATGCCGCACGCACGGCATCACGCACATCCGCCGGGAACATACTCTCCACGCGGAGCGCCGTCTGCGCAGCACTGCGTGTATGGAGCGTACCGAGCACGAGCACCCCCGTCGCCGCCGCCGAAAGCGCCGCCTCCATCGTCTCACGGTCGCGGATTTCGCCGATGAGCAGGATATCAGGATCCTCACGCAGCGCGCTCCGCACGCCCGCCGGAAAGGATAAAAAATCGCGCCCAAGAGCTCGCTGACTAATGAACGAGCGCTTAGGCGCAAATATGTATTCCATCGGATCCTCGAGCGTCACAATATGCGCCGCCCGCGTTTGATTGATGTCCTCGAGCAGCGCCGCAATCGTCGTCGTCTTGCCCGAGCCGGTCGCCCCGCAGACGAGCGCCAGTCCTTCACGTGCCGCAGCGAGCGCACGGAGCGAAGCGGGCATCCCGATTTCCCCAGGCGTACGAATCCGCGCCGGTAAAAGGCGAAACGCAAGCGCAGGAACATCCCGTACCCTGTATACATTTCCACGAAATCGACGTCCCTCGTACTGCCACGAAAAGTCCACATCATGCTGTGCGGCAAGTACCGCCTGCTGCCCCTCGGAGAGCATCGAGGCCGTCAGCACATGCATAAAGTCTGCGGTCGGCGTCATCTCCGCCGCACACAGCACACCGTCACAGCGCATTTGTACTCGCTGATGTGCAGAGACATGGAGATCGGACGCCTCCGCCGCGATTGCCCGCCGCAGGATTTTCTCCCATTGCATCTGCTCATCCATAGAGCGCCCTCCCGACTTCATCCAGAGTCGTTTCTCCTCTGATCACCTTGACCACGCCGTCCTGCCACAGCGTCTCCACGCCGTCCTCCGCTGCCGCCGCATAGAGCGCCGCTTTGTCCTCCTCCCGCAGGATTGCGCCGCGAATGCGTTCGGAGACAGGCAGCACCTCATGGATCGCCATGCGACCGCTATAGCCCGTGCCGCGACAATGCGCGCAGCCCCGTCCGCGTGTGAGTTGCAGCCCCTCCTGATAAAACGCGCCGAGCTGTGCCGCTTCTTTTTCTCCCGGTGTATAGCGCTCACGGCAGTGCGGACAGATACGACGTACCAGCCGCTGCGCAATCACCCCCGAGAGCGTCGCCGCAAGAAGATAGCGCGGCACGCTCATTTCCGCCATGCGAAAGACCGCCGACACCGCATCCTCCGTGTGCAGCGTCGAAAAGAGCGCATGTCCCGTCAGCGCGATACGCACCGCCATCTCCGCTGTCTCTCGATCGCGGATCTCACCGAGAAGGATCTTCTGCGCATCCTGCCGGAGCGCCGCGCGCAGTCCTGCGACAAACGTCAGCCCCGCCTCCGGATTTACCTGTATTTGGCTCACCCCATCGATGCGCCGCTCCACAGGATCCTCGAGCGTCATGATATTACAGCTCACATCGCTGAGCGCCGCAATCGCCGCATAGAGCGTCGTCGTCTTGCCCGAGTTCATCGGTCCGCAGAGGAGGAGCAGCCCCGTCGGGCGACGAATCAGGCTTTCAAAAAGTGAGAGATTCCGCGCGGAAAAGCCCAACTCCGCACAACCGAGAAACCGCGCGTCCGCATCCATAATGCGCACAACCATCCGCTCACCGTCCATAACGGGAAGCACCGCAACACGCATATCCACAACACGCCCCTCATGCGAGTGGGAGAGCTTACCATCCTGCGGGCGGTTGCGCTTTGCCGTATCGATGCCCGCCATCACCTTGAGTCGCGCAATCACAACGGGAGCGAGCTCTCTTGGCAGATGCGGCGCAATTTCCCGCAGCAGCCCGTCCACACGCAGGCGGATACGCATCCCGCCGCCCTGAGGCTCGAGGTGGATGTCCGTCGCCCCCTCGGAAAGCCCGGCTCCTAGAATCGCGTTCACGAGCGCAACAACCGGACTGCCCTGTGCCCCACCCTCACGAGTGCCGGCGCGCAGATCACGCATCGCTGCCGCCACAAGTCTCTCCGGAAACACTTGCTCCATGGCGTCCGCCCCTTTCAGTCCGGCACATCCGTGCGCCCCGCATAGTCTACATGGAGCAGATAAAGCCCGCAGGCGGGCGCTGTTGGGCTTGCCAAACGCCGATCGTGCGCTGCAAAAATCTCGGTGAAACGGTCCGTAGAAATACGCCCCAGCCCCACATGAACGACCGTGCTCATGATATTGCGCACCATATGGTAGAGGAACCCGTTTCCGTGCATATAGCAGGAAAGCTGCCCGCCCTCCTCCTCATCGAGACGGATCTCGTCCAGCGTGCGCACAGGCGACATCGGCGCGCCCCCAGCTGCACGAAACGAACTATAGTCGTGTGTGCCGACAAGCAGCCTGAGCACCGTGCGCATCGCCGCCACATCAAGGGGACGAAAGATCTGCCACGCATAATTGCGCGTAAACGGGTTCGGAACCGTACACCGCTCGATACGGTAAAGATACGCCTTGCCCGTCGAAGAGTGACGCGCACTAAAATCCCGTTCCGCCTCCCACGCTGCCATCACCGCAATATCGGGCGGCAGGAGCCCGTTCACCGCACGCGGCAGCTGCGCAACCGGAATCCGCCCGTCCGTGAAGAAATTAACCACCTGCCCATAGGCGTGTACGCCCGTATCCGTACGCCCCGCCGCCGCAAGCTCCACCGATTCCCCGCAGACCTCCGCAAGCACCTTTTCCAGCACATTTTGTACCGCAACAACAGGCAGTGATTGTCGCTGAAACCCATGGTAACGCGTACCGTCATAGGAAAGGCGCAGTGCGATATTACGCGCACGTGCCTTCATTATCTCCATATGCTCAGGGCGCAAGATACGAGCCTCCAAGACTCACGGCACAAACACCCGCCGCCCCAGTCAAAAAGATCGCAACCGCCGCGTAGTCGAGCCGCCCTATGCGCATCTCCTTCATCCGCGTACGCCCCTCGCCACCCTGATAGCACCGTGCCTCCATCGCAAGTGCCAGCTCGTCCGCCCGGCGAAACGCCGAGAGGAATAGCGGCACGAGAATGGGCACAATCGCGCGCATTCGCCGCAGAATATTCCCCTGTTCGAAGTCCATCCCCCGCGCTTTCTGCGCCTTCATAATGCGATCCATCTCCTCAAGAAGCGTCGGCACAAAGCGCAGCGCGATCGTCATCATCATCGAAAGCTCATGCACCGGCACACCTACACGCCGCAGCGGCGACATCAGCGCCTCCAGCCCATCTGTCAGACGCAGCGGACTCGTCGTCAGCGTGAGCAGCGTGCTCAGCAAAATGAGAAGGATCAGGCGCAATCCGATATAGCCGCCGCGTGCAAGCCCCTCCCACGTCGCCGTCAACACACCAAGCCGAAACGCTTCCTCCCCCGGCGTCATAAAGAGATGAACAAAGAATGTAAAGACAACAATCCACAGAATCGGACGAACCGAGCGCAGCTGCATCATCAGAGGCACACGAGACATCACCATCAGAACACCAACTGCGACGGAGAGGACGGCAAATCCCGCCGGATTTTCCACAAAGAAAATAAGCAACAAGAACCCGATCAGTAAGAGGATTTTTACACGCGCATCCATGCGGTGCAGGAACGAATCCCCCGGTAAATATCTGCCGATTTGAATATCGTGAAGCAAATCTTACCACACTCCGGTTCTTGTTGCCTATAATAATGTCGTTTCTATAATATCGTTTGAATCCACACTGTTGTTAGGGCGACACGATACACTCTCACTCTTGGTCTCAACGGATCGGCAATGTTTCAATCCACGCGATTCAACACAAGTTGTAACGTCGCCGCCTCAAAAAACAAGCGCCCTCATCTTGGATATGACGATAGTATATCATACATAACGCAAAGGTACAAGTGTTTCAATTGCTATTCCCATAAAATTTTCAAAATCAATTGAAAAGTTCTCATGAATTTTAATCTGCGTGACTGTGTCAAGTGAAGCAAGATTTTGTAGGCAAATCGTAGACAAATCTACAAGTGCCAATCCACGCACTCGTCGGCGCGCGACCGTGCGAAGCAAATAACGCCCCAACCTGCAGATGGTTTCAATCCACACGCCGCATGCGCGGCGCGACTGGCGGTGATCTCTTTGTATTCCGCCGTCTCCTCGTTTCAATCCACACGCCGCATGCGCGGCGCGACTTTCTTTACTCCCTCGGCATGATATAATCACCGTGTTTCAATCCACACGCCGCATGCGCGGCGCGACGCAAAAGGTTCCATGGAAGGTTTCTTTTGCCACATATTCGTGGGTATTACTTGCCACAAATATGTTTTTTCTCACCGTTTTGTCCCACAGCCCTCCTTTGATACGGTATTCCTATTATATTTATTACGGTATTTTCTGTTCACTCCACTTTCGCACACATAAAGAGTTACTCTAATAAAACCTATAGCAGTTTTTCCCAACGCTTCATCTGCCAAACTACTAGAAAGAGATTCCCTGTATATCGGCATACCTCCTCACCCGCCCGCAGAGGATGCGCTCTACTGGAGGGCTCGGTCGCTCGGCGCACATTATATCTGTCCCTCAGTTTAAGTATACCCTCTAGCGCATAATCTACGCCGTCTTTTTATGCCCGGTGACACCCCGATGCGCTTTTCCGGTCGATAAGACATCAGTTTTATTGTTGTGTTCGATCCAAATAAAGTCGACGCATCTCTATTGTCCCCTTAAGACGCGCCGATGAGTCGTTGTTTTCAAACATTGTTCGTAACACCTCTTTGAGTTTCCATACAGCTTCTAGCTTCTTCGCTAAATCCGGTCTTTTCGGCAAGTCGTGCATTGATGCTCCCCTGCACTTTTGTATCCCCCAAAATCGACACGGTATTTCATGCCCATGGAATCCGCACTTTTTATCTCTTCCTCATTTTTCTATGATACCATCTCCTTAAGTTTTTCATACGTTATCACTCCGAAATCAATTATTGTAATTATTGACATCGCCTTATAGAAATATCCCATGCCTTATCGCTCCGGTTTCAATCCACGCCTCTCGTTCGAGATGCGACATCCACCCCGCATGCTTATGCGAAGCAGCGGCTCGTCTTTTCCACAAAAAAGACGACGCCCTACGCGTATTCTAGCATAGGTCAGAGACCAATGCAATTTATCTTTGTCCGCATGGCGCCCATCATTTGAAAGAAAGTACTTTTCCTGCTATAATCATCATAACATGGGAGAATAGCCCCCCTTTGACAGGAGCGCGTTCTCCGATCAGAAGGAGTAATTTTCACGATGCTGTTACACCGTAAATCCGTCGAACTGCTTGCCCCCGCCGGCACATGGGACGCCATGACCGCGGGCATCGAAGCGGGCGCGGATGCCGTCTATCTCGGCGGCAAACATTTCAATATGCGGCTCCACGAGGGCGATTTCAATTTTGACGACGAGCGGCTGAAAGCCGCGGTCGAATACGCGCACGCGCACAACGTCGAGCTCTATGTCACGCTCAACAATCTCATCAGCAACGAGGAACTGCCCGCGCTGCGCGATTACCTCGCGTATCTCGACGAGATCCGCCCCGACGCGATCCTCGTACAGGACTTTGCCGTGCTCCAGCTCGTGCATGAAATGGGCGTCAGCGTCCCGCTGCACACGTCCGTCATGATGAATACGCACAACGAGCACGCGATTGAAAAGCTCAAGGAATACGGCATCACACGCATCGTCGTCGGCCGCGAGATGACGCTCTCCGAGCTCGCGCTCTTCCGCGAACGCACGGGCATCGAGGTCGAATACTTCATGCACGGCGACATGTGCATCTCCGAGAGCGGTCAATGCATTCACTCGGGCGTCCTCTTCGGGCAGAGCGGCAACCGCGGCCGCTGCATGAAAATCTGCCGCTGGCCGTTCGCTCTCATCGACGAGGAGACGGGCGCGGTGCTTGACGAAAGCAGCCCCGGACCTTACAAGCTCGCACTCAAGGACATGTGCATGTACCGCTCCATCCCCGCGCTGATACAGGCGGGCGTCTATTCGTTCAAAATTGAGGGACGGATGCGCTCGCCCGAATTTATCGGGCGGCTTGTCTCGACCTATCGCCGCGCCATCGACGCGTATATCGCCGATCCGAACGGATACACGACGGACGAAGAGGGCTGGCGCACGCTCTACGACAACCGCGTGCGCGACTATACGACGACGTTCGCCTTTGGTCAGCCGACCGCCGTCGACATCGGCATGACGGGCGAGCGCGAACCGCGGTTTTCAGTAAGGCGGTCGAGGAGGCGGGATTCGACGACGACGTACTCCGCGCAGAGGAGCCCATCCGTGCGCGCCAACCGTCGGAGCATCGACTCAGCGTGCGCGTCGGCACACCCGCGGCGGCGCGCGCGGCGATCGACGCCGGCGCCGATACGGTCTACGTCGGCGGCGAAGCGCTCCGCCCGAACCGCCCGTGGAAACTCCGCGACTACGCGGAGATCGCGGACTACGCGGGAGGAAAGACACGCGTCGTCGCCCTCACGCCGCGCACGACGATGCGGCGCGAATGCGGCGAGATCGAACAGTTTTTCACCGCGCTCCGAGATATTCCCGTGGACGGCATCATGGTCGGCAACCTCGGCACGTTGAAGCTCGCCAAGACGCTCACAACGCTCCCCGTGCAGGCGGATCACTCGTTCAACATCTTCAACCATCTCGCCGTCTCGTTTCTGCGGGAAAACGGTCTCACGATGGCGACAGCCTCCTACGAGCTCTCCTTCCGCCAACTGCGCGACATCGCAGAGAACGCCGTGCTCCCCATCGAGGCGGTCGTGCACGGTTCGTACGAGTCGATGATCTGCGACTACAATTTCCCCGCGATGTCCCTGCCCGCCTACAGCGAGCTCTCGCAGCCCGAGGTCATGGATCGGCACTACGCCTTCCGCAACGAGGCGGGCGGCGTGCATTCCATCCGCATCGACCAGTACGGGCGCAATCACATTTACTTTGCAAACGATCTCTGTCTCTATTCCTACCTTGAGAAATTCACGGGGCTCGGCGCACTGCGCATCGAAGCGCAGGACTATAGTGCCGCGCTCACGGGCGAGATCGTCCGCATCTACCGCGCCGCGCTCGACCGCCTTGCCGCAGGTGCGGACGGATACGAGGAAGCGGATTTTCAAAGGCTCAAAGAGCTCTCCCCGCGCCCGCTCGGCATCGGCACCTACCGGTTCCGGCAGAGCAGAAATTCCATCTAATTCGAAAAAAGGAGCGATATGGGAACAACCTCCCGCGGCGAAACGCAATACATCGGCGCCGCCGCCATCCTCGAAAAAAAGAAGAAATACATCATGCCCTGTCTCGGGCATTTTTACAGTGAGCCGCGCCAGATCGTGCGCGGCAAGATGCAGTACCTCTACGACAGCGAGGGACGGCGCTATCTCGACTGTTTCGCCGGCGTCTCCGTCATCAACTGCGGGCACTGCAATCCCGAGATCACCGCCGCCGTCACCGCGCAGGCGGAGACTCTCCAGCACGTCTGCAACATCTACCTCACGGAGAACTTCGTCAACCTCGCCGAGCAGCTCGCGCGCATCACCCCCGGCGATCTGCAAAAGAGCTTCTTCTGCTCCACCGGCACCGAGGCGAACGAGGGCGCGGCGCTCCTCGCGCAGATCTACACGGGCAGCAGCGAGTTCCTCGCCCTGCGCGGCGGACTGCACGGGCGGACGAAGCTCACAATGAGCCTCACGGGCATCTCCATGTGGCGCACCGACCCGAATCCCGTCGGCGGCATCAACTTCGTGCCGAATCCGTACTGCTACCGCTGTCCGCACCGAAAATCGGCGGAAGCCTGCGGGCTCGACTGCGCGAACGCCCTTGAGGACACCATCAAGAACGTAACGTCCGGGCATCCCGCCGCATTCATCGCCGAGAGCATCCAGGGCAACGCGGGCATCATCGTCCCGCCCAAGGGTTATTTCAAGCGCGTGAAGGAAATCCTCGAACACTACGGCGCGCTCTTCATCGCCGACGAGGTGCAAACGGGCTTTGCGCGGACGGGCAAGATGTTCGCCATCGAGCATTTCGGCGTCGTCCCGGACATCATGACCATGGCAAAGGCGCTCGGCAACGGCGCGCCCATCAGCGCGTTCATCGCATCGGCGAAAATCGCCGACACCTATACGAAGCCCGGCGCGTCGACCCTCGGTGGCAATCCCGTCTCCACCACGGCGGGGCTTGGCGTCATCCGGTACATCGAGGAACACGACCTCATGGGCAATGCCGATGCGCGCGGCAAACAGCTCCGCAAGGGGCTAAAGGAGATTCAGCGCCGCCACCCCATCATCGGCGACGTCCGCGGTCTCGGACTCATGGTCGGCGCCGAGTTCGTCCACGCGGACAAGGAGAAATCCCCCGCCGCCGCAGAGCTAGACGCCGTACTCGAATCGCTCAAAGGCCGCGGCTTCATCGTCGGCAAGAACGGCGTCCGGCGCAACGTCATGGCATTCCAGCCGCCGCTCGTCATCACGGAGGAGAACGTGAACGACGTACTGAACGCACTCGAACTCACACTCACTGAGAAAGGATTCTAAGGGAAATGGCAAAAAGATTCTACGATCTGACCGTCGCAGGGTGCACGCGCACCCTCCCCATCATCAACCTCAACGAAACGCTCGCCATCGCGGGCTTCGTCATGCTCGGCGACGTCGAGCTGTGCGAATGCTGCGCGCGCGACCTCGCGAAAAAGATTCCGCAGGAGACCGACATCATCATGACCGCCGAGACCAAGGGCATCCCCCTCGCCGCCGCACTTGCACGGCAGATCGATATGCCCTACTACGTCACAGCGCGCAAATCCGTCAAGGCATATATGGAAGATCCCATCTGGGTCGAGGACGAGTCCATCACCACCATGGGCAAACAGCGGCTCTATCTCATGAACACAGACATTGAACGCATCGAGGGCAGGAACGTGCTCCTCCTCGACGACGTCATCAGCACGGGCGGCTCCATGACCGCCCTGCGCAGTCTCGCCGAGAAGGCGGGCGGTCATGTCATCGGACAAGCCGCCGTCCTCGCCGAGGGCAACGCCGTGAAGCGGGAGGACATCATCTTCCTCGCCGAACTGCCGCTCTTTGCGGCGGAGTAAAGGAGCGCCGTTCCTTGCATCAGTATCTTTTCTACATCGGAGACTTCCCCATCCGCGCCTACGGCGTCGTCATCTCTCTCTCCATCCTGCTCGCGACGGGCGTCGGCTACTTCCTCGCAAAGGCGGACGGCAGAGGATATGAAAAGCACGTCGCCGACATCGGCATCTACTGCGGCATCGCAGGACTCCTCGGCGCGCGCCTTTGGGACGTGTTCTTCTTTGACTGGGACTACTACCGGCATCACCTCACCGAGCTGCTGAACGTCTGGCAGGGCGGCATGGCGATCCAGGGCGGCGTGTTCCTCGGCGTCGTGGTCGGCATCCTCTACTGCCGCCGGCACCGCCTTGACACCCTGCATTTCATGGACGTCCTCGCCCCCGCCATCGTCTTTGGGCAGGCGCTCGGACGCTGTGCGAACCTCCTCAACGGCGACGCGTTCGGCGCGCCCACGGGCGGTAGCTTCGGTATCCTCTACCCGGAGAGCACACTCGCCTACCATACCTACGGCGCACAGGCGCTCTGGCCCGCAGAGGTATGGGAGGGCCAGCTCGACATCGTTATCTTTGCCCTCCTCCTTGCGTTCCGTGCCTACGGACACGCGCGCGGACAGTGCTTCGCCCTCTACGTCATGCTGTACAGCGGCGTGCGGTTCCTCCTCGAGTATTTCCGCGGGGACTACACGGAGAAATACCTCGGACTCTTCACGAGTGCCCAGACGGGAGCCCTTGCGTTCGGACTCCTCGCCCTCGCGGCGTTCATATGGCTCGGTTTTCGAAAAGGAACGGCGCCCGTGCCCGTCGAACCGCACGCCCCCGAAGAACGGCGAAAAAAGGGAAGCATCGGAAATGATACAAAGAGGTCTATCTATATAGGGCATATATCATTTTCATACAGATGGGCAGTCCTACTTTTCTCTTGAAAAACTGCGCATTATGTGTATAATCTAACTAAAAGGGGCTGAAAGATGCGTTATATAGAACTCGACCGTATTTTGAAACGACACGGTTGGCATGTGGTATGAACCAAAGGCTCTCATAACCAATATCAATGCGATGCAAGTGCTAAGACTTTAACCGTACCAAACCATCCGGGAGACATTCCTTTGTTCATTGTAAAGAATATCTTGAAAGCTGCCGGCACTCATCTCTGAGATCAATATTCCCAAAAAGGAGGTATTTTTATGCAGCTCGTTTACCCTGCAGTCTTTTATCCCGATCCGGATTCTACCGCATATTGTGTGACCGTCCCCGATCTTCCAGGCTGTGTGACGGGTGGAAATTCGCTTGCCGAAGCGATTGCCATGGGGGAAGATGCGGCTTCCGGATGGATTCTAGGCGAGATTGAGGACGGAAAAGAAGCGCCCCCTGCGAGCAATTTCAGCGATATTCGTCCCGATCCCGATATTGGAGAGGGGTTCGTCAGCCTCCTCTCTCTCGATATGGATGCATACGCCGCGAAGTATGGGAAAAAATCCGTACGCAAGAATCTCACGATTCCCGCGTGGCTCGATACGTTCGCCGCACAGAAAAAACTCAACATCTCAAAAGTCCTGCAGGATGCGCTCACCGAACTCTATCAAAAAGAAGCCGCCGTATAACACGACAAAACGGGGCGATTGCACTTTGATTCGTGCAATCGCCCCGTTTTCGTTTACCGAAATATTATGTTACCGCTTCATGTTAATCAGCGTCTCGAGCATCTCGTCGGAGACGGTAATGATCTTCGAGTTCGACTGGAATCCGCGCTGTGTGATGATCATGTCGGAGAACTGATCGGAGATGTCGACGTTCGACATCTCGAGCGAGGACGGCGTAATTTTTGCGCCGGCAGTCTCAACAGTCTGAGGCTGAACGGTTTTCACGTTGGAATTGTTCGATTCCTGATAAAGATTTCCGCCAAGCTTTGTAAGTCCTGAAGGATTTGGGAATTTGGCAACGGCTACCTGAGCCTCTGCTCTTCGAACGCCATTGGTATAGGTGCCCGTAATCACGCCGGATGTATCAATAGATACAGACGCCAACGTACCGTCGGTATAGCCGTCCGCAGCCGCTTTGATTGTATCATGCCCCGCATACTGGGTGAGCGGTGATTCGGAGTCGGCGAACTGAAGTGAAATTGTGTTGTTTTGGAGTGTGTGAAAGAAATTCTGTAAAAACTTCCGACTCGAAGGAATAAGGACTTCTATGGTAAAATCAAATCATGGGAGGTCTTTGTTTATGGCAAAACAACAAAAAGAAGTTCACAAAGTCAAAATGACCGATGGGAAAAGAGCGATCATTCAGCAACTCTTTCAAGAGTATGACATTGAGAGCACATCCGACATCCAAGACGCACTAAAAGACCTGCTGGGCGGAACCATCAAGGAAATGATGGAGGCAGAAATGGACAGCCATTTAGGCTACGAAAAATCCCAACGCTCCGCCAATGAGAACGCTCGCAATGGGTACAAATCCAAGACATTAAACAGCAGCTATGGGAGCGTTCGGATTGAAGTCCCCCAAGACCGACAGTCTTCTTTTGAACCACAGGTGGTAAAAAAGCGGCAGAAGGATATCTCTGCGATTGATCAGAAAATCATATCCATGTATGCCAAGGGAATGACTACGAGACAGATTTCCGAAACGATCAATGACATCTACGGTTTTGAGGCATCGGAAGGATTTGTATCCGACGTAACCGATAAGATTCTGCCCCACATTGAGGAATGGCAGAACCGCTGCCTTGTCAGCGTTTACCCGATCGTTTTCATTGATGCCATCCATTTTTCCGTGCGTCAGGACAGCATCGTAAGCAAACTTGCGGCCTACGTCGTTGTAGGGATTAACGATGCCGGGCGAAAAGAAGTCTTAACCATTGAAATTGGAGAAAATGAGAGCAGCAAATATTGGCTTGGCATTCTTAACAGCCTAAAAAATCGGGGGGGTTCAAGATGTTCTTATCCTTTGCTCTGACGGGCTCAGCGGGCTCAAGGAAGCGGTAGAGGCGGCCTTTCCGGAAACGGAGCATCAGCGCTGCATCGTACACATGGTACGCAATACCCTGAAATATGTGGCGCATAAGGACATGAAATTCTTTGCCAAGGATCTTCGCAGCATATACACGGCTCCTGATGAAAAGACCGCCCTCAAAAGACTAGAAGAGGCAGATAAAAAATGGAGTTCCCATTATCCAGCGGCCATGCGGAGATGGTATGATCATTGGGACGTCATAACACCGATATTCAAGTTCTCTATGGGTGTTCGCACCGCATTTTATACCACGAATATCATAGAGAGTCTTAATGCATCATACCGCAGATTAAATCGACAACGGAGCGTATTTCCTAGTGCACAAGCGTTATTAAAGGTTCTTTATTTGACGACGTTTGAAGCCACTAAGAAATGGACGATGCCGATAAAGAACTGGGGTAAAATCCGAGGCGAACTGGCCATTATGTATCCGAACAGATTGCCTGATTAACACTTGCACACATCATAGAAGATCCGATTTACAGACTTTTCTTCACAGACTCTTGTTTTGCCTTGCTCCATTGGGCTTTGTATGCTCTGCTTTCAAGGTTGCAACTTCCGAACTGTTCGCCGTTGTGGACGGCGGTACAACAGGTGTTGTCACATGACTTTTCGGATCCGATTGCACTGTCTGTGTATCCCCGAGCACGCCTGCACGCAGTGCCCCGTCTTCGTCAAACGCAAGCGTTGTTGCCGCTATTGTGTGCTTCGTCTTTGAACCGTCTGTGTTGGTCACCTCAGGATTCCCCGGTCTCACAATCCATGTGCTGGCACGCTTCGTAACGGCGTTCCCGTCCTTATCCGTATAGGTTACCGTCGTGGTAATGGCTTTTTCCATAAAGACGACGCTCTCATGTTTTTCCCCAAGGTATCGTAATAAGCAAATGACGTTACCTTCGGCATAGAACGACCAATCGTATATGTGCCGGATGTAACCGTCCGTTTCGTCCCGTCGCTCAGGCTCAGTGTAACCGGCTGCGCCTCACTTGCAGTGATATACATCCCGTCATTCGCACTTGTACGCACAACCGCGGTTGGCGGAGTCGTTCTTGTATCCGAGAAGGTATACCCTGTAATCATAGGTGTAGTGGAGTCTAGGTTCTCCGAATAGGTCGCCTTCTCCGTAGCCTTCGGCGGCATCATTTTTCCCGTCTCTACGACAATATTTTCCACCGCGCCTTCGGTGGATACTTTGCTGTGCTCCGTGGTCTTATTCACCCAGCCCTGCACATGGAGTCCGGAACCCGGCAAGACATAATTCCCCTTCGCGTCAAACTCAAAGGCACCGTTACGCGTGTAATAGGTCTGCTCTCCACGTTTCACAATAAACGTCGAATTACCACCGGAAAGAGCGAGATCCGTATTCTTTCCCGTTCCCTGCACAGATCCATCGGTAAAGATGGTATCTATACTGCCCACACTCACGCCAAGACCAATCTGTTTGGGGTTCGTCCCGCCAATGGTCGTCCCCGGGGCTGCTGCCCCCGACAAGGTTTGCGACAGCATATCCTCAAACGTCACACGCCCGGCCTTAAAGCCCGTCGTGTTGACGTTCGCGATGTTGTTGCCGATGACATCCATTCGTGTCTGATGGGATTTCAGCCCCGAGACACCCGAAAACATAGAACGCATCATAATGAATCAACCTTCCTTTTCTGCAGCACGCTGCTTCACTCGTTCAGCAGCCAAGAGCTCCCCCGAAGGTCCGGCTCAGAGTATTGCCGCACTGTCAATGTTCGTGAAAATATTGTCTTTCGCATGTTCGCCGTCCAGCACGGTAATGACGGTACGCTTTGGCACTGCGAGCACGAACGCGGTATCGTTCATGAGGATGAGCGCCTGCCGTGCCCCCTTCGCCGCCATGCGATCCACCATGCCGTCAAGGCGTTCAAGTTCCTGCGGTGAGAGCACGATCTCGCGCTCCTCAAGCCGTCGCACGGCGTGCCGCGAAAAATTCACGCGCCGCTCCGATGCCGCGAGCACATCGGCAAAACTCGTCCGTACATCCCCACGCTCCTCCGTCTTCCCCCTGAGCTCCTGCGGCATCCCTGCCGATAATGCTCCGAGCGTATGCGGAACAGACATTGTTTTCATTCCTCCACCTCCTATATTTTATAACATAAAATATAACATATTTTTACTTACAATATTTATATCGTAATTTTTGTTTTCTAAATAAGCATATATATGATTTTATATGTTTTCCTAATTTAAAAAATACATATATGTTCTTATCATACTTTGTTGTATGTCGCTTTCGTATGATATAACAGAGGTGATAGTATGACAGGAAAATTGATCATCACAAAAAAGCCCCCGAAGGGTGAGGACGGCTATAAGATTTTTTCCATTCGCATCAAGGAGGAAATCTTCGACGGCATTGAGGATCTGTCTGCGAAAACGGGTCGTACACGCAACGAGCTGATCGGTATTTTATTGGAGTTTGGTTTGAGCAATGCCGAGGTCGGTACGGGGCGCTGACGATATAAAATGCTTTCTTATTCTTCATAAAAATTTCCGCACGCAAAAAACGCCGACGGCAAAGGGTAAAACCTTCGCCGCCGGCGTTTTTCTAACAATCGTATTTTTACAAAATCAATGTTCCGCAGTGTCCTGCAATTCCTCGACACGCACGATCCGCGTACATATCCGCTTCGCAAGATGTTCGTTGTGCGTGATGACAATGAGCGTCATATCGTGCTCTGCCGCCTGCCCTGAGATCACCGACCAGATCTGTGCTTGTGTGATGGGGTCGAGACTCGCCGTGATCTCATCCGCGATGAGGACGCGCGTCGCAGGATTCAGCGCACGCAGGATCGAGAGACGCTGCAGCTGCCCGCCTGAGAGTTCGTGTGGGAAGCGGGAACGCCAATGTTCCTCTGCACCCATGGCGGTGAAGAGTTCGGCGGGAATGTCCCACGCCTCGGAGAGTGTTTTTGCCAGTTTCCAACGCGGATCCATGGCTTTCTCCGGGTGCTGATAGACGAGCTGCACGGGGCAGTAGCCGCTCCGCAGGATTGGATTCCCGCCCAGCGTGATCCTGCCTTCCTGCATCGGCAGATAGCCCGCGAGTAGGAGTGCAAGCGTGCTTTTCCCGTAGCCGCTCGGTCCGAGCAGTGCGACACGCTCGCCGCGTGCGATCTCGAGCGAAACATGGCGCAGAACAGGTGCGGCGCTCCCATATCGATAGGAAACATTCTGTATGGACAGCATTTACGCACCTCCCGCTGCGGCCATCCGCGCCACTTCCTCTGCCGTATAGCAGGCAAATCCATTCTGCGGCAGCGCATGGTACAGCGCCCGCGTATAGGGATGCGCGAGCGCCGTACCGTCTCCGCGAAATGCCGCCGCCGGAACCATATCGACACTGCGGCCTTCGTAAAATACGGCAACCGTATCCGCAACGAGGGCGGCAAGATCAATATCATGCGTGATCAACAGTACACCTTTGCCCGTATCCGCGAGTTCCCGCAGAATCTGCAGTGCCTCGGCGGCGCTCCGGGCATCCATCCCGGGCGTCGGCTCATCGGCAATAATAAGCGCGGCGTCCGTAATCACAGCGGTCGAAAAGAGCACACGCCGCGCCATCCCGCCCGAAAGCTGAAACGGATACAGCGCGGTGACATGCTCCTCCAAATGCAGGCGGCGCAGTGTCGCCTCCATATTCTCCTGCGTCCCATGCAGCCCGCGAATCTGTGTGCCGACGCGCATGAGCGGGTCGAGATAGGTTACGGACTGCGGAATCAGCGCGATCTCCTGCCCGCGCAATACCTTTTGACGCGCGGCATCAAGAGGTGCGCCGCAGTAGCGCATCTCTCCGCTCATCACGGCATTGTAGGGCAGAATCCCGAGCACGGCGTGCGCGAGCAGACTTTTGCCCGAACCGCTCGCCCCGACGACCGCGATGATCTCACCGCGGTGCAGGCGCAGACTGACGTCGCTGACGCCTGACGAGAGCGTGTGTGTCAGCGCGTTCCGATACATGCGGAAGGATACCGAGAGGTGCTCGACCTCTAAAAGAATCTCACCGGTCATACGCATCCCCTCCTACGCCTGCACGCGCTGCGGGTCAATGATCTCGCGCAGTGCGGTACCCAACCGGTCAAACAGCAATACGACAACGAGCAGCAAAAATCCCGGGAAGAACGCGAGCCACCACATGCCGAGGGCAAGGTAACGCATCGATTCCGAGAGGATAATGCCGATCGCGGGCATGTCGAGCGGCAGCCCATAGCCGAGAAAACTCACCGCCGCCTCATGCATGATGGCGTGAGGAAAGAGCAGCACCAGTCCGATGATATACTGCGGCAGAACATGAGGCACGAAATGCCGTCGCGCCACGGTCAGCCACGAGTGCCCGTAATGCCGCGCCGCCATGATGTACGGCTCCGTACGGAGCTGCATGACCTCGGCGCGGATCACGCGCGTGAGCCGCGGCCAGTGTGTCACAACGATCCCGGTGGAAACGCCCGCAACGCCGCCGCCGAGCATGACCGAAATCATCAAAATGAGCAGGATATGCGGAATCCCCATGCAGAGATCCACGAGCCAAAGGACGACCTGATCTACCTTTCCCCCAAAGGCGGCGGACAGCGTGCCGAGCAGCAGCGCAATACACGAGCTGAAGAAGGCCGCGCCGAACCCGATTTGCAGACTGATCGACATCCCTTTGACCGAGCGGGCAAACATATCCCGCCCCATATAGTCCGTGCCAAAGAGGTGCGATATCGACGGCGCGAGATTCTTCTGCCCGTAGTTCACCGCATAGGCGCTCTCCGGCATTGTAACGCCCCAGAGGAACAGCCCCGCGAGAAAGGACGCCGCAATCACGGCAAAAATCAAATACCGTCGGCGCAGGTTCAGCCCTCCTGCCGCAGACAGTGCCAAAGCCTTCATCATGACGTCTCCCTCCCCTCGCGCAGGCGGGGATCGGCGATGCCGTAGAGGATATTCGCAATGAGATTGCCCGCAAAGACAAATATCGCGCTGAAGATCGCGATGCCGAGCAGCAGCGAGAGATCGCCGCGCAGTCCCGCCAGCGTCACCGTGCCGCCAAGCCCGGGATAGGAAAACACCGTCTCCGCAAGGATCGCGCCGCCGAACAGCTCGTTGAACGACGCAAACTGCAAGGTAATCGCAGGCAAGGCGATATTGCGCAGACCATGCCGCCGCACGCGCTGCCACAGGGATTCGCCGCGCGCCTCGGCAAAGAGCATGTAATTCGTGCTCATCACCTCGAGCAGCTTCTCCCGGGTTTGGAGTGTGATCGAGGAGATCCCCGTCACACTGAGCGTAAGCGCAGGGAGAATCAGATGCCGAATCTGATCCGCCAGCGTCACCTCCTCGTGCAGTTTCCCGATGGGAGCCGCGAGCGCGAGCGGAAACCACTGCAGCTGAACGGAAAAAATCATCAAAAAGAGCAGCCCGAGCCAAAAAATCGGCACGGACACGCAGAGCAGAGAAAATCCTTGAATCGCCTTATCGAGCACACTGTCGCGGTACATCCCCGCCAATACACCAAGCACAAAGCCAATGATGCCCGAGAGCGCCCACGCCGTCATCATGAGGAGCAGCGTCAAGCGAAACTTTTCCCCAATGACTTCGAGCACAGGCGCACGGTAGATGAAGGACATGCCGAAGTCCCCGTGCAGGATATGCCCGCCCCACAAAAGGAAGCGGTCGAGCGGCGGGCGGTCAAAGCCCCAATACGCCGCAACCAGCGCGTGCTGCTCCGCCGACGCCGTCTTATTCGCGAAGTACGCGTCGATCGGATCGATCGGCGAGTGCGCCAGCAGGATAAAGCTGACGATGCTCACGGCGATCAACAGTAGTACCAGCCGCAGCGTGCTGCGTCCGAGGAGTCGTGCCATATGCGTCGTCATCCGATTACTTCCACTGCCATTCGTCGATATTGGCGAGGATGCCCATGCCCTGCCCGCGCTCGCCGACATGGAGCGTTCCAATATCGAGATGTTCATTGACGAAATACGGCACCTGCACCGTTGCAATCCAGAGATACGGGAGATCGACCTTCGGCCCGGTCACGCCGTCCCACTGTGCCGCCTTGAACTCGCGCAGCGCCTCCTCGTTTGACGTTGCCGCCATTGCCTTGTCGATGTGCATATCGACCGTGGGATTGTGGTAAACGGCGGGGTTATTGATGACGTTGACGCCGATCTGAGACGAATGAAAGTAGTTATAGAGCGCCTGCGGCGTGTAGTCGCCGAACGCCCATGTCGTTGGGATGTTACGCGCGACCTTGCGTGCCTCCGACCACGGCGTCGACTTCGCGATGATATTGATGCCGAGCTTCTTTGCATCGTCGGCGAGCGCAACCGCCGTGTTGTAGCGCTGCAGATCATTCGCGCGCCCGTTGATGACGAACTCCGCCTTGACGCCGTTCTTCTCGCGGATGCCGTCCCCGTCCGTGTCCTTCCAGCCCGCATCCTCGAGGATCTGCTTTGCCTCATCCACGCGGTTGTCAGGCTCCTGCAGATCGTCGTTCGCCCATGCAAGCGCCTCGGCAAAGTTCATCGTCGGCTTTGCAAATCCGCCGAGCCCGTTATCGATGATCGTCTTGCGGTCGATGCCGATGTTCAGCGCACGGCGGATCGCGGGATCGCTCGTAACATTATTTCCGATGAGCACACCGTTTTCGTCATGCTCCGGTACCTGCGGCAGATTGATGCAGAAGCTGTCGATCGAGTCCATAAGAACAAGTTTCATATTCGGCACGCTCGCCCCTGCGAACTCGGGCGGTGCAAAGATCAGATCGACCTGACCGGACTGCGCCGCCGCGAGCACCGCGTCGTCGCCGAGGTTCAGCACTGTGACCTTTTTCAGCTTCGGCTTCTCCCCATAGTAATACTCGTTCGGCTCCATGATGAGCTGCTGTTCCTTTTGGAACGAGACCACCTTCCACGGACCACTGCCCACGGGCGCCGTTGCATAGCCCTCCTTGTAGGCATGTTTCGGCACGATGCCGAGGCTCGCCGCCGTCTCGAGGAACACTGACCACGGCTTCGTCAGCGTGAACTCCACCTGCGTATTCGACAGCGCACGCGCGGACGCCAGCGCCGTCAGATCCACGGCGCCGCCGGCAGCCTTTGCCGTCTCATAGGTGAATACGACGTCCTCCGCCGTCACCGGCGTCCCGTCCGAGAATTTCGCATCATCGCGCAGCGTAAAGACATACTGCATCCCGTCGGGCGACTGCTTGACCTCCGTCGCGAGCTCCTTCACGAGATTGTTGTCGCGATCGTGCCCCATGAGCGCGCTGTGAAACGGATCGGGTCCCCACAGCCCCCAACCTGCCGTCGGGTCAAAGCCCTCGCCGACCATGTATTTACCGACAGAGATAACGATTTCCCCCTTATCGGCGCGTTCATTCTTCGGCTGCTCGCTTCCTCCGCAGCCGACTGCGAGCAGCATCAGCGCCGCCATCAAACACATACAAAGCTTTTTCATTAATAATCCTTTCTTCAAATCCTATGAATTTTACGTCTTTTCGAATGTCGAAAGTATCTTCCCTCCTTATAACACGACCGACACGGATACAGCTTCGACATTGCTCCGGCTTTTTCAGTCTCATCTTCCATAGTATTTTAACATGTTTTGACAAATCGTCAATCATTGAAAATGAAAATCTATAAATTCGTTGTTCAAATGATTCTGCATGTCGAAAATCGACCGAAACATTTTTGCAGCCCTATTCATCCTATGTTATAATCAATGAAAATATTTCTCCCTCTGTGCAAAGGAGTACATGATGGCGACGAACGACACGAAAAACGCGGCACAGATTCTCGCAAAGACGTCCCTCGCGGAGGGAATGAACGAAGAGGATCTCGATGAGCTGCTCGCCTCCGCCGAGGTGGCGCTGCGCACCTATCCAAAAGGCGCGATGATTTTTCACGACGGAGATATGCCGCACTCGCTCTATATCCTGCTCGAGGGCGAGGTGCATATTCTAAAGGATACCTACTCGGGGCGGCAGATCTTTATCTCGGAGATCGACCGGCCGGGCGATATGTTCGGTGAGGTCTATGAGGTCCTGCGCCGTCCATATGACATGTATGTCCGCGCCGTAACGAAGGTGCGTCTGCTCGAGGTGTCGAGTCATCTATTCACGCTCGATGTCGGCGCAGCACCGCATCGCAGTGCGCTCATCGTCCAGCGCAATCTCATGAAAATCTTTGCAGGCAAGGCGTACGCAATGCACACGAAACTCAAGATTCTCGCGAGCGGCACCCTGCGCGAAAAGATTGTGCGCTACCTCTTCCCCCATGTGGATGCAGAAGGAAACGTAATGCTCACGGTGAGCCGAGAGTTCATCGCGGCGTATCTCGCAGTCAGCCGCCCCTCCCTCTCGCGCGAGTTGAGCACCATGCAGCGCGAAGGCATCATCGAGGCAACGGGACGCAAAATCCGCGTGCTGGATATGGATGTATTCGAATCGTATTTGTGACAACAAAAAAGTGCTTGTACCAACGCATCATTACGTTGATACAAGCGCCTTTTCATTGGTTCGATGCTAGAACACCGCTAGGCACCAAAATCCCGTGTTCAGAGGAAACCTAAGTGACGCGGAAGTTTCGATGCATAGCTAGGCATGAGGAGAATACAAGCGAAGGCGTAGTTAAGAGCTACGTCGAGCGCAGGATTCGACGAATAACGACGCTAGGCGCAAAAATCCCGTACGCAAAGCCGTACAGTAAGTGACGTGCAAGATTTGATGCAGGGCTAGGAATTGAGGAGAATGCGAGGAAGGCGTAGATGCAACCTACGTCGACGAAGCATTCGACGATATGACGCCGCCATGCGCAAATATCGCACGTCACGCCTACCGAGCGCCGCAGGTTCCTGTTAAAGCCCTACAATCCTCATCCTTATTCGTCATGCCGAGTTCACGCAACAGCTCCATGTCCTCTGCAATCGTTGTGCCGGAGGTGGTGAGCATGTTACCGGTGATGGATGCGGATGCGCCCGCCTTGAACGCGGTTGCACCATTCTCGGGGAGGAGCTTGCGTCCCGCACCGAGGCGGACGTTCGCCGTCGGATTAATGAAGCGGAAGATCGCAATCGTGCGCAGGATCTCGTCGCCCGAGAGCGGCTCGAGATGCTCGAGCGCAGTTCCGGGGATCGCCATGAGGGAGTTGAGCGGGATGGACTCGATGCCGAGCTCTTGGAGCGCGAACGCCATCTCGAAGCGGTCGTCCCATGTCTCGCCCATGCCGATAATGCCGCCGGAGCAGACGCAGAGCCCTTCCGCCTGCGCGTCCTTGATCGTACGGATGCGGTCGGCATAGGTGTGCGTCGTGCAGATTTCAGGGAAATAGCGCTCGGAGGTCTCGATGTTGTGATGATAGCTCGTCACGCCGATCTCGCGGAGACGGCGGAGCTGGATGCGCGAGAGGAGTCCGTGCGAGGCGCAGAGATCGATCGTGAGCGTGCGCTTGATCTCTTTGTAGGTATCGATCGCCTGTTCAAATTCTTTGCCGCTGAGCGCACCGCCCGAAGTGACGATGGAGAACCGATTTGCGCCGGCGTCCTGATTCGCCTTTGCGTGCGCGATGATCTCCTCCTGCGGGAGGAAGCTGTAGGTCTCGACACCTGTCTTATGGCACGCCGCCTGTGCGCAGTATTTGCAGTTCTCGCCGCAGCGCCCGCTGCGCCCGTTGACGATGGTGCACAGGTCGATATGGTTGCCGCAGAACTGCCGCTGAAGCCGGTATGCCCCCTCCTTGAGCTCGTCGAGCGGAGCTTCGAGGAACAGCGATCGGTCGGTGTCGCATCCCAGACGATAGCCCGCGATGATCTTTTGGGTAAGTTCTGCGATATATCCTTTGCGCATACAAAAATCCCTGCCTTATCATAAGTAATTTTTATTTTGCTTATTATAAAACAGGAATCGTATTCCGTCAACTAGATATTTAGTTTACTGTTTACTTTTCACATATTTTCGAAGAGTTCCCGCAGCTCCGCATGAACGCGCGCGGTGTGCACGCAGACCTCATTGATGAAATCCGCGAGGTATTCCGGAAAGATCCCCTCGCGTACGCAGAGCGCGTGCAGCGCCGCCTTGCTCTCCTCCGGCGCGAGGCCGTACTCGATGCGATGCAGAAGCCGCGCGAGCTCCCGCCGCGTCTCGGCGCTAAAGAGCAGCTTTAGATTTGCAACCGCCGCCGTACTGCGCTCTGCACGCACGAGCCATGTGCGCGTCGAGAGGTCGTCATTGACATTTGCGAAGCCCTCACGCGCCCATTCCTCCCCCGCCGAGAGATCGTCGTCCCGATCGCCGGGCGTAAAGTGAATCTCCTTATAGAGCGCGTCGTTCAGGAGGCGCACGATCTCGGGCTTGGCATAGAGCCTACGCTCGCCGCGCACGGGGAAATCACCCGCGCGCAGGAGGTCGAGCATGCCGTGGTAGCGCACGTTCGGATAGCTCGTGTAGAGCGTCCCCGTCTCCTTGAGCCTGCGGTTCAGCGCCATGAGGACGTCGTAAGGTTCGTGTGCGAACTCGAGCGCAAACTCCGCGATGATCCGGTCGAACATTTCCTCGGGGAACGGCAGAATTTCTTTTTGCCAGTCCGTCACATGCCAGTGTATCCGAAGCGGCGCGAGCGTTTCATGTGCCGCGACCTCTTCGTAAGGCGTGACGGCATGAATCTCGGCGTTCGGGTAAAGCGCGCGCAGATGCGCGAGCCGCTCCGATCCGTTGATAATGAGGATCGTCAACCGCTCGGGGCTTTCGGTCAGCAGCTCCGCCAAATCCGTTTTCACAATGCAAAGTCTCCGCGTTCTGCCCAGATACGCGCAATCGCTTCCTCGGCGGCACGCAGATATGCCGCCTCGTCCATCAGCGGCGACGTCTCCACCTGCGCACGGAGTGCCGCGCGTCCCGCGCGCACCTCGCCGATGCGTCCCGCGAGATCGACGGCGATCTGCTCATAGGCGCGTTCGTCCGCGCCGATCCACTCCGTATGTCCCGCCGCCGTGAGGATGCTCGCCCCCAACCGCGCGGCATGGGTCTCTCCGCGCAGGGAGACGACGGGAACGCCCATGTAGAGTGCGGTCGCCGTGGATGCGCCGCCCGCATAGGGGAATGTGTCGAGCGCGATGTCGATGTCGCCGTAGTCTGCGAGATAGTCCTGCTTGCCGCGGCGCACGAAGATGCGCTTCATCGACATCTTCATGCCGTCAAGCATCTCGAGAATGGTCGTCACGCGCAGGGGACTGTCCACGGCATCTTGGAGCACGAGACGCGATTTTGGCACCTTTTTGAGGATGCGCTCCCACACCTTCAGAACCGCCTCGTTGATTTTCATAAAGTTTTGCAGGACGCCGAAGGTCACCGGCTCATCTGCTGGGCGCGCGGAGACCTTCGCGGCGCGCATCTCGGCGGTCGGCGTCATGACAAACGCGTGCGGGAGACGCAGCAGCTCCTCGCTGTAAAACTCCTCCGTCCCCGCCGGCGAGAGTACTTCGTCCGTCAGGAAGCCGTCGACAAAGGACACCCCCGTCGTCGCGAACCAGCCGATGCCGGAGATCTGCACGGGCGCAGGGCAGCGTGCGAGCACCATGAGCGTCATGCCGCCCTCGGTATGTCCGCCGAGGTCGACGAGCACGTCGATCTCATCAGTGCGAATGCACTCCGCCTGCTCCTCGATGGAGATGTTCTCAAGAGACGCATAGCGTACGTCGGCGCACAGGGACTCCGTGAACGCATCCGCGCGGTCGCTGAGCGAGTATGCGTAAATATCGTATTTTTCCCTGAGGCCGCGCATCAGCCCCGCGTAAAAGAGCGATGAGGACGAATCGAGGAAATGCGGTGCGATAAAGCCGATGCGCAGACGCTCATGCCGTACGTTCTCACGCGGTGCAAGCGGTTCTTCGTGGCGGTAGAGCGTCGCGTACATGTCGAACTGCGCCTTGAGCTCCTTCGGCGTGAGGTTCGGCACGGCATGGCAGAGGTAGAGGTAGTTGGAGAAGTGCTCGCGCTGACTCCGCAGAAATTTATCCTCCGTCGCCGCTTCAAAATACGAGGCGAGCGCGCCCTCCGTATCGGCGAGCGCGCCGCAGCACGCGCCCATCATCTCGGAGAAGCGCCACTGTTCCTCGTCCGGGATCTCGTTGTTGCGGCGCATGTGCAGGATCGCTTCAATCGCCTCATAGATGTATCCCGTGTGAATATCCTCGCGAATCGCGCTGTAGTCCTCCATCCAACTCATTGCTCTTTTTTCCTTTCCAGTCTAAAAAATGCGATTTCAGGCGGGCATCCGATGCGCAGAGGAAACCAGCTTCCGTTGCCCACGTGCACGTAGCCGTAGTTGTCGCCGATGCGCACCATGCCGCGCGTGTATTTGAATACGGGGAACAGCGGAAGCCCGAGGAAGCCGAACTGGCTCCCATGGGTATGCCCCGTGAGCGTCAGCGGTACATTGCCGCGTGCCGCCGCGTCGTCGATGAACTCCGGGTGATGCGCGAGCAGGACGGTCACGGCATCCGGCGGGACATCCGCCATCGCCGCATCGAAAAACGCCGCCTTCTGCGCCGCAAATCCGTCACCGTGCGCAAAGGGATAATCGACGCCTGCGATATAGATGCCGCGCCCCGGCACCTCAGCCGCACCGTTCAGCACGACCCGCACACGCCCCGCGCGCGCCATCGCGTCTACGATGCGCCGCCCGTCGTGATAGTATTCGTGGTTGCCGATGCAGTACCAAATGCCGTTCGAATAATCTCTGACATGTGCGGCAAGCGTCTCTGCCGCCGCCTCATTTTGACGCTCATCGTCGAAGAGATCACCCGTCACGGCGAGGAGATCCGCGCCGCGCGCGGCGACCTCCCCGAGCAGCTGCTCAAAATCCTCCACGGAAAAATAGGGTCCCAGATGCATGTCGCTGATCTGCGCGACGACCATGCCCTCCGCCTCGTGCGGAAGGCGCGCGATGGGAATCGTATAGTCGTTTTGTACCGTATGCAGACGTTCGAAGAACGCGCCATATCCGCTGAGCAGCAGCCCTACCGCAGGATAGGCGGCAGCACCCGTGAGCATCCGCCGCCGTGCGGGATCATACGGCGCAGCGAGCAGTCTGCGTCGCAGATACCGCAGTGTGACGCCCGCGACGACCGCCGCAAGCGTAATCCACTGCGCCGTAAAGAGCAGAATGATGAGAAACGCGACCGCCGCGCCCCACCGTGCATGAATGCATTGCGAATGAAGAGGATCAGACTGCCGATACCGAGGATGTCAAACGCCGAGACGCCGAGACGCGCAAAGAACAGCCGCCGCCCCGCGGCGAGATAGCGCAGGAAATACAGCGACGCGCCGAGGATCAGGCCGACCGCTCCGATGAGGATCAAAGTGAATATGAGCAAGGGCGCCCCTTTCTGCACGAACTCAGATGCCGGTGAGCACCGAGACGAGCGGTATGGTCGCCACCGAAATCATCGTCGAGAGCGCGATGATCTCCGTCATGAGCGGATAGGCGACCTTGTTGTAGAGCAGCGCGACCATCGCGACCATGCCGCCCGTCGGCGCGGCGACGATGACGAGACTGCACCCGAGGATATACGGATTCGTGACGAAGAGTTTCATGATGAGGAGCAGCGGAATCGGGAGCACCACCGCTTTCAAAAAGGTATAGAGGAGCAGTTTTCGATCCGTCAGCATATGGCGCACATGGATGTCCTTGAGCGACGCGCCGATCATCATCATCGCGAGCGGCGCCGTGAGCGCGCCGATCATCGTGAACGCCTGCATGAGCAGCGCCGGCGTCGGGATTTCGGCAAAATAGATCACGCACGCAATCAGCGATGCGACAATGCCGGGGTTGATCAGCATACGGATGAGGTCTGCGCCGCGCCGCTTGTGAATGCTGATGGACGACACGCCGTAGACGAAGAACAGCAGATTCACGGGGATGAAGAAGAGCGTCATATAGACGACCGCCTGATCGCCGTACACGCCCTGCACGAGCGGCAATCCCATAAAGAGCGAGTTGTTGAACCAGAACGAGAGGTTCACCGCGCCGCGCAGACGCCCGCGAAACCGCAGGATGAGCGGCAGGAGGAAGCCGACGATGCACATCATGGCGAGCAGTACGGCGTACGCCGTATAGGTCTCGATGACCTGCGCGAGCCCCATGTGTTCCTCCGCGTGCATCGCGGCGGAGATGATGAGCGCCGGACATGCGATGTTGACAATCAGCGAGGAAAACTGCTCCTGATTGTTCGGGATGATGATGTTGTACCGCCGTGCAAGCGCGCCCGCAAAGATCATTAGAAAAAATACGACCATCTGGCCTAAAATGAGCATCTTAAATTACCTTCTTCATTTCCCATTCCCACAGTTCAATGCTTCTCTTCCAAGAGGGGCTTTAGAAATTGCCCCGTGTAGGATTCTTTGACCTTGACGATCTGCTCGGGCGTTCCCTTCGCCACAACGGTACCGCCGCGTACGCCGCCCTCGGGACCAAGGTCGATAACATAGTCCGCCGCCTTGATGACGTCGAGGTTGTGCTCGATCACGACGACCGTATCCCCGCCGTCTACGAGACGCTGGAGGATGACGAGCAGCTTATGAATATCCGCCGCGTGCAGTCCCGTCGTCGGCTCGTCGAGGATGTAGAGCGTCTTGCCCGTGCTGCGCTTGGCGAGCTCCGTCGCGAGCTTGACGCGCTGCGCCTCGCCGCCCGAGAGCGTCGTCGCGGGCTGCCCGAGCCGGATGTAGCCGAGCCCGACATCGCGAATGATCTCAAGCTTGCGTGCGATGCGCGGCACATTTTGAAAAAACTCCACCGCCTCGTCGATCGTCATGTCGAGCACCTCGGCGATGGTCTTGCCCTTGTAATGCACTTCGAGCGTCTCGCGGTTGTAGCGCGCGCCCTTGCATACCTCGCACGGGACGTAGACGTCCGGGAGGAACTGCATCTCGATCTTGAGGATGCCGTCGCCGCGGCACGCCTCACAGCGCCCGCCCTTGACGTTGAAGCTGAACCGCCCCGCCTTGTATCCGCGCATCCGCGACTCTGAAACTTGGCTGAACAGCTCGCGAATCGCGTCAAAGACGCCCGTATACGTTGCAGGATTCGAGCGCGGCGTGCGCCCGATCGGCTGCTGGTCGATGTTGATCACCTTGTCGATGTGCTCAAGTCCCTTGATCTTCTTGTGTTTGCCGGGCTTTCCCTTCGCACGATAGAGGCGCGAGGCGACGCCGCGGTAGAGAATCTCGTTGACGAGCGTGGATTTGCCCGAGCCGGAGACGCCCGTGACGAGCGTCAGCGTGCCGAGCGGGAATTTCACGTTGATATTCTTGAGGTTGTTCTCCTGCGCGCCGACGATTTCGAGCGCGTTCCCGTTCCCCTTGCGCCGCGTCTCCGGCACAGGGATGAATTTTTTCCGCGAGAGATATGCGCCCGTCACGGAGGCGGGAACGCGCATAATCTCCTCAGCCGTGCCCTCCGCGACGACCTCGCCGCCATGTTCGCCCGCGCCGGGGCCGATGTCGATGATGTGGTCGGCGGCATACATCGTGTCCTCGTCGTGCTCGACGACGATGAGCGTGTTGCCGAGGTCGCGCAGGTGCCGGAGCGTCGCGAGCAGGCGGTTGTTGTCGCGCTGATGCAGACCGATGCTCGGCTCGTCGAGGATGTAGAGCACGCCCATCAGCCCCGAGCCGATCTGCGTCGCGAGCCGAATGCGCTGTGCCTCGCCGCCCGAGAGCGTCCCCGCCGCACGCGAGAGCGTCAGGTAGTCAAGCCCCACGTCGAGCAGGAAATGCAGACGCGCGTGGATTTCCTTCAATATCTCCACGGCAATCTTCGCCTCGCGCGGACTGAACTCCTGTGCCGCCGCCGTGAGAAAATCGTCCGCCTCGTGAATGGTCAGCGCGGTGAGCTGTGCGATGTTCTTCCCGCCGATCGTGACGGCAAGCGTTTCGGGCTTCAGACGTGCGCCCCGGCACGCCGTACACGGGGTATCCGTCATGTAGTCCTCGTAGCTCTCGCGCATCTCCTCGGAGTCCGTCTCGCGGTAGCGGCGCGCAAGCGCGGGCAGGACCCCCTCGAACGGGACGTTGTACTCCTTCTCCTCGCCGAACATGTTGACATAGCGAAAGGAGACATATTCGTCGGGTGCGCCGTGCAGCAGGAGATGCTGTGTCTTTTTGTCCATGCGGTTCCACTGCGTGTGAACGTCGTAGTCATGCGCGTCGAGGAGCGCAGAGATCGCACGCATACTGTAGGAGTTCGGGTTTTTCGAGAGCGGCGCAAATACGCCGTCCGCAACGCTGAGCGTCGGGTCGGGCAGAACGAGCTCGGGATCGAACTCCTTGTGACTGCCGAGTCCCGTGCAGACGGGACACGCACCGAACGGACTGTTGAACGAGAACATGCGCGGCGCGATCTCAGGCAGAGAGATGCCGCAGTCCACGCAGGCAAAGTTCTCGCTGAACATGAGGAGTTCGCCGTCTACGATCTGCACATAGACGACGCCGCCGCCCGCGCGCAGGGCAGTCTCGAGGGAGTCCGTGAGACGGCTCTCCATCCCTGCACGCACGACAAGGCGGTCAACGACGACCTCGATGGTATGTTTCTTCTGCTTTTCGAGTGCGATTTCCTCGCCGAGGTCGCGTACCTCGCCGTCGATGCGGACGCGCACATAGCCGTCGCGGCGCATTTGGTCAAGGACCTTGCGGTGCTCGCCCTTTTTCCCTCGCACGAGCTGCGCCATGATGAGCAGCTTCGTCCCCTCGGGCAAAATTTTGATCTGATCCACCATCTGATCGACGCTCTGCTGTGCGATGGGCTTGCCGCAGCTCGGGCAGTGCGGACGCCCCACGCGCGCATAGAGCAGGCGCAGGTAGTCGTAGATCTCCGTGACCGTGCCGACCGTCGAGCGCGGATTGTGGCTCGTGGTCTTTTGGTCGATCGAAATCGCGGGCGACAATCCTTCTATATTATCCACATCGGGCTTGTCCATCTGCCCGAGAAACTGCCGCGCATAGGCGGACAGCGACTCAACGTAGCGTCGCTGTCCCTCGGCATAGATCGTGTCGAACGCGAGTGAGGATTTCCCCGAGCCGGAGAGCCCCGTCACGACGACGAGTTTGTCGCGCGGGATTTCGACGTTGATATTCTTGAGGTTATGGGCGCGCGCGCCCTCTATCTTAATGCTTTCGTTCATATTTTCCCCTATTTTTTCTTTGGAAGTTCGCCCTCCAATTCGACAATCATATCGCGCAGTTCCGCCGCCCGCTCAAATTCGAGGGCGCGCGACGCCTGCTGCATTTCGCGCAGGAGACTCTTGACGAGGTTTTCCCGCTCCTTTTTGCCGAGTTTCTTCTTTTTCCCGTCCTTTTTCCCATAGGGCGCAGTCCCCTCGGCTGCGACCAATGTCATCTCGATGAGCGGGACGACGGGCTTGACGATGGTCTTGGGCACGATGCCGTGTTCTTTATTGTAGGCTTCCTGTATCTCGCGGCGGCGCTCCGTCTCGTCGATCGCGCGCCGCATGGAGCCGGTCACGACGTCGCCGTACATGATGACATGCCCGCTCGCGTTGCGCGCGGCGCGTCCGATGGTCTGGATGAGCGAGGTGTCGGAGCGCAGGAAGCCCTCCTTGTCCGCGTCGAGGATTGCGATGAGCGAGACCTCGGGCATGTCGAGTCCCTCACGCAGGAGGTTGATGCCGACGAGGACGTCGAACTCGCCCGCGCGCAGGTCGTGAATGATCTCCGCACGCTCGATGGTCGCGATGTCGGAGTGGAGGTAGCGCACCTTCACCCCCGCCTCGCGCAGGTAGTCCGTCAAATGCTCCGCCATGCGCTTCGTCAGCGTCGTGACGAGCACGCGCTCCCGGCGTTCGATGCGCAGACGAATCTCTGAGAGCAGATCGTCGATCTGCCCGTCGAGCGGGCGCACCTCGACGACGGGGTCGAGCAGTCCGGTCGGGCGGATGATCTGCTGCGTCACCTGCTGCGCCTGCTGCATCTCGTATTTCCCGGGCGTCGCCGAGACGTAGACGATCTGATTCACGCGCGCCGCGAACTCGTCGAACGTCAGCGGGCGATTGTCAAACGCCGACGGCAGGCGAAACCCGTTGTCCACGAGCGAGACCTTACGGCTGCGGTCGCCGCCGTACATCGCGTGAATCTGCGGCAAGGTCACATGGGACTCGTCGATCATGATGAGAAAGTCCTCGGGGAAGTAGTCGAGCAGTGTGTACGGCGTTTCGCCCGCTTTGCGGTGCGTCAGATGCCGCGAGTAGTTTTCGATGCCGGAGCAGTAGCCCATCTCCTGCATCATCTCGAGGTCGTAATTCGTCCGTTGCTCGAGCCGCTGTGCCTCGAGAAGTTTCCCCTCGCCCTTGAGCATGGCAAGCTGCTCTTCGAGTTCCGTGCGGATATCCGCCATCGCGATTTTCATATCCTCGTCCTCGGTGACGTAATGCGACGCGGGAAAGACCATCGAATGCAGGCGTTCTCCGTAGATTTCACCCGAGACTACGTCGAACTCGATGATGCGCTCCACCTCGTCGCCGAACATCTCGATGCGCACGCCGCGGTTGTTGTACCCCGCGGGGAAGATCTCTACGACGTCGCCGCGCACGCGGAACCGTCCGCGCTCAAAGGCGATGTCGTTGCGCTCGTAGCGGATGGAGACGAGTTTTTGCAGAATCTCCTCGCGCGGGATCGTCTGCCCCTTGTGCACGGAGAGGACCATCTCGTGATAGCTCTCCGGCGAACCGAGACCGTAGATGCAGGAGACGCTTGCCACGATGATGACGTCGCGCCGCTCGAACAGCGAGCAGGTCGCGGAGTGACGCAGTTCGTCGATCTCGTCGTTGATGGACGCGTCCTTCTCGATGTAGGTGTCCGTCTGCGCGATGTACGCCTCCGGCTGATAGTAGTCGTAGTAGCTGACGAAGTAGCCGACGTAATTATTTGGAAAGAACGATTTGAACTCGCTCGCAAGCTGCGCGGCAAGCGTCTTGTTGTGCGCGATGACGAGCGTCGGACGCTGCACGCGCTCAATGACCTTTGCCATCGTGTAGGTCTTGCCCGTCCCCGTCGCGCCGAGCAGCACCTGCGCCGTCTGCCCGTTCTCAATGCCGCCCGCAAGATCCGCGATCGCGTGCGGCTGATCCCCCATCGGCTCAAAGGGCGCAATAACCTTGAACGGGATCTCCTCCCCCAAATTCGTCGTATTGAGTTTTGGAACCGTCGCCATCACACGCCCTCCTTTATGCCGCTTCGTAAAAAATCATTTCTCCATTATACGATTTAAGGATACGAATAGCAATAGACAGCCATAGAAAAAGCCGGAAGAGAGCAGAAAGGCACATTACCACGGTGGTCTATCGCCAAAATTTGAGCGCCGGCGTTTCATTTGTTGACAAAAGGGGCAGGCTGTAATAAGATAGAAAAGCTATTTTTGAACGGGTACCTTGGGGAGGTTAATTTTTATATGAGTACAAATGAGAAGCTGCGCAACATTGCGATCATCGCACACGTTGACCACGGCAAGACGACACTGGTCGATGCGATGCTGCGTCAGAGTCATGTGTTCCGCTCGAACGAGCAGGTCGGCGAGCGCGTGATGGACTCGGGCGACATTGAGCGCGAGCGCGGCATTACGATTCTTTCGAAAAACACGGCGATTCTCTACGACGGCATCAAGATCAACATCGTGGATACACCAGGTCACGCGGATTTCGGCGGCGAGGTGGAGCGCGTCCTGAATATGGTGGACGGTGTCCTGCTCCTCGTGGACGCGTTCGAGGGGCCGATGCCGCAGACGAAATATGTGCTGCGCAAGGCGCTGGAGCAAAAGCTCAAGCCCATCGTTGTCATCAATAAAATTGACCGTCCGGATCAGCGTGTGGATGATGTATACGACGAAGTGCTCGAGCTCTTCATGGAGCTCGATGCGGACGACGATCAGCTCGACTTCCCCGTGATCTATGCGACGGCGCGCGACGGCATTGCAAAGTTCAACATGGAGGATGAAAGCGATAACCTCGAGCCGCTGATGCAGACGATTGTGAAGGAGATTCCCGCACCGCAGGGGGATGCGGAAGGGCCTCTTCAGATGATGGTGACGACACTTGAGGCAGACGACTATGTCGGCCGCGTGGCGATCGGGCGCATCATCCGC
This sequence comes from Selenomonas sp. oral taxon 137 str. F0430, assembly GCF_000183625.1. Lineage (NCBI taxonomy): Bacteria > Bacillati > Bacillota > Negativicutes > Selenomonadales > Selenomonadaceae > Selenomonas > Selenomonas sp. oral taxon 137. Next base: position 160,427 of record NZ_AENV01000008.1, read on the forward strand.
GGCTCTGTGAGGCCGAATCAAAACGTGGTCGTCATCAGCGGCGATCATGAGACGAAGGCAAAGGTCGGCAAGGTCTATGTCTATCAGGGACTCAAGCGCGTGGACGTAAACGAGGCGGGCATGGGCGAGATCGTTGCGCTGACAGGTCTCGGCGATGTGAGCATCGGCTACACGGTTGCGGATGCGGAGAATCCGGAGGCGCTGCCGACCATCAACATCGACGAGCCGACGCTCTCCATGACGTTTGGCGTCAACACAAGCCCGTTCGCGGGACGCGAGGGGCAGTTCGTGACGTCGCGTCACCTGCGCGACCGTCTCTTTAAGGAAATCGAGACGAACGTCGCCATGCACGTCGAGGAAACGGACTCGGCGGATGTGTTCAAGGTCTCGGGGCGCGGCGAGCTTCATCTCTCGATTTTGATTGAACAGATGCGCCGCGAGGGTTACGAGCTGCAGGTCGGCAAGCCCGAGGTCGTCTACAAGACGATCAACGGACAGCGCTGCGAGCCGATGGAAAATCTGACGGTCGAGGTGCCGCAGGAATACATGGGTGCCGTTATGGAGGCGCTCGGCACACGCAAGGCGGAGCTCTCGAACATGACGGAGCTCTCGGGATACATCCGCATGGAGTTCTTCATTCCCGCGCGCGGGCTGATCGGCTTCCGCTCGGAGCTCCTCACGAGCACAAAGGGCAACGGCATCATGAACCATATCTTCCACGGCTATGTACCGTACAAGGGGGATATGAGCGGACGTTCGCACGGCTCGCTGGTCGCGTTCGAGCAGGGAGAGACGACGGGCTACGGCATTTTCTCCCTCCAAGACCGCGGCACGATGTTCATCTCGCCGGGACAGCAAGTCTACGAGGGTATGATCGTCGGCGAGAACTCGCGCGACATCGACATGGACATCAATCCGTGCAAGAAGAAAAATGTCACGAATATGCGCACCTCGGCATCGGATGAGGCGATCCGCCTCACCCCGCCGCGCATCCTGAGTCTCGAGCAGGCGCTTGAATACATCAACGACGACGAGCTCGTCGAGGTGACACCGGAGAACATCCGTCTGCGCAAGGCAATTCTCGACCGTACGGCACGCGGACGCGCGGCAAAGAACGCACGCAAATAAAAGATACGTCAAACAACACACAAAAAGAGGATACTGCACGAATGATCCGTGCAGTATCCTCTTTTCTCTTTGATTGATGCTGTGCTTAGAGTGCGCTGACCTCCGCCGCTGTCATGATCTCAACGACGGTGATATCCTTAACCGTATTGAGGTCAAGGAATCCGCCCGAATCAAGCTGCACAACAGGCATTGCAGTGACACGCGACTCGTCGATATAAACGATACGCCCTGCTGTTCCGTCCGAAAGTCGCAGCCAACAGCCGTTGAGGGCGGCGTTGAGCTTACGCATGAAGAGCACCGCGTATTCCGAGTCGAGTTTCCCATCGAGCACGTCCGCATAGAGCACCTTAAACACCTCGAACGGTGCGCGCTTTTGTGCGTAGGCGCGGCTCGACGCCATGGCATCGTAGCTGTCGAGGACGGCAAGCACGCGCCCAAATGTCGATATCTGCTCTCCCTGAAGCGCCGACGGATAGCCCGATCCGTCGCTGCGCTCATGGTGCTGAATAATGCCGTTCATCAGGTCACTGCGCCCTGCGAGAGGGCTGCCCTCAACGAGCTTAAAGCTGTCCACGACATGATTCTTCATGAGGTCAAACTCCTCGTCTGTGAGTTTTCCCTTCTTTTCCAAAATTTCATGCGGGATAAACTGTTTTCCTATATCGAGGAAGAGCCCTGCAAGCACAAGATTTTGACGATCAATGCCCGAGAGGTGCATCCATTTTGCCATCAGTCCACCGAGAATGGCGAGATGCACGCAATGGTGAATGTTGTAGTCTCCCTCTTGGTTCATACTGTAAATCATGGAGACGGCTGTCGCGCCCTCCTTGTAGAGGTCGCGCAGGCGCTGACTTGCCATCACGGGCTGAAGGATGTCCATGTTGAGCTTCCCCGTGAGCGCGGCATCTGCGAAGAGCTTTTCCATTTCGCCATAGACGAATTTGTAGTCCTCTTCATATTTGGTATCTACGAGGGCATCGCGCTCCGGCAGCACGGTAATATTAAAGAGCGGCGCCTCTTCCTCGGCGGAAGAACGCTCTTCCTTTGCCTTTTTCTCCTTTTGGACGGCGCTCAGAATACTGTCCTCATCCACATAGACCGATGCAACCTCTTTTTCCTTGAGAAGCTTGATCTTCTCACGGTCGAGAACAGTTCCGCCCTCGATGAGCACAATGTCGGTATCTCCCTCATAGACCGTACGGCCGACGAGCATGTCCGGCAAGAGGCTCCGAACGGCAAATGCTTTTAACATGATGGCTTTCTCTCCCTTTTCCTTTTGTAAAATCTTCCCCGATTTATTTTACAACGATGTTCACGAGCTTCTTCGGCACACAGACGACCTTTACAACGGTCTTTCCCGCGGTCAGTTCCTTTGCCCGCGGCAGCTCCATGACGATCTGCTCCATCGATTTTCTGTCAAGATCGGCGGCGATCTTCACGCGATCGCGGACTTTCCCGTTGATCTGCAGAACAACTTCGATCTCATCCTGTACCAATGCTTCCTCATCGTATTGCGGCCACCGCTGCACATGAACGCTCCCTGTAAAGAGGCGTGACCAAAGTTCCGCCGTAATATGCGGCGCAAAGGGTGCGAGCATGCGCACAAGTGCAGAGGCTGCCTCCCGTGCCAGTCCCGGATGCAGTGCACGGTCTTGGAAGGCATAAAATGCATTGACCAGCTCCATAACGGAGGAGATCGCCGTGTTGAACATGAATCGGTCGCGTACATCCTCCGTGACCTTCTTCACGGTACTGTGGAGTACACGGCGCAGCTCCGTCTCCTCGGTACTAAGGGTGTCGGTATCATAGGCATCGGATGCCGATCGGATCGTCTCCTCAAACTGCCCCAGGATGCGCCATACGCGGCTGAGGAAGCGGAATGCACCCTCGACTCCCTGATCGCTCCAGTCGAGATCACGCTCGACGGGTGCGGCGAAGAGGATAAAAAGGCGCGCCGTATCTGCGCCGTAGCGATCAATGATCTCTTCAGGCGAGACGACGTTGCCGAGCGACTTGGACATCTTCGCGCCATCCTTAATAACCATGCCCTGCGTCAGGAGGTTCGTGAACGGCTCGTCGAAGTCGAGCATCTCCGTGTCGCGCAGCACCTTTGTAAAGAAGCGTGCATAGAGGAGATGCAGAATCGCGTGCTCGATGCCGCCGATGTACTGATCGACCGGCGCCCAGTAGTTCACGGCATCGCGGTCAAACGGACGCTCCGCATTGTGCGGGTCAGCGTAGCGGAAGTAATACCACGACGAGCAGATGAACGTATCCATCGTATCCGTCTCGCGCGTCGCGTCGCCGCCGCATTTGGGGCACTTGCAGTGCAGGAAGCTCTCGCTGCTCGAGAGCGGCGACACCGCTCCCTGTGCGAACGAAACGTCTTCGGGCAGCCGCACGGGAAGTTCGTTCTCGGGGACGAGTACCTCTCCGCACTGCGGACAGTTCACAATCGGAATTGGCGCCCCCCAGTATCGCTGACGCGAGATCAGCCAATCGCGCAGGCGATAGTTGACGCGGCGTTTCCCGAAGCCGCGTTCCTCCGCCTCGTCCATGATCGCCGACATTGCCGCGTGCATCTCCATCCCCGTGAACCTGCCGGAGTTCACGAGCACGCCGTCCTTTTCGACGTATGCCTCGGTCATCTCGTCAATGTTCAGCGCGCGATCCTTTGGCTGCAAGGTAAGAATCTTTCGGATGTCGTACTTTGTCGCGAACATCCAATCGCGCTGATCACCCGACGGCACGCCCATAACCGCGCCCGTGCCGTATTCGAAGAGGACGTAGTTCGTGATCCAGATCTCCACCTGCGCCCCGTTGAACGGATTCGTGCAGTAAACGCCGGTGAAGATGCCCTCCTTCTCCGACTCGCTCGAGGCGCGCTCGATGTCCGACTGTCTGCGCACGCGCGTGCAGAATGCGCGAATCTCGTCCGCCTTTGGATTGCCCTCACAGATCTTCTCCACAAGCGGATGCTCGGGTGCGAGTGCGAGGAACGTGATACCGAACGCCGTGTCCGGGCGCGTCGTATAGACGGGAATCTCCGTATCAAGGGCGGGGGCAGGCAGTTGGAATTCCAGTCCCTCGCTGCGCCCGATCCAGTTCTCCTGCATTGTCTTGACGCGCTCCGGCCATCCCGGCAGCTTGTCAAGGTCGGCAAGCAGCTCGTCCGCATAGTCCGTGATCTTGAAGAACCACTGCGCGAGATTTTTCTTCTGCACCTCGGACTTGCAGCGCCAGCATTTTCCGTCCTCTACCTGTTCGTTCGCGAGCACCGTGCCGCAGGTATCGCACCAGTTGACAGACGCTTCCTTCTTATAGGCAAGTCCCTTTTTATAAAAGAGTTCGAAAATCCACTGCGTCCAGCGGTAGTAATCCTCGCGGCAAGTCACGACCTCGCGATCCCAATCGTAGGAGAGCCCCATCGCGCGCTGCTGGCGCTTCATATTCTCGATGTTCGCATACGTCCACGCAGCGGGATGCACATTGTTCTTGATCGCCGCGTTCTCCGCGGGCATCCCGAAAGAGTCGAAGCCCATCGGATGCAGTACGTTGTATCCTGCCATCGTGCGGAAGCGCGCCACAACGTCCCCGATCGAGTAATTGCGGACATGACCCATATGGAGGTTGCCCGAAGGGTACGGAAACATCTCCAGTACATAGTATTTCGGTTTTGCGGGATCCTGCTGCGTCCGATAGCTATGCTCCTTGTCCCATATCTCCTGCCACTTTGCCTCAATCTCCTGCGGGCAATATCTCTCCACGTTCCTCGTGCTCCTCCCAATATCAAACGGCAAAACTGCGTCCCCGTGAACGCGGCTCATAGCTCTCTCATCATCATATATAGATGTAATACATTATACCTTAAAGCCATGGAAAGCGTCAATCGCTATTCCTATCACACAGCAAAAATAATTAGGACTTTTTTCTTATATTTCTTTTCATGCATACATGTTATGGCTGCAGTGCATCCCATGCATTTTTATGCTATAATAGACAGAATTATCGACTGTAACAAAAAGGGGGATTTTCGCTTGGACGCGTATCTTTCAGGCGTCGCTGCGCACGCAGGCCCCGCACTTGCTGTTTTCTGCGCGGCATTCATTCAGTCCATTACCGGATTTGGTCTCGTCATCATCGCCGCGCCCCTGCTCATGTTCTTTTACGAGCCAAAGCTCACCGTCCCCATCATGCTGCTCATCGCTTGCAGCAGCAACTCGGTACAGGGTTTTCTCATGCGGCGCCGGGCAAACTATCCGCTCATCGGCACGCTCTATCTCGGTATGCTGCTCGGTCAGCCCTTCGGATTTTTCTTTTTACCTACATCTCGAACGACGCGCTCAAGGTATTCATTAATGTCGTCGTTCTGCTGACCCTCCTCCTCATGCACGTCTCTCACCGACGCATCACCCAGTGCCGCCGCAACACGATCATCACGGGAATGCTCTCGGGGTTCACCGCCATCACGACGGGAATGGGCGGTCTCCCTTTCCTCATCTATCTCGCGTATACCGAAATGCCCGCAAACGTTTTTCGCGCGACCTGCTTCATCTATTTTTTCCTCGGCAACGCGACCTCGCTCGTCAGTTATCTCATCGGCGGCTATCCGCTTACGGGTGCGTTCAATCAGTTTCTCTATCTCCTGCCTGCGCTCGTCACCGGCATCATCGCCGGACATTTCTCCATGCGCTATATCCCCGCATCCTTCTTTCGCAAATTCATCTTCATCATCCTCTACATCGCCTCGATCTACACGATTATCTCAATCGTGGGGAAATCACTTTGATGCAATAAAAAACGCGGTCAATTGACCGCATTTTTATGGATACGTTTCTCAGCGAATCGACCGGAGAACCGCTTCCAATTCGTCAAAGCGCCGTCCTAGGCTCTCTCCGAGCTCTGCCGCTTTTTCGATGGACGCGCCGGAACTTTGAACTGCGCTCAGCGCACCGTCGAGATTCCGACGCAGGGTCTCGATCTGTCCGTCAAAGCCGTGTTCAAAGGTCTCGACCTTCTCTTCAAACTCTTGATTCGTCGCAAGCATTTTGTCAATCTCCTGTACATCGCGCAGGAGCTGCGTAATCGCCTCATCGGAAGCCTCCAGGCGTTCGCGCGTATTCTCGGAGAGCTTTCGTACCTCTCCTGCCACAACGGCAAATCCGCGTCCCGCCTCGCCTGCACGAGCGGCTTCGATCGCCGCGTTGAGCGCGAGGAGATTGATCTGTGCCGAGATCTCCGTAATCATCTGCATAACCTGTTCGATCTTCTTCGTGCTCTCTGTGAGGGTCTGCAGCTTTGGTGTGATCTCAGCGTTGCGTCCAAGGAGTTCTTTGGTCATATCCCCCTGCCCGCCGAGACTGCTGCTCAGCGTCCCCACAAGTTCCGAAACATTTCCGGCGCTCTCGGAGACACGCATCATCGTCTCCGCCAGCCCCGCCATTTGGCTTCGATAGGAAGCGAACTCACCAATGATGCCGTCCTTCAAATCGCCGATAATCTGCATGTGGGTGATTTCACGCGTGAGGAACGACTTTTGACAGTCTGCATAGATCGTCGGAAAATGATCCAGATAATTATCTTCAAATTTTTCGCCGGACATCCGATAAAAGAAAATTGCCGTCAATGTCTCGTTGAGGTGTACTCCCGAGATTTCGCCAAGTGCGGAATACCCTGCCACAGGAATGCCCGCGAAGAGATCTGCGCCCGCCAGTTCGGCCGAAAAAACGAGCCGCCGCGACACACAGTCGTTGAGCACCGCACCGATCGGCGTCGGTTTTCCCTTTGCGAACGCGCGATAATCCGCTTTGAGGGTTTCGATGAGCTTGGTGCGGCGCACCAGACGGATTTCTTCCCCTGCCGTGATATCGCAGTAAAGGCGCAGGCTCTTGGTCTTCTCATCGATGCTGTGCAGTGCCCGGATACAAAGTTCGCGTCCGATGCGCGTTGCAAAATTATAACCTGCCATAGCATCTATAAGCCCGGAGATGTCGGAAACATGCAGCTCTTTCATCAGCACTTCGGCAAACGATACAGGATGCCCGTCAGCATCTGCAACAGTATCCACAGTGCGGAATGTCGAATCTGACCCGATGACCGTCCACTTCTTCCCCGTATCCTCTACCGCCTGCGTCTTAAATATTGCATAGCGGTAACTTTCGGCAAGCTTGACAACAAGAACAGCCGCATGGTTCTCAAGAACCTTTTTCCCGTCGTAGATGTAGGTATGCGAGAAATCCAGCGCACCGCCCGCACTGCCGCCAATATAGGGACAAGGCAAAATTCCTGCGTCATAGATCCCCTTGAGCACAAAGGATTCGCATGAACTCACCCCGTCGACATAAACGAAGGCGAACGTATCGTCAAAACGTACCGGAAACGGAATACTCTCGTGACGCAGATCTTCACGTATGCGCCGGGTACGCTCTGCCGGTGTGAGCTCGGACACGCCCCGCCGCATGTCGTCGTTATGCAGAGAGAGCGTCAGCATATGCGACTGCACGATCATCCGCTGAGAGAACGCCTGCAGCAGGATCTTTGCACGCCCTTCCTTCGCATCTAAGTAATAGGAACGCGATCCCTGCTCATAGGCAAGCTCCCCGCAGGTCGTCATGAGAAGGATCTTCACATTCGGCGGTGACGCGGCGGATACGGCACGTGAGACGTCTTCCATTGAAAGATCCGCCGAAACGAATCCCAAAACAACGGCAGGTCCGCCCGGCAAGTCATATAGTTCCCGCAGCCGCTCCGCCGTCAGCTCCGCGCGCGAAAGATACGCTGTCTTGATGTCTGCGCCTCCGACCGGTGCCCCGAGCCCCTCAAAGGGCACGTGTGCTTTGGCAGGCGTCTCTTTGGGCGTATCCCCGGACGTCAGCGGCTTTGCCTTAATCCGATCCGCGAGAGATACTTCCGACTCCTCTTTTTTCTTCCCCAAAAAACCGAACATATTTACTTCCTCCCTCTCTCTGTTTTCCTCATTATATCACGTCAGCGCGTGCGGTGTAAAACGCGATAGACGAGCATCGGTACGATGAGCATCGGTACGCCAAGATAGAGTGCGGCACGCAGTTCGGGCGTAAAGATCATGAACACGAGACAGAGCACCTGTGCCCAAATGCCGAAGAGTGTCACATAGGGGAACAGCGGCATACGGTAGCGCAGCAGTGAGACCTCGCCCCGTGCCTCGAGTGTGCGCCGCCGCCGATATTGGCTCCAGCAGATCGAGATCCACGCCGCCGCCCCCGAGAATCCGGAGAGCGCGAGCAGATAAGTGTAAAGTGCAGCATGGGGGTTCGCTGCATAAATGCCGATGACCACCCAGCAAAAAGCGATGGATGCATAGATTGCACGCGAAGGAATTCCCTTCCCGTTCAGGCCGCCGAGTATCCGCGGTGCCATCCCCATCGTCGCGAGGGCATGAACCGTGCGTGCCGCACCGTATAGTCCCGAGTTCGAGCACGAGATCGCCGCCGTCAGCACAACGAGAGAGAAGAACGCCGCAAGCTGCGAAAATCCGTGCGCCTCGAGCGCCGCTGCAAACACACTCTCCGTGAGCGTTGCCCGATCCCACGGCAGAATGGAGATGAGCAGCGTAATGGGAACGATGTAGAGCGCGATGATGCGCCACGTCACATTGCGCACTGCGAACGGAATGCTGCGCGCGGGATCCGCTGTCTCCCCCGCCGCAAGCCCGATGATCTCCGCCCCCTGGAAGTTGACAAGGATAATGACCATCGTGAGCGCGATGCTCCAATATCCATGCGGAGCAAAGCCCCCGCTCCCGAGAAGGATGCGCGTGCCGATAAAGCCCTCCTCCCCGATGAGTCCGAGACAAATGAGGAGCGCAACGATACTGAACGCCACGAGCGCAAGAATCTTGCAGAGCGAGAGCCAAAACTCGCTCTCTCCAAATTTATCCACACGGAACAGATTGATGACCGTCACGATGAGTCCGAAGAATACTGCCCACCAAATTGTCCCGACCTCGGGCAGGAATGAGTTCATGATGATGCCCGCCGCAATCATCTCGGAGGGCACATAGGAGACCCACGTCACCCAGTACGACCACCCGACGCCGCACGCCCACGCCGCCGAAATATTTTCCCGCGCATAGACAACAAACGAACCGGACAGCGGTTTCTCTACCGCAAGTTCCGCGAGACAGAGCATAACCGCGAGGACGATGAGTCCACCGAGCAGATACGAGATCACGGATGCAGGTCCCGCCTGCTCGATCACATAGCCCGTACCGAGAAAATATCCGCTCCCAATGACACCGCCGATGGAGATGAGCTGAAGATGCCGATGCTTCAGCTTCCGCTGCATGGTCGATTCGCTCATTGCCTTGATAACACAACCTTTCTTCGCATTTGAACACAGTCCTTAAAAAAACCGCTTTCATCATACTACAAGACCGCGGCGATTACTATCATTTATTTGACAAAAACGTAAATTTTTATTATGATTTGATTATCCATAGTTAAGGAGGCCGTTACATTATGAAATTTAGAGCCTTATTGCTTGCACTCGCCCTCGTTTTCGGCACTGCGGGAATTTCTTCTGCTGCCGTCACCGACCACCGCGAGACTGCGGTAAACCTCTCCGTCGCCTATCCCGTGCTCAGTCTTGACGACACGGCTGCCGCAGATCGCATCAACGCCGATATCCGGGCGTTCGCGGAAAGCTACCGCGCGCAGTTTGAGAGCGGCGCATTCTACCGCGGTGAGCTCGGCTATCGCGTCCATCTCGACGACGACAATTTCCTCTCCGTGACGTTTTCCGACCTGCGCTATGCCCTGCGCGAGAACACGCCCGTGCGCCGTGACTACGGCTTCGTCTATTATAAAAAGACGGGGCAGAGGCTCCCGCTCGCGTTCTTCGTGCATGTCACACCGTCTGATCTCGACGGCGAAGCGGTCAGCGGACACCTCTACAACGAGCAGGGCCGCAACACCCCCATCCGACCGGAGAAATCCGTCCAAGAGGTTCCCGTGAACTACTTCCTCGGCGGGCGCGGCTTCGTCTGCCCCATCTTCCAAGCAGGCGAGCTCACGGCGAGCACGGGGCCGACCTACATTCTGCTCGACGCCTCCATCGTCGACTACTTCAACCGTAAAACAAATGACCATTGCATCCTATATAACTGTTAAGACAGGGGAGACGCCGATCGCAGGCGTCTCCCCTGTTGCGTATGAAATTGAGCGCTCTCGCTTCCTCTCCTATGTTCGTCACGCCGAGGAGGAGAGCTCTGTTCGCGTTTGGCTCGAGGAGATCCGAAAGAAGCATTTCGACGCGCGCCACACGCCGTACGCCTTTGTCTGCGGTGCATCCGCCGACAGGCAGCGCTCGAGCGACGACGGCGAGCCGGGCGGCACGGCGGGCAGTCCCATCCTCGCGGCGATCAAGGCGCGCGGCATCACAAACGCCGCCGTTGCCGTTGTCCGTTATTTCGGCGGCATCAAGCTCGGCGCCGGCGGTCTTATCCGAGCCTATGCACACGCAGCGGGGCTCGGACTCGATGCCGCTGCAAAAGTACGTATGACGCCCCTGCGCACATTGCGCCTGCACATCGGCTATGACCTGCTCAGCTCTGTCGAACGCTATATCCGAGATGCCGCACTCCACATGGGCGATGCTGTCTATACGGACACCGTGACATTGACGCTCCTCCTCCCCCCGGAAGAATGCGACACTCATGCCCGCGCGCTGACCGATCAAACAGCGGGACGCGCCGTATTCGAATGGGGCGAAACAAGTTTTGCCGCCGTCCCGCTTCCATAGTCTCCGGTACTTTCCATGGAGAAAAACTTTCAAAATCGTGCCTCATCCGGTTCCCCCTTCCAAGGCTCTATGCTATAATGTGTAAAAGTTGTAAATAGATGAGAAAGGCACACGGTAGCTTCTATGGAAACAACGCGCATTCAAAATGCGAAAAGCGACGACAACAAGACCCTCAACCGCAAGATGAAAATTCTGCTTGACATCGGGCAGACACTCATGGAGAGCGGCGCGGACTGCGCGCGCATCATCCGCGATATGACGCGCGCCGCCGCGCATCTGCGCATTCCCTCCGACCAGATACAGTCCCACGTCACCTATACGACCCTCATGCTGAGCGTCAGCGACGGCGAGCGCTCCTTCACGCAGTTCCGCAAGTGTATGAAGCACGGCGTCAACCTCGCCGTCATCGCCGCCGTCAGCAAACTCACCTGGCGCATCCTGCGCGGCAACACCTCCATACGTCCCATCGAGCGCGCCATCGCGCGCATCCGGGAACGCCCGCTCTGCTACCCCGCGTGGCTCATCGCACTCGGCGCGGCCGTCGGCTCCGGCGGCTCATGCAAGCTGTTCGGGGGCAGCTGGCTCGAGGCGCTCGTCGCAACGATCGCGGCACTCGTCGGCTTCATCGCGCATCGTCTCAGCACGAGGTATGCGTTCAACCCGTATGCCTGCGCCATGATCACGGGCTTTACGGCCACGCTCTGCGCATGGGTCATCCCGACGGCGCTCGGACTGGAGACGATGTGGTATGCGCTCGTCGCCTGCACCATCTTTCTGATGCCGGGGTTCCCGTCGGTCAATGCCGCGAGCGACATGCTCAATCGGTTTATCACGTCCGGCATGACGCGCGCCATGGACACCATGCTGATCATCGGCGGGCTCACCTTCGGCATCGCGTTTGCCATCCTCATCGCCGGGATCCACAACATCTCCGACGTCCACATTCAGCCGACGGATACCTATCTCAACCAAGCGATTGCGGCGGCGCTTGCGGCCGGCGGCTTCTCCATCATGTTCAACACGCCGAAAAAACTGCTTGCCGTCGTCGCCGTCGAAGGCATCGTGACTATGCTGATCCGCAACGTCATCATGCTTGAGTTCGGACTGCCGCAGGCGATCGGCTCATTTGTCGCCGCCGCCGTCGTCGGCATCGCCGCGCTGAAGATCATCCACATCGTCCACACGCCGAATACCGTCCTCATCATCCCGCCCGTCATTCCGCTCGTCCCGTGCGTCCTCCTCTACCGACTCCTCTTCGCCATCCTCCACATACAGACCATCTCCGTGGAGGAGCTGCTCGAGGCACTGCGCTTCGGCGTCGACGGCATCACCATCATCCTCGCCATCGTCGTCGGCGTCTCCATCCCGAATATCTTCATCCAAAAACGCATGGAGCGCGCACAACAGCGCGAAATCGACGCCATCATCGCGGCGCGCGAAGCAGAGGTCTAATCTCACACAACATCCCTGTGCGGCATTTCCACGCAGGGTATTTTTACGTACTCACCAATTTTCCTGCACCAAAACGTCTCGTTTTGTGTTATGCTAGATTTAGCTTTTAGATATATGGGACATGGGAGGATCTATCATGACACCGTATGACATTCTGAACAATCCGTTCCTCAACAAAGGAAGCGCCTTCACCGAGGAGGAACGCGACCGCCTCGGTCTGCGCGGACTCCTGCCGCCCGCCGTGCAGACGCTCGAGGAGCAGGCGGCGCAGGCGTATGAACTCTATCAAAAGAAAGCGTCGCCCCTGCAAAAACGCGAGTACCTCATGCGCATCTTCTCCATCAACCGCACGCTCTTCTTCAAGGTGTTTGCGGAGCACGTCGAAGAGATGATGCCCATCGTCTACGATCCCGTCATCGCCGAGAGCATCGAAGGGTACAGCCACGAATTTATTGATCCGGAGTACGCCGTCTACCTCACCGAGAATGATGAAGCACAGTTCAAGGATATCCTCCGCCGTGCTGCGGGCGATCGCAAAATCCGTCTGATCGTCGTCACGGATGCCGAGGAGATTCTGGGCATCGGCGACTGGGGAACAAACGGCGTCGATATCTCCGTCGGCAAGCTCATGGTCTACACTGCGGCTGCGGGCATCGATCCCGCCTGCGTACTCCCCGTTGTGCTCGACGTCGGCACGAATCGCAAGACTCTTCTGGATGATCCGCTCTATCTCGGCGTGCGAAAGAATCGACTCACGGGCGATGCCTATCACCGCGTCGTTGCCTCCTTTGTGGACGCCGCGGAGAGCCTCTTTCCCGATCTCTACCTGCATTTTGAAGACTTTGGGCGCGATCACGCGACCGCCCTCCTGCGCGAATACCGCCCGCGCATTGCCACGTTCAACGATGACGTGCAGGGAACGGGCATCATCTCGCTTGCGGGCATCCTCGGTGCCCTGCGCATCAGCAAGGAAAAACTGACGGATCAGACCTACATGTGCTTTGGCGCGGGTACGGCGGGCGTCGGCATCGCAAATCTTATCATGAGCGAAATGATCGCGCAGGGGCTTTCCCCGGAGGAGGCGCGCAGGAGATTCTACCTTGTGGATCGGCAGGGGCTGCTCTTTGACGATATGAACGATCTCACCGAGGAGCAGCGCCCCTTTGCCCGCAGCCGCAGCGAGTTCCCGCAGGGAGCGCCGAGCGCCGATCTCCTCGGTGCCGTGCGGGCGGTACATCCGACGATTCTCGTCGGCACTTCCACTGCCCCCGGCACATTCAGCGAAGCGGTTGTGAAGGAAATGGCGTCACATACCGCGCGCCCCATCATCTTCCCGCTCAGCAACCCGACCAAACTCGCCGAAGCGACTGCGCAGGATCTTCTCCGATGGACGGACGGAAAGGCACTGATTGCAACGGGCATCCCGTACGATCCCATTGACTTTGGCGGCGTCACCTACCGCATCGGACAGGCGAACAACGCGCTCATCTACCCGGGCGTCGGTCTCGGCGTGCTTGCTGTGCGGGCAAAACGGCTCAGCGACCGCATGATCTCCGCCGCCGCACACGCACTTGGCGGACTCGTTGACCCTGACGCCCCCGGCGCCGCCGTGCTGCCGCCCGTCTCGCGTCTCACCGAATTCTCGCGCACTGTCGCAGAGAAGGTCGCCGCATGTGCCGTCGAAGAAGGACTCGCCGAACAAACAGACATCGGCAAGGCAATCGACGCGATCCGCTGGACACCCGAATATCGTCCGCTGAATATCTAAAACTTCGATTGAATAAATAAAGAAACAGAGCATATGTCTTTGCTCTGTTTCTTTATTTCATCTCACACAGCATATATTTTCAGAAAGGATCACCTATGTCATCGGAATTTCAATTCGAACGCCGTATTGACGCAAAGCTCCTGCTCTCCCTCCTCGTGGCGGGTCTGATGTCCTTTACAGGCGTCGTCATTGAGACGGCAATGAACGTCACCTTCCCGACGCTGATGCAGGAATTTGACATCGGTATCTCCGTCGTTCAGTGGATCACGACGGTCTATCTGCTCATGCTTGCCGTGATCATCCCGCTCTCGGCTTTTCTCAAGGCACGATACGCAATGCGGCGGCTGTTCTTCACGGCGAGTCTCCTCTTTCTCATCGGCACGCTGCTGGGAGCATCCGCGAACAGTTTCGCCATGCTCCTCGTCGGACGCCTGCTGCAAGGTGTGGGAACGGGCATTGCCCTCCCTCTCATGTTCAATATTGTGCTCGAGCAGGCACCGCTCGACCGTACGGGAATGATGATGGGCGTCGCCTCGCTCATCTGTGCGCTTGCTCCTGCCGTGGGGCCGTCCTTCGGCGGGTGGGTTGTCGAGACCTTTGGATGGCGCGAAATCTTTCTCTCGCTGCTCCCCGTCCTCATGCTTTCATTTATCGCGGGCATGTATGCGATTCGCCAATCGTCTGCGCTCAATCGTCCCTCCTTTGATGCGTTGTCTTACGTTTTCCTCTCATTGGGATTTATCGCACTCATTCTCGCAACGAGTTTCGCAGGAGACGACGGCTGGAGCGATCCAAAAATTCTTGCCCTCCTCGCTGCATTTATCCTGCTCCTCGCCGCATTCGCCCGGCGGTCAAGCGGGAGCAAATCACCGCTCATCCGGCTCTCCATCTTTGGCGACGCCCGCTTTACACTCAGCGTTCTCGCGCTCCTCCTCGTTCAGTTCATCACACTCGGACTCGGTTTTCTCCTGCCGAACTTTTCTCAGCTCGTACATGGAGAATCCCCCTTCACCGCAGGCTGTATCCTCCTGCCGGGGTGTATTGTCGGCGCGATTCTCGCCCCGTTCGGCGGTCGTATGCTCGACACGTACGGAGCACGCCGCCCCATCCTCTTCGGCTGCACGCTGATTGCCCTCGCCGCACTGTCCTTCGCACTCGCCCTCCCTGCATCGACAACGCTCTCCCTCACGGTGATCTATGTTGTCTATACAATTGGACAAGGATTTGCAGCAGGCAACATTATGACGAACGGTGTGCGCTTGCTTACGTCCGCACGCCAAAGTGACGGAAATGCCGTCTGCAACACGCTCCAGCAGCTCGCAGGTGCAGTCGGAACCGCCGTCGTCTCGAGCATCGTCGCGGCAGGACAGCAAACCGTCCCCGCGTCGCTCCCGGACGGTACCATGACCGGAAGCCTGAACGCCCTCTATTTCCTCTTCGCCTGCGCCGTCTTTGCCCTTATCGCAATGTTCATCGCATTAAAGGGAACGACACGACAAAATTAATCACCGAATACGAACAACCGGCGCAGCAGCTTGTGCCGGTTGTTGTGTCCAAGTTTGACCCAATACCGCCAAAAGAATCTTATGTATACAAAAGTAAATGCGATTCTTTTTACTTGACAAAACTATCTGAATTATAATAAAATGCTAACTAGGGTAATTTGCAACGTTTACCTGCCGTGTAAACCTTCTGTTATGTATGTGTAGGAGGAAAAAGCATGATTGTTGGCGTTTCGAAGGAAATCAAGAACAATGAGTTCCGCGTCGGTATGACCCCTGCGGGTGTCGAGGCAATGCGCCGTGCCGGTCACACGGTACTGATCGAAGAGGGCGCCGGGGTCGGCAGCGGGTTCACCGATGCCGATTACAAGGCAGTTGGAGCAGAAATCATCTCGGATAAGAAGGCGCTCTTCGATAAATCAGAAATGATCGTCAAGGTCAAAGAGCCGCTCGAATCCGAATACGATCTCTTCCACGAGGGACAGATCCTCTTCACCTACCTTCACCTCGCGGCAGAGCCGGCGCTGACCGAAGCGCTCCTCAAGAAGAAGGTTGTCGGCATTGCTTATGAAACCGTCCTCGGCAGAAACGGCGTCGGACTCCCCCTCCTCGCTCCGATGAGCGAGATCGCAGGGCGTATGTCCGTACAGATCGGTGCACAGTTCCTTGAGAGCCGTTACGGCGGCAGCGGCGTTCTCCTCGGCGGCATCGCAGGCGTTGCGGCGGGACAGGTCGTCATCATCGGCGGCGGCAACGTCGGCACGAACGCGGCGAAGATCGCCGTCGGTCTCGGTGCACGCGTCACCATCATCGACCTCTCCATTGAGCGTCTGCGTTATCTCGACGAGATCTTTGGCGGCCGCGTGATCACAGAGTACTCCTCGAGCTACAACATCGCAAAGTGGGTGCGCGAGGCAGACCTGCTCATCGGCTCCGTACTCGTTCCGGGCGGCCGTACCCCGACCCTCGTCACCGAGGATATGGTCAAGACCATGAAGAAGGGTTCCGTCATCGTTGACGTCGCCATCGATCAGGGCGGCTCCATCGAGACCTGCGATCATGTGACGACGCATGAGGATCCGACGTTCGAGAAGCACGGCGTCATTCACTACTCCGTCGCAAACATCCCGGGTGCCGTTTCCCGCACCTCCACGCTCGGCATCACGAACGCAACCATTCCCTATGCGGTCGCTATCGCATCGAAGGGCTACAAGGCTGCGCTTAAGGAAGTGCCGGGACTCAAATCCGGTCTCAACACCGTGGACGGCCATCTGACGAACAAAGCCGTCTCCGAGGCGCTGAACATTCCGTTCGAGGAAATTGACAAGTTCCTCTAATCCCTTGAACGATTGAATCCTGAAGAGCTGTTTCACCGTGCATCTCCGTGCTCCGTGAAACAGCTCCTTTTGTAAAAAAAGTGGGAGAGTTTTATGCATTTCTGGAAAAAGAAAACACTGGAGGACTTCAGTGCGCAGCGTGAGGGCAGTAAGCTGATCCGCACGCTCAGCACTCTTGATCTCACCTTCCTTGGCATCGGCGGCATCATCGGCGCAGGCGTCTTCGTCCTGACAGGTATTGGTGCCGCGAAATACGCCGGTCCTGGCATTGTCCTATCGTTCATTGCCGCAGGACTTCTCTGTATGCTGGTCGGTCTTGCATATGCGGAGCTGGCCTCACTGATCCCCGTCGCGGGCAGCGCGTATGCCTATACCTTTGCCTCGCTCGGCGAGGGCATGGCGTTCCTCTGCGGATGGTCGCTCATCATCGGCTACATCGTCACGGCGAGTGCAGTTGCCGTTGGATTCTCCGCCTATTTCTCAGGCATGATGGCGTCGCTCGGGATGGAGATCCCAAAAGCGCTGACGACAACCATGCCGGAGGGCGGTCTCATCAATCTCCCCGCCGTGGTCATCACGCTCGTACTGGGGCTGATCCTGGCGCACGGCACAAAGGAAAGTGCAAAGCTCAACATGGCGCTGATCCTCATTACACTCTGCGCGATCGTTGCTTTTGTCGCCGTCACCGCCCCCCATGCTGTTGCGGATAATCTGGATCCCTTCCTGCCGTTTGGCCCCGGAGGGATCATGGCAGGAGCTGCCGTCGTATTCTTCTCCTTTATGGGATTTGACACCGTAGCAACCTCGGCGGAAGAATGCAAGACACCGGAGAAGAGTCTGCCGATTGGCATTGTGCTCTCTATCTTCGTCTGCATCTGCCTCTATGCCGCCGTCGCGCTCGTCCTCACGGCAACCATCAACTACACAGATCTCGATCGTGCAGATCCCGTCGCGTACTGTCTGCGGCTCATCGGCTATACGGGGCTTGCGAACTTCGTCACCGTTGGCATCCTCGCGGGCATGATCACGACACTCATCGTCTACATCTTCGGACAGGCACGCGTCTTCTTCGCAATGTCGCGCGACGGCTTCCTGCCCATGGCTCTCTGCAAAATCCATGAGGACTATGGCACACCGTACGTCATCACGCTCGTCGGCTCGCTCTCAATTGCGATCATTGCGGGCTGCGTTCCGATGCTCTACATCGTCGAGCTGGCGAATACGGGCGTTTTGACGGCGTTCCTGCTCGTCTTTGTCGGGCTCATCGCCCTGCGCCGCAATGCGCCCGAACTGCCGCGCACGTTCCGGTTCCCGATGCTCTACGTCCTTGCCCCGATCGGCATCGTAGTCTGCATCTACCTGATCTACGCGCTGTCCGTTACGACAAACGTCATCTTCTTCGTCCTGCTGCTGCTCGGGCTTGGGTTCTATTACACCTACGCTGAAAAGCATCGCTGCTGGGAGAAAAAATAATCCCCGTTGATATTCCTCATGGCCGGGATACCCTCGCATACGCGTCGGCATCCCGGTTTTTTAATTGTTCACCGCATCACGCTGCCTTTTAGAAACACCCGCGCACTTTTTTCGTGCAAAAATCTTTCATCACGAGATGAATACATTGCATAATGGCGCAACGTACGGTAGAATAGGCAGGAACCACAAAGAAACCGCAATCATACAATGATTTTTGAAAGGGAGTGCATCTATGCCCAGTCGCGCGGCATGGGTCGAGATCAATCTCGGTGCAATCGCACATAACTACAGCGAAATACGTAAACATATTCAAAAGGATGCAAAACTCTGTGCAGTCGTCAAGGCAGACGCTTACGGGCACGGTGCGATCGCCGTGGCACGCAAGGCGATTGCCGCCGGCGCAGAATATCTGGCGCTCGCTACAATTTCTGAGGCGCTGAAGCTGCGCGAGGCGGGCTTTACAACGCCGCTCCTCATCCTAGGACTGACGAAGGCGGAAAACTCCTTTGACATCGTCGACGCGGACATCACACAGACCGTCTGCCGTCTTGATCTTGCAGAGGCGCTCTCTGCGGAAGCCGTCTGTCAGAATAAAACGGTCAAGGTGCATCTCGCGGTCGACACGGGGCTTGGGCGCATTGGCGTCCGTCCCGAAGATGCGGCGTCAATGGCGCGGGCGATCATCTCCCTCCCGAACGTGGAGCTCGAAGGAGTGTTCTCCCATTTCGCCCTCGCCGACACTGCGGACAAGTCCTTTGCGATGCAGCAAGTTCGTCTCTTTGCAGAGGCATGCGATGCCATCGAGCGCGCGGGCATCCACATCCCCATCCGGCACATCGCAGAATCGGCGGCGATTCTCGATCTGCCGGACGTACATTTTGATATGGTGCGTGCGGGCATCATCCAGTACGGCATCTGGCCGTCGAACGAAGTCACCCGCCCCATCACGCTGCACCCTGCGATGAAGTTCTGTGCGCGCATCGTCTATATCAAGACCGTCGCGCCGGGTGACTCCGTCGGTTACGGGCGAGCATTCATCGCCCCGCGGGAGACGCGCATCGCGACGATCTCGGTCGGCTACGCAGACGGTTTCCTGCGCGCATATGCGGGCGGTTCGGTAGAGCTGCACGGGAGACGTGCCCCCATCGCGGGGCGCATCTGCATGGATCAGTGTATGATCGACGTGACGGACATCCCGGAGGCGGCGATCGGCGATGTGGTGACGCTCTTCGGTTCGGAGACGCTCACCGCCGACGAAGTCGCCGCACGCGCGGGTACGATCAGCTATGAGGTGCTTTGCCTCGTCTCGAAACACGTCTCGCGGATTTACATGAAGTAAAATTTTTCCCAAAAAAACAAGACCGATATGCTTCCGCACCAAGCGCAAGCATATCGGTCTTGTTCGTTGCTCCGCGCTCATTTTTCAGCACTTCCCCGCGTCTGTCCATTCTTATTTGTGCAAATTCTTTCTTTATGGTAAAATAGAAATGTTTTTTAGACAACGGCAGATAAGCTAGGAGAACGGTGATGAGCAGCGACAAAAAAGCGATGCTGCGCGCGTGCTGCGCGATGCTTCCGCTTGCCCTCGTCGCCGCGCTCACGCTCGTCCTCGTTGCTTCCTTGCTCGCGCGCGCGGGCGTGCCGCTGCCGGCGGCATATGCGGTGAGCATTGTCTCCGCCGCGCTCGGCACGCTGCTCATATCGCGCGGCGGGCGGACGCTGATTGCGCTCCCCTCTCCCGCGATTGCGGCATGGCTCATCTACGAGGAGATCATCGCGCGCGGGCTCGCGTGGCAGGAAGCGCTCGGCATCGTCGCCGTTGTTTCCCTGCTCTACGCACTGCTCTTTCATGCAGAGCGCGAGACGCATCCGATCGATCTCCTGCCGCCGATTGTCCGGACGGGGCTCGTCCTCGGGCTCGGATTCTCCATGCTCGTGACGGCGTGCCTCTACGCGCGCATCCTGCTCCCCTCGCCGTGGGCGCTTACAATGGGCGGCGCACTCTCCGATCCGCTGATGTACTACACGATCGTCGGCATCGTGCTCACGCTCGTGCTGCATACGATGCACGTGCGCGGCGCCGTGCTCATCGGCATGGCGGTCGTCGGCGCGCTCACGCTGCTCGAAGGCTTTTGGGAAATTCCCGCCGCGCCGTTCCTCCTGCCGGAGGGACTCGATCAAACGCTCGGGGCGTTCACGTTCCCCATGCGCATCGAAGCCGCTGTCACGGTTGGTGTGACGCTCCTTTTTGCGCTCATGGTGGAGAGCGGTGCATCGCTCGCCGCGGTGGAGTCGTTGTCGGAACGCGGCTTCTACCGTGTTCTGACGCGGCTGATCGGCGCGAATTTCGGCGCGGCGCTCCTCGGGGCGTTCCCGCTGACGATCGCGCCGCTCTCGGCGGTGCTTCCCGCGCGGGAGGAAGGGCGCATCGGGGGCATCCCGCTCACGGCGTGTGCCTTTGCCCTATTGCTCTTCCTGCTGCTGCCGTGCGCGCCGCTCGTGCAGGCGATTGCGGATTTCCCCGCGATGCCTGCCGCCGCGCTCTTTTGCTTTGGACTGATGCTCTTTACGCGCGGTCTGCGCCTCCTGCAGGCGTCGCCGGAGCCGCTCACATGGGGCGATGCCCTCGTGCTCGCGATCTTCTTCCTCGCGAGCTACGACATCAGAGTATCCCTGATGGATTCTCTGCTCGTCTGCGTCCTGCTCGGCATCGCGCGCGGCACATGGCTCAAAACGCGCCGGGGAACGATCGTCCTCGCCGCGTTGCTGCTCTTCTTTTTCTTGGTTAAATTCTCATCGATATAGGGGGTTCACTTCTTTGCGAAAGGAAATTGTTCTGTGCGGCGTCACTGCCGCAGCTCTCAGTATCTCACTCCTCACCGCGTCCGTCACGGCGGACGCGCGCCGTGCCCACGATCCTGCGACCGCGACAAAGGTACATACGGAGCGCACGGCCGACGCACCGAAAAAGGCAGATTTTCGCGCGCGTATCAACGCGCTCCTGCAGGAGACGGCGCCGCCCGCACCTGCAGAGGGGGAACCGGTATTCAGCGTGCCGCGTACCCTCTCAGCGTACGACACCGCGATCATTGGCACGCCGCTCGCGACGGAGGAACAATGCGTCGACTATCTCCTAAGCGTGAACCCGCATCCCGCCATCTCCGTCTCGCCGCGCGAGCTTGTCTCCTACTACTATGAGGAAGGTGCGCGCGAGGGCATCCGCCCGGACGTCGCCTTTGCTCAGGCACTCAAGGAGACGGGATTTTTCCGCTACGGCGGCACGGTGTCCCCGGATCAGAATAATTACTGCGGGCTCGGGACGACGAGCACGGCGGTGAAGGGAGCTTATTTCCCTACCTCGAAGATGGGCGTGCGCGCACACATCCAACATCTGCTCGCCTACGCATCGACCCGCAAACCCGTCCACCCTGTCATAGACCCGCGCTACACACTCGTACGGAACGTCTACGGCACAAGCACACTCGATCATTGGCAGGATCTCAACGGACGCTGGGCAGTCCCCGGCGACTCTTACGGACAGAGCATCCTCTCAATGTTCCGCGCGATCCTGCAAAAATAGAGAAGGAGCACGGCATACATGATCACAGTCAACAATCTGAGCTTACAATTCGGCAAACGCGTCCTCTATAAGGATGTCAACCTGAAATTCACGCCCGGCAACTGCTACGGTATCATTGGCGCAAACGGCGCGGGCAAATCGACATTCCTCAAGCTCCTCTCGGGCGAGATCGAGCCGACGGGCGGCATCGTGGACATCACCGCGGGTGACCGTCTCGCCGTGCTCCAACAGGATCACTACGCGTTCGACGAGGTGGAGGTGCTGCGCACCGTCATCATGGGACACGCGCGTCTCGTGGAGATCATGGACGAGAAGGACGCGCTTTACGAAAAGGCGGATTTCTCCGACGAGGACGGAATGCGCGCCTCCGAGCTAGAGGCGGAGTTCGCCGAGCTCGACGGCTGGAACGCGGAGACCGAGGCGGCACAGCTCCTCAACGGACTCGGCATCCCCGACGCGAAGCATCACCTCAAGATGAACGAACTCGCGGCGGCGGAAAAGGTGCGCGTCCTGCTCGCACAGGCGCTCTTCGGCGCGCCCGACATCCTCCTGCTCGACGAGCCGACGAACCATCTCGACGTCTCGTCCATCAACTGGCTCGAAAACTTCCTCGCGGACTTCCCGAACACGGTCATCGTCGTTTCGCATGACCGCCACTTCCTCAACCAAGTCTGCACCTATATCTGCGACGTGGATTTTGGGAAAATCGAACTGTATGCGGGCAACTACGATTTCTGGTATCAGTCGAGTCAGCTCGCGCTCCAGATGGCGAAAGACGCAAACAAGAAGAAAGAGGAGAAGATCAAAGAGCTCCAAACCTTCATCCAGCGCTTTGCCGCGAACGCCGCAAAATCCCGGCAGGCAACCTCGCGCAAGAAGCTCCTCGAACGCATCACGCTGGAGGACATCAAGCCGTCGGCACGCCGCTACCCCTACATCGCATTTACACCCGACCGCGAGGCGGGCGATCAGCTGCTGACCGTCGAGGGGCTCTCCAAGGAGCTCGACGGGCGTCAGCTCTTCAAGAACGTCAGCTTTACCCTCAAAAAGGGCGACAAGGTCGCCTTTGTCGGACCGAACGGCGCGGCAAAGACCATGCTGTTCAAGATCCTCATGGGCGAAGAGACTGCAGACGAGGGCACGTTCAAATGGGGCGTCACAACGACGCAGACCTACCTGCCCGCCGACAACAACGCGTATTTTGACGGCGTAAAGCTGAACCTCGTGGACTGGCTGCGCCAGTATTCCAAGGATCCGGACGAGACCTTCGTCCGCGGCTTCCTCGGGCGGATGCTCTTTTCCGGCGAGGAGAGTCAAAAACGCGCCGAGGTGCTCTCCGGCGGCGAGCGCGTCCGCTGTATGCTCTCGCGCATGATGCTCTCGGGTGCGAACGTCCTCCTCTTTGACGAGCCGACGGATCACCTCGACCTCGAGTCCATCACCGCCCTCAACAATGGGCTGATGTCGTTCGGCGGCACGATCCTCTTCGCATCGCGCGACCACGAGTTCACGCAGACCGTCGCAAACCGCATCATCGAGATCACCCCCGTCGGCGTCGTCGACCGCATCTCGACCTACGACGAATACCTCTCCAACGAGACCGTCAAACAGCAGCTCGCAGAGAAATACAAAGCCGCGGGCGCAAACTAAGTTTCAAAAATGCCGCACAGGAGGTGGCGATCATGTTCACGGGATTTTTGCCGGGCGCTGAAAATAAAAATGCCGCCCTGCGTCTGCGCGAGATGGTCACCGTCCTGCGCCGCCACGATATTGTGCACGGACTGACGCCCTCGAAGCTGCGCGCTATCTTCGAGGATCTTGGTCCCACCTTTGTAAAGTTCGGGCAGATCATGAGTATGCGCCCGGACTTTTTGCCGACCGAATACTGTGACGAGCTGATGAAGCTCCAAACGGGTGCGAACCCCCTCCCCTTCTCCGTCATCCTCTCCGTCGTCGAGCAGGAATACAATAAAGACTGGAACAAGGTGTTTCGCGAAATCGACAGTACACCGCTCGGATCCGCAAGCATCGCGCAGGCGCACCGTGCACGGCTCGCCTCGGGCGAAGAGGTTGTCATCAAGGTGCAGCGCCCCGGCATCCACGACATCATGCGCATGGATCTCATGCTCATGAAGCGCGCCGCAACCATCATCCGGCTCGTCAGCCGCGACGAGGTCGTGGATTTTCGCACGCTCATGGACGAGATGTGGAACATCGCAAAACAGGAGATGGATTTCCTCATCGAGGCAAGTCACATTGAGGAGTTCGCCCATCTCAACCGTGAAAATCCCTTCATCGCCTGTCCGCGCGTCATGCGCGACCTCTCCACCCAGCACATCCTCGTCATGGAGTACATCGACGGCATCCCGCTCGACCAAGCGGAAGCACTTCATGCGGCGGGCATCGACGTCACGCAGATCGGACGGCGGCTCGGCGAGAACTACGCAAAGCAGATCATTGAGGACGGATTCTTCCACGGCGACCCGCACCCCGGCAACATCCGCGTGCGGGGCGGCACGATCGTATGGCTCGATCTCGGCATGATGGGACGCCTCAGCAACCGCGACCGTACCGCCCTGCGCCGTGCGATCCTCGCGCTTGCCACGCACGATACATTCGAGATGAAATCCGCCGTGCTCTCCCTCGGCATCGTCAAGGGGCGCATCAACCACGCGCAGCTCTATCAGGACATCGACGTCATGATGGAGCAGTACGGCAGTCTCGACTTCACCGACGTTCACATGGGCGTCCTCACGAACCAAATTTTAGGCATCCTGCGCGTGCATCACATCGGCTGCCCAAGCGGGCTTGCCATGTTCGCGCGCGGCGTCATGACCGTCGAGATCGTCATGCGCCGGTGCGCCCCGGAGGTCAGCTTCCTCGAAATTTTCGCCCGCAGTCTATCCCTCGGGATCGTGAGCGGCATGTCGTGGAAAGAAGGTCTGAATAAGGCAAAGCAGGAAGGCGTCATGCTCCTGCGCAAATCCGTGCAGATCCCCGAACAGCTCGCCGACCTCCTCAAGATGACCATGAGCGGACAGGCGAAGCTCAACATCGACCTCACCGGCTCCGAAGAGCCCGTGCAGCGGCTTGACAAGATGATCAACAAGCTCATCCTCGCGCTCCTGTGCGCGGCAAGTCTCATCGCCTCGAGCACCCTCTGCACGACGAATATGCAGCCGCAGGTCGCAGGCATTCCCGTTATCGGACTGCTTGGGTATCTCATCGCCTTCATGCTGAGTATGCGTCTCATCTGGGACGTTCATAAGGGAGTGTAGTCTATGCGCGGCATACGCGGCGCCACAACTGTGGAGCGCAACGACAAAGAAGAGATTTGGCAGGCGGCACAGGAACTCGTCCGCGCCCTCGTCGACGCCAACGGCATCGCCCCCGAGGACATCGGCGCCGCCATCTTCAGCGTCACCGAGGATCTCACCGTGGCATTCCCGTCGACCGGCGCGCGCCGCCTCCCGGGATTTGACCTCGTTCCCCTATTCGACGCGCGCCAATGCGCTGTCGAGGCCAGCCTCCCCCGCTGCATCCGCGCCCTCCTCCTCGTCGATACGAATTGTTCACAAAAAGAGATGCACCACATCTACCTGCGCGGCGCCGCGGGACTGCGCCCGGATTTGGAGGGGTAATCTCCACCGGTAGTGAAAATATAAGATATTACCCCGTTCGAAGAACTCTTACTGCCAAGAGTTCTTTTTATTTTCTCCGTGCTCAAGCTATGTTTGAGTTATAAATTTAACAATTCAAGTTTTGCTTGCTGTACGTGCTAAATTTCATATGATATAATTATATTAAAATATCGCATAGACTAAAGGGAGTACATTTATGAGTTTTGGTTTAATATTAAAACAGGCGCGCACGCATAAAAAACTCACACAGATCCGGTTGTCAGAGCTGCTGTCCGTATCTCCCCAGACCATTAGCGGATGGGAACGAAACGTGTATTTTCCCGAACAAGACAAACTGCTCAGGTTGGCAAAAATCCTTGATCTTTCATTGGGCATTCTTACTGAAAATTCCCCTGAGAGAAGGATAGAGAGGAACACAATATCGTACACAAAGACGCGAAGGAGCATCATACTATGCATAAGGATACAAAAGTTATTGCGATCTGCGATCTCTCTCGTGATAAAGCCGAAGAGAAAATCAAACGATATAATCAATTAGTCTATGATGTGGATCATTTCGATGCCAAAGCGCTGTCGGAAATAAATTTAGAAACATTTTCGGAGCATTATAGCGACGATCTGAGGCAAATCAATCTGAAAGAAATCAATCTGTGGAGCTATTGGCAGGGCGGCCGCAGTCATTTGGATGCCGATATACTTCTTGTTGGGCAGGATTTTTCTGGACTTGAGGGGGACAATCCCATATTGGACTATCAAAAAGATCGATTCGACTATTTGAAAGACATCGCCGGGTATTCTACAACGGATAACAACCTCTGCGAGCTGTTCGCCGAACTCGGTTTCCCCGATCTGCGCAACAACCGCAATACATATAGGCAACTCTTCTTCACGAATTTTGTTCCATGGTACCGGAAGAATATGGAAAGGAATTCGGGCGGTTTTAACCCCAAATGGATAGCCCCGAGCCTCCCCTTCTTTAAGTGCTTGGTTGAAATCATCGAACCAAAAATAATTCTTTGTCTTGGTCAGGAGATCTTTATTGCCGTATTAAAAGTCGGCGGAAAGAGTCATAAGCGCGGCGGCTATAACAAAGTAATAGAAAACGGTGCGGTTGAGATAGAAATCGGTAGTGTAAAATCAGCGGTATATCCTTTGGCACATCCGGGCAGCTTGGGAACGAGCAATCGTAAAAGGGGAACCTCAGAAAAAGATGGGTTATCCCTTCAAAAAGCAGATTGGCGGAAAATCGCAGAGAAACTAGCTGACGCAGGACGCCCGCTCGGTCCTTTTAGATGGATGCCCCGCGTTATAAGACCGACGGATGTTTGAGTGTTTTTTGATCGGACGCACAATAAGTATAAAGCGCTCAGCTGCAGACAGATAGAATCCCCCTAAAATGACGGATTCATATGAACCGTTATCTTAGGGGGATTTTTTAGAGATTTTTATGCGGTATTACCCGATCGGGTGCATGACGATCTTCGTCGCTTCACCGCTCTTAAGCAGATGATAGGCCTTGTCCCACTCGTCGATGCCGACCTCGTGCGTAATCATCTTATCCGCGTCGATCTTCCGCTCGCTCATGAGCTTCAGCGTCGGCTCCCAGTCGTGCGTATTCTGACTACGGCTGCCGACGACGGTCAGCTCCTTCTGAATGATCTTGGAGAAATCTACAGTCACTTCGTTTTGCGCAAAGAGCCCAACCTGTACGTACTGTCCGCCCTTTTTAAGAAGATCCATGCCGAGATGCATAGACGGCACAGCGCCCGTGCAGTCATAGCAGACGTCCGCACCGTAGCCGTCCGTCAACCGGTCGACGAGCTCCTTAACATCATCCTTCTGCACGTCCACAATGTGTTCGACACCAAATTTCTCTTTGGCGATTGTGAGGCGCGGCAGATCCTGTGTGAGCCCTGTCATGACGACTCGTCCCCCCTGCGCCATAACGACCTGCGCGACGAGGAGGCCGATGGGTCCCGGTCCTAAGACGAGTACGATCGATCCCGGGGGAAATTTAGCCTTGTTGACGCTGTGGTATGCGCATGCCGCAGCCTCTGTGATGGAAGCCTGCCGCGTCGTCACGTTCTCGGGCAGGACGTGCACACTCTTTGCGCGGGCGAGTACGAATTGCGCCATCGCGCCGTCCTGCTGCGTGCCAAGCCCCTTGCGGCTGGAGCAGAGATTGTACTCCCCGCTTTTGCAGTAACGGCAGTGTCCGCAGATCTTAAACGTTGTCTCTGATGTCACACGATCGCCAACTTTGACATTCGTGACACCCGAACCGACTTCGGCAACGACTCCGGCGAATTCATGTCCAATGGTGAGCCCCGCAGCATCTGCGTTATAATGACCTTCGAACGTATGAAGATCACTGCCGCAGATACCGATGTACTCCACGCGGATTTTAACCTGACGTTCTCCTACGACGGGTTCCGGTTTGTCGATAACTTCCCAGTGTCCCGCGCCTTTCTCCATCTTTACCAATGCCTTCATAAGAATTCCTCCTATCCCCGACGATCGGTTTCACCGTATGCGGCAAAACCTCCAAAAAAGCAGGGAACGCCTTCTCATGAATGCGCTCCCCGACTCGTAAAGCTGCGGCTGTTCAAGCGAACAGCGCAAGGATCTTGAAGATAACGAAGTTGACGATATTACCCGCCTGGTCGATGCTGGAAATGAGCGCCGCTCCTTCCGGCATTTTAAAGTTCGCAGTCACCCCCATCGATGTCTGGAA
Source organism: Selenomonas sp. oral taxon 137 str. F0430 (assembly GCF_000183625.1). Taxonomy (NCBI): domain Bacteria; kingdom Bacillati; phylum Bacillota; class Negativicutes; order Selenomonadales; family Selenomonadaceae; genus Selenomonas; species Selenomonas sp. oral taxon 137. The sequence goes on from NZ_AENV01000008.1 coordinate 188,822, forward strand.
CTCGGCAAGCGTCGTGCCGATGATGAGGCAGACGCCGATTACGATCAGACCGCTGATGACCGAGTGAATGATATTGCCGCGTGCAGCGGCAACGATCATCGCAACGAAGAAGGGAATGGTCGCCAGGTCGCCGAACGGCAGCATGTTGTTGCCCGGCAGGATAACGGCAAGCAGCAAGGTGAGCGGAACAAGAATCAGCGCGGTGGCAATGACGGCAGGATGCCCTGTCGTCACGGCCGCGTCAAGGCCGATGTAGAGCTTAGCATTCTCGGAGTCTTCGCCGAAGCGCTTTTGAAGGAAGTTGCGCGCGGCCTCGGAGATCGGGATAAGCCCCTCCATGAGCAGCTTGACCATGCGGGGCATGAGCACCATAACGCCGGCCATCGCCATGCCGATCTGTACGATTTGACCAACATCGTAGCCGGCCAGCGCACCGAGGATACACCCAAGAATAAGCCCCATAAAAATAGGTTCGCCAAAGATGCCGAAGCGCTTCTGAATGGTTTCAGGGTCTGCCTTGAGATCCTTGATGACGGGAATTTTTTGGATCAGCCAAACGAGAGGAATTCCGATGAGGGAGTTCGCCATCGTGGAGCCCGTAGGGACGGAGACCCCCGGCAGATCATAGTATTTCTCCATATACGGCGCCGTCCAATCCGCGAGTTTCAGCATTGCGATCTCAAACAGAACCGCAGCCGCAATCGCAAGAGGAATGCTGCCGTTAATGGCATAGACACACGCCCCGCAGAAGGTGAAGTGCCAGTAGTTCCAAATATCGACGTCCATCGTCTTGGTCGTCTTTGTGATCAGCATGATGAAGTTGACCAAGAGACCGATCGGCAGGATGAGCGCGGCAATCGGTGACGCCCATGCGAGACTTGCCGACCCCGGCCAGCCGATGTCGATGATCGTCAAGTTAATGCCAAAACGAGCAACCATTGCCTGCGCAGCGGGTCCGAGGTTGTCGACGAGCAATGCAACGACAAGACCGATACCAACAAAGCCGACACCGATCGTCAGCCCTGAGCGGAAAGATTTGGCCGGACCGAGGCCGAATGCCAGTCCGATGAGGAAAATAAATACCGGTAAGATGACCGTTGGGCCAAGGGCCAGGAATGCCTGAACCAAGGGAGTTAAACTTTCCATAAAAACAGCTCCTTTCGCCGGGCCGACGACATTCCGCACACAAAGGACGATGCGGAACGCTGTCGACCGTATCCATTACTTTTGAAGCTCGGCAAGGATTTCCTCTTTTGTCTTGTCAAGCCCTATGCCGGTGAGGAATGTGCGCCCGTTGATAACGGGGAAGTTATACTTATCCTTATCCACGACGGTCGTCGTGATCAGCAAGTCGGCGCGATCTGCGTAGGCCGGTACCTCCATCATTTTACACTGGATGATTTCAAGCTGCAGCCCGTTGGCCTTTGCCAACTCTTCCAGCGCGTTGTTCACAACCGTCGATGTGGCAATACCTGTCCCGCATGCGACCAATACAACCTTCTTATCGTTCATAATGATGCTCTCCTCTCAGTACTACAACCACTAAGCTTCAACTTTCGAAAGACGTTCTTTGACGAAACTGCAGATTTCTCGTGCCGATGCCCCCGTCTTAATCAGCTGCAGGGCGTCCGCATCCTGCAGGATTCCCATCAAGTTCTGCAGCAGCGTCAACTGCGCATGCGCTTCCTTCATTGCCAACATGAAGATACAATCGACGGAGACGGTTTCTGTGTCATCTCCCATGACAATAAAATCCACGGGCTTCTTAAGGCGCGCAATACAAACAGCCGGCGTATTCACATGCTCCACATCCGTATGCGGAATTGCAACGCCGCCAAGGACAGTCGGCAGACCGGTCGCAAAAATTTTCTCCCGCGCAATAACGGCATCCGCGTAGCTTTCCTTCACATGTCCCTGTTCCTGCAGCCGCTGTGCCGCCTGCCTCAGGAGATCGAAGCGATCCTCTGCTTCCACATCCAAAAGTACAAGCGCTTCATCGAGTGCAACGTTCATCTTTTTCCCTCCTTTCATCCATTTCAGATAGCTTAAGATATTTTCTATTATAGACAATCTGTGTTGTCTTTCATAGGCATATCTGCTTCCCAAAATGCGGAAAAAATACACCTTCATTCATTATTTCTGTTTCCGCAATTACCCAAAGCGGAAGCACTTTCCCTCTCATTGGAAAAGCACAAAAAAGCGGTTATAAAACCGCCGTAAATTCCTCAAGAAACCTCTCGTAGGACTGATGCTTCAAAAGGGAGTCAATCCCATGCTCCGTCTTGATGTACTCATAGAGTTTCAAGAATATCTTTTCCCAAAGTGCCGCCTTTTCTTGTTCAATATTCATAAGAAAGACGACACGTACGGGCATATCCTCCCACTGAATCGGCCGCCTTAAAATGAGTACCGATATGTTCGACACCTTGCACTCGGCAGAAAGCGCATGCGGAATCGCCGCAAGTGCACCGATCGCGGTCGAAGACATCCGTTCACGCTCAAAGACAGAGGCCTTCCCCTCCGCGTCCATCCATCCTGCTGCGACGGCCTCATCCGTAAGGAACTCAAGGCACTCGTTCCGTGTTTTGAAAGCCATGTCTGCATAGAATCCCTTTTTCCGAAAGAACTGCCGAACAGTTTCCGCATCCAGCACATCCTGCTTCCGGAACATAACGCGTCGGATTTTATCGACATCTTCACCGCGCAGCATATGGTTCACACGGATGATCTTCGGAGACGACATATGCAGCGATACGGTGGAGATAATATAGTCGGCCTCTTCCAGCATGTCCTCGGTCAGTTTGTACGCAGGCAATACGCTGATGACATGGATGCTGCTGCGGAAATGCTCCTCGATCTTCGCCTTCATAAGAACGGAGACACCAAGCCCCGCCGAACAAACGATGTAGACGCTCTTCGGCTGTTCATCTTCGTCCATACTGTTGCGGCTCATAGACGCACCGAAATGCAGTGCAATATAGCCGATCTCGTTCTCATCGAAGTCGATATGATCGATCTCACAGACCATTTTCGCTGCATAGACGGCGATCTGAAAGGCCAGAGGATAGTCCTGCTTTACAGATGCAAGGAGCTCGTTGCGGATGTTCATACGGAACCGGACGCGTGCAATTGCAATACGCAGGTGCAGCATCAAACCGTCTTTGAGATACTCATCCGCTGTAAAATCGAGTCCGAATTTCCGGTCGACGGCATCCAGCACCTTCTCGACGAGTTCCTTTATGTGCGTATCGTTGACCGTACTTCCAATATCCATGAGTTTCTTGCCCGCCAAAAGGCACTGCGTGATGTAGAACACCTCGCTGTAAGGGATATCAATCCCCGTATAGCGGAAAATCTCATTGGCAATCTCTTTCGCCGCGCCATATTCGAAGGTTTCTTCCAGTTTCTGCGCCATGCTGGAAAGGCAGTCGGCCGCATGGCCCCCGGTTGATCGCTGTATCGCAAGCGCCGTTTGTACGGAAAGATCCCTGCGCGCAGTGTCAGTGAGCTGAAGATGCCGCACGCTCGCCGTCTGCGTGAGAATCTGCTCCATCGCCTCGTTGCCGATACGGTCAAAGAGCAGACCGCACAATTTCTCATCGGTCACTTCATGCAGATAATTGACAATAAAGGCACGCAGATCTCCCTCCGTACCTTCGAGACGCAGCCCTTCCGCCTTATACTGAACGATTTTGAGATCGTATGCAGCAAATCGCTCGCGCACCGCGGTCAGGTAATTCTTGACGGTAGACAGTCCAATGTACATCTCATCAGCAAGGCTCATCTGTGTGATCGAGGCGTTCGTTAGACAGCATTCTAAAAAGCGGCTGACGATATAGTTCTGCCGCTCTTTCGGATGTAAAACGCCGACGGCAGCATTATTGCCGTCTACGAGCCGCAGGAGATCTTCCCCGTACTCCGCACCTTGCAGCTTATAGCCGCGGTTGGGTATTGCAAGAAGTGTACAGCAGCTCTTTGCAAGACATTCCTGCAAATATTTGATATCGGCACGGACGGTACGGGAAGAGACATCCAGCCTGTGCGCAAGATCTGCTCCTGTCATCCCATCCCGATGATGTAAGAGTATTTCTAAAATCTTCGTGCATCGCTCCTGCTTCCGCATCTCATTTCACCCCTAATTTATTCAGTCAGCGGGATATTTTCATGTTTTTGCAAAAAAGCTGAGAACGCTCTCAAATGCTCGTTCTCAGCTTTTCTAAATCTATATCTTTTCTCTAAGACGCGGTACTTTATCGTTATCGAAGGGATATCAGCGCTGACGCATCCACGCCGGAATATCAATGATATCGGTTCCGGCAGATCCCGTATTCGGCTCGACGACATTCATGCGTCCGCTGCCGCGGTTCGTATTCGGATGCGGTGGGACAACGGCGGATGCGGGGCGCGCTTGCGCCTGCGGCGGGGCTGCAGCAGGTGTCGATGCGGGGGCAGCCTGCTTCGCGGTATTTGCTCCCGGCAGGGGAATCGCCCAATCGTCGGTAAAGCCCGTTCCGGTATCTGAAAGTCCCTGTTCAGTCATGCCGAAGCCCGTGGCAACGACGGTGACGCGCACGGTATCCTCAAGTGCATCATCCACACCAATACCCCAGATGATATTCGCACGGCGCCCGTTCGCAGAGTTGACAATCATGCTGTTGAGCCACTCGGATGCCTCGTTGACTTCAAACATGCTGAGGTTGCGCGATCCTGTGAAGTTCAGGATGACGGAAGTCGCGCCCTCGATGCTCGTCTCGAGCAGCGGAGACTCGATCGCCGCCTTTGCCGCCGCAACGGACGCGCCCTCCCCGCGCGCTTCGCCGATCCCCATGATCGCACTGCCGCCGTTTGCCATGGTCGTATTGACGTCGGCAAAGTCGAGGTTCACGATGCCCTGATTTGTGATAAGATCGGTAATGCCCTTGACGCCCTGCCAAAGGACATTGTCAACCTTGCTGAATGCCTCGGTGACGGGCGTGTTCTTGTCGATGATTTTCATGAGCCGATCATTCGGAATCGTGATGATGGTATCGACATGAGCCTGCAAATTCTCAATGCCGGAATCCGCATTGCGTGCGCGCGTCATTCCCTCGTAAGAGAAGGGGCGCGTGACAACAGCAACCGTGAGCGCGCCGAGTTCACGCGCGCACTCCGCCACGACAGGCGCGGCGCCCGTTCCCGTACCGCCGCCCATACCTGCCGTGATAAATACCATATCCGCCCCGCGCAGTGCCTCGATGATCGCCTCGCGACTCTCCGTTGCGGCTGCCTCTCCGATCTCAGGACGCGCACCTGCGCCGAGTCCACGCGTACGCTTTTCCCCGATCTGAATACGCGTCGACGCCTTGGACTGGAGCAGTGCCTGTGCGTCCGTATTGATCGCGACAAACTCCACGCCCTGCAGCCCGGAGTCGATCATATTATTGACGGCATTGCCGCCGCCGCCGCCGACACCGACAACGATGATCTTTGCGAGTTCCTCAAAGTTATCGTCCATTTCGAACACAGCTTCAGCCTCCATATCGTAGTCATATCGTTTTCATCTATCAATAAGTAATGATTTTCCTTGCCTATTTTACCATGAATCAAGTCATATTTCCATAGGACAGAAAAATTTTTACGGTATATATCCATACCATCATAGTTTTTCAAATGCGCTGTGTCTCGTACACTGCTATTCCAATCTATGCTTACTGCGCCACCAGTATGATCTACTTCCGTGCCCTCGTTTTTATCAGTGTAAAAACTTCTATAGTTAATGATTATTTTATTCTGCTGGACATTCATGCTATAATACAAAAAGGAGAGGAAAATGTCGGTTTTCCTCTCCTAAGAGCTTATTTTTGTATGTTCGCTGCCAGCGGCTTCAATTTAAGCTCTTTTTGATATTTCGCCAAAACGTTCCCCTTTACTTCTCTTCGGGCAGGAAGCATTTGACGCTGCTGTGAATCGCCTGCGCAGCACAGTCGTCAAATGCAGTACCGACCACGATGATGTTGATCCCCGTATTGCGAAATGCTTTCTGGTTAACACTATTGATGCCCCCCTCAGCCAATGTGGGAACTTTCACAGATTCGACAAGCGCCTGGATGCGTTCCTTCATAACGGATGGAATTTCTCCCGCTTTCGTTCCTTCATAACTCATACCTGTCATTAAACCGATCATATCGGCACCTGCAGATTCCATCTCTTTTGCCGTTTTGGCGACATCTTCCGGCGTATCGGCAGGCAGTCCAAAGGGGTGCAGATCCGATGAACGCCCAATATACGCATCAACGAGCAGTCCATAACGATGTGCACGTTCAATCACTTCGGACAGATCTTCCAAAGACGTTTTATGTATATGCAGCCCGTCTGTTCCCGCCAAAGAAAGCATTTGAAAGTCGGCATCGCAAAGGATGACAGGCTTTACCTCAGTAAACCCACCGGGTACGCCTACCGTAATGTAAATATCTTCTCCCACAACCGCACGAACGCCGGAAACCACAGAAGCCATTTCTGCCAAGGGAACCTCGTGCCGAATCGCTTCTGCCGCATGCATATTATTGACCCCACGAAGTCCGCGAGCAAGCGCCACCGCCGGATGATTCGGCTCTAAAAGCCTGGCTCCCGCATCTACCGCGGCCTTCGCCATACGCGCGTCGTCACCGGTAATCCCCGTAGACAGCAGTGTGGTTCCGCCATGCTGCTCAATCGCATCCCAAACTTTCTTGCGTGCAATTTTCATTTTTCTTTGCATATCCGCTGTTATCATCACTATGGTCCTCCATTAAAATCACTGATCAGACGTACGATTTCTGGAACGTGCAATTTTATTCGCCAAAACAGTGAACAAAAAAGCGCTGAACATCGAAACCGCCATGCTGATCAAAAACCCGAGCCAATCCGAGGAAAGCGTCGGTGCAACGATGCTCGGCACATATGCTGTTCCGCGAACATTGAAAAAACCGACAAAAAGCCCGCCGATACAGGCCGAAGCCAATGCCCCGCCCAAAACGAACTTACTGGAAAACATGAACGGATAGGCGGCTTCAACAAACGTCCCAAACACCATGTTGATAAAAAGCCCGGGTGCAGCCAATGTGCGGTCGTCCTTCACACGGGGATAGACCACATTTGCCAGCATGATGCCTGCTGACACCATCACCAGTCCCACCATATCGATCGCACCCAAAAAACTGTTTCCGGTCTTTTCCATCTCAAGCAAAATAATCGGCAAAATCGCTCCATGGTACATGCCGCCCATGATTGCCGGCCAAATGAGAAGCCCGGCAATACCGCCGCAAAGTACCGAATTGATCTCCAAAGCCGTATTGATCACATAGCGGACGGCATCCCCCAGCATAATCGCCAATGGACCAATAAAGAGATAGATCGCAAGCCCCGCCAGGAGCCCCGAAATTCCTCCGGACACAATATTGGCAGTTGTTGTAGGAAATCCCAGCTTCAGACATTTCATGAGCAGATACTGCACCAGGACGCCTGCCAAGATTCCTCCGATGATCCCGCCGATCAACCCTCCTTTCACAGACAACACGCCCGTGATCACACCGGCAACGACAGCCACTTCTTCCAATCCTGAGACCTGTTTTGCCGCAACGGCCGCAACAATAACAGGCAGCGCTTCAATCATAAGATTGAATACGTTCTCAAAAGACTCCAGTCCGGGAATCTTGCTCAGAATCAAAGTAAGCGCCATGGCGATGAATCCCGGCAGCGAGGCCATCAAAACGCCCCGCACGCTGATTCTCGACCAAACGCTCCCCTGTGAGGCTTCTGGTAAGGAGACCGAACCTCCGATCGCAGGCTGATATTTCAAGCCCCAATGTTTCGACAAAGCGAATACGTTGGCAATAGCACGCGTCCGGTTTGTCGTCCCCGTCGTTCCGGAAACAGCCACAACATTCAGCCCCATTGCCTGGGCTTTTGCCATCGATGTGCCTCCCGTACCGGTCGCAGCTAGTTTCTTTGCAGCAGCAGCATGCAGCGCCTGTCGGTTTGCCCCTTCGGGATCGGCGCTGACTAGGATCACCCCGTCAATGCCGTCGTTTTCGATGCACGCGGCGATTCTCTCATCCTCTTTTACCGCCTCCGCATTCACCTCTTCCAAGGTGCCGCTGAATACTTTTCCGGCGCTTCCTCCATCCCATGTCCAAAGGCTGGCTTTTGTCGTAGGATGAACATGATCCATGGATGCCTCGGCGGCAATAAACTGTATTGCGCTGACTGTCATATCCGCTTTTTGTATTTGTCGGATTAGCTCTCCCAGCAGCGCATTCGGATCTTTGCCGCCCAGATTATACAAATTTCCGCCGCTGCTTCCCAGTATGACAACTTTCTTTTGCATTATGCACCCTCCTAAATAAATTTATTTATGGGGCGATTTTCTGAATGCATCTGCAATGATAACCTCCATCCCCCTTTCCTGCAATTTTTTCCGCATCGGAAAATTCGCTTCACCATCTGTAATCAGTGTGCAGACTGCAGGATAAGAGGCAACTTCGATAAACGACGTTTTGCCCATTTTACCGGAATCTGCCGCCAAAATTACTTTTTCCGACCGCTCAATAAACACTTTTTTCGTTTCGACTTCATCTATGTCAAAATCTGTAATGCTTCCATTCTGATCAATTCCCGCAGCCCCTAGAAAGAATTTATCAAAATGATATTGCCGAATGACACTTCTCGCAATAGGACCTCCTAGGCACAATTCCTTTTGTTTTAACAAACCTCCCACCAAATACACTTTTACATTTGTGTTATAGAATATGTTCGCTATCGGCAAACTCGACGTGAAAACCGTAATGTTTTCATGGGAACGCAATGCTTTCGCAATTTCCATCGTCGTGCTGCCAATGTCCAACGCGACAATATCTCCTTTTTCTACGAGATTGGCAGCTGTTATGCCAATCATTCTTTTTTGCTGTAAATTTTCACATTCACGTTCATCTAGGGAGGGCTCATGTCCTAGTTTAGATTTTGCCAGCATCGCTCCGCCGCGAAACCGAACAATCAACCCCTCTTTCTGTAATTTTCCTAAATCACGGCGAATCGTAACAGAGGAAGCATTAAATTTTTCCTCTAACTCTTCATTCTTAACTATGCTTTTTTGATATAATATGTTCATTATAGCATCTATTCGTTCAATTTCGCTCATTTTTGTTCACCTCAAAAATATTATAGCATACTAGTTAGAAAATGAATAGTGTATTTTCTAAAATTTTATCAAAATAATCCTTACATAAATTCTACGGCAAATTTGCATATAAAAAGCCACCAGTCGTTCCATGACTGATGGCACGAAATACATATTCCCTTCTGTGATACAAGAATTTTTGAGAATATGTCTAGGAATGTGTTACTTTGCGCCGTCCCGATAGTCCCTGAGCAGGTAGCGGCGGATGACCGCAAGGTTTTTGAAGATACGAAAACCAAACGCGAGCAGAGCAACGTAGTAGAGGTCGATGCCGAGACGGTCGCCGATAAAGACAAGCGCCGCGGCGAGCAGTGTGTTGGAGAAAAAGCCCGTGACGAAGACGTGCTTGTCGAACCGTTCCGAGATCGCCGAGCGCAGTCCGCCGAACGCAGCGTCAAGCGCAGCGACAAGCGCGACGGAGAACAGCTTTGTATAGGCGAGCGGGATCACAATGGGGCTCATATAGCCGATGAAGAGCCCGATGAGGACGCTGACCAAAACGATGTAGATCATTTTATTCCTCCGTCCTCTCTTCTGTCTCATGTGCATAGGTCTGATGAACACTCCCGCGATAGGGAGGAATGTAAACGTCGTCGCTCACCGTGATGTCGAGCTGAATCCCCCACACACTAAGGGTCTCGACGACGCCGCCGCGCATCTTGAGCGAGTTCTCGAGGGATTTCTTGTCCCCGATGGCACGGATCTCAAAGGGTGCGGAAGAGCGCACGTTATTGACCGAGAGCGTCGGTCCCGCACACCGGATCTCCGACGTGCCGACGAGCCTCTGTCCGTTGACAGAGATTGCCTCCGCCCCCGCCGAGCGCAGCTCGTTGATGACGCGCAGGAGATCGTCGTCGTGAATGATGTAGAGGTTCGGATTCTCGCCGGACTTCACCTTCTTCGTGCTGTCATCCATGCGCACGATAACGCCCTCCCCCGTGAGCGGGAGGAGCGCGGCACGGTAGCGCAGCATCTCCTGATCCACGCTGCTCTGCGCATCGGCGACTGCCGTCTGTACCTTGCGCAGCTCCTCGCCAAGCTCGTCGCGCTCATGCTCCGTCTGGAGCAGGCGGTCGGAAAGCTCCTCGATACGCTGCTGCGATATACTCCCCTTCGTATCCTGCACCGTGCGGAACTGCACGGCAATCATAAATCCGATCAATACGCAGACGAGTGCAATCATCCACCCGCCTTGCCGGAATTGTTTCATTTATTTCCCCTCTGTGGTCTTGTCCGCAAGTTTGATGGACGGCGCGTCATAGCTGAAATCGACATACTCGATCGTATGGCGCGTCGTCTTTTGATCCTGTAAAAAATCCTGGGTGAGCCCTGCTTTGTCCCCGATTCCATCAAGCCGTCCGAGCCGGATCGGCAGCGCGCTCTTCGTATACGCGACGACGGCGTCCGGCACAGTGATATTGACCTCGGAGATCTGCCCCACCTCCGTCGGCGCAATCTTACCGAGGAACCCAAGCACCTGCGCTACCTGCGCATCGGTATTGTCGTCCCCGATAAAGAGATCGCGCAGCTTGATGCCCGTGATAATGGGGATGTCCGCCCCCTTGAGTGTCCGGTAGCTCGCGATGACTTTTCCCTGCCGATCAAAATCGAGATATCCATAGTCGCACGCGACGGTCGCCACGGGCACCCGCTCCACGATGTCCATCTCGATCTTGTTCGGGAGCTGCCGCCGCACCACCGCCGACTCGATGCGCAGATCGTGCAGGAGGTTGATCGTGATGGCGTCCGTTTTCAACTCGAAAAGGCGCTGACCATACTGTATGCGAGCAATCCGGCAGAGCTCTTGCTCATCGAGGTTGACGTTTCCATGCACAACAAGCTGCCGGAACGTAAAGAGCGGCGAATAGATGAGTGCCGCGAGAATCCCCCCGATAGCAAGGAGATAGAGCGCCGCCCTGATGATACGGCGTGACTTCATCGTTGATACCCTGCCATCTCTAGTATTTTCTCACAGAGATCGGGGAAGGAGAGCCCGACGGCACGCGCCGCGTCCGGCACGAGCGAGGTCTCGGTCATGCCCGGCACGGAGTTCACCTCGATGGCATAGGGTTTTTCTGTCTCGCTCAGCATGACGTCGAGACGTGCCACACCTGTGCATCCGCACGCATTGAATGCACGCACCGCAAGTTCCTGCACCTCTGCCGTACATTCCGGGGAGATCGGCGCAGGCACGAGATGCGCAGACGCACCCGGCGTGTATTTACTTTCATAGTCATACCGTCCTGAGGTCGTTGTGATTTCAATGACAGGCAAGGCTTCCGCATGTCCGGTCTCCCCCCACACGACGACGGTCAGCTCGCGCCCCGCGATGAACTCCTCGACCAGCACCTCGCCGCCGTAGGAAAATGCCTCGTCCAAGGAGCTGCGCAGATCGTCCTCCTCTGTGACGATATAGACGCCGATGCTCGAGCCCTGTTCGGGCGCTTTGACCACGACGGGCAGAGAAAACGCCGCGAGAATCTCCTCCGCGATTTTCCCCGTATCCGTTCCGGCATAGAAACTGCGGAACCGCGGTGTCGCAATCCCCTCGGCGGCAAAGATGCGTTTCGCCGAGGTCTTATCCATCGTGAGCGCCGCCGCACGCACGCCCGAACCGGTATAGGGAATGCCGAGCATATCGAGCGTGCCTTGCAGAACGCCGTCCTCGCCGTATTTCCCATGCAGCGCGTTAAAGACGAGTGCGGGACGCAGTTTTTTGATCTCCTCAGCAAAGGTCGCGGGATTCAGTTCGATCCCGACCGCAGGATAATTCTTTTCGTGCAGGGCGTGCAAAATCGCCGCGCCCGAACGGCGCGAGACCTCCGCCTCGGTCGAGGGTCCGCCCATGACGACGGCGATCAGTCCCTCGGAACTGCCCGCCGTCCCTTCTTTCAGACGCGCGACGAGCTCTTCCCCCACCTCGAGGATATTGCCCGCGCCCATCGTGATGACGAGATCGCCGGGACGCACATGCTCCGCGAGATACTGCACGAGATCGGCGCGCTCCGGCAGATAGACCGCATCCTGCCCTGTTTGGCGCGCGACCTCCTCCATCAGCGTTTCACCGCTGATGCCCGGAATCGGCGCTTCGCCCGCCGCGTACACATCCGTCAGCAGCAGGAGATCCGCCGCGGCAAAGCATCCGCCGAATTCCGCGCGCAGGAGCTGTGTGCGCGAGTAACGGTGCGGCTGGAACACGCAGACAAGCCGTCCCGGCTCCGTCTGCCGCGCCGCCGCAAGCGTCGCCGCGATCTCGGTCGGGTGATGCGCATAGTCGTCAACCACCCAAATGCCGCGTTCCTTTCCCTTCGTCTGGAATCGCCGCTTCGCTCCATGAAAATGCGCGAGAGCATCCGCGATGCGGTCAAAATCGAGCCCCGCAAGACGCGCGACGGCGACGCAGGCGAGCGCGTTGAGGACATTGTGCCGCCCGGGAATGTGGAGGGAGATGCGTCCGAGCGCCGTGCCGCGCTCAAAGACGGTGAAGGAAATCACGGAACCGCACGTCTCGATATCCGCAGCGCGGTAATCCGCCGCCGCATCGATGGCATAGGAGACGACCGTGCGGTCGGTCTCCGCCCCGAGACGGCGCAGAATCTCGTTCTCGTAGCAGAGCACCGCCGTACCGTCCGCGTCGATCTGAGAGATGAACGTACGGAATGCCTCGATGATTTTCTCCATCGTGCCGTAGTGATCCATGTGGTCGTCCTCCACATTGGTCACGACGGCGATATGCGGGCGGAGCTTAAGGAAGGAACCGTCGCTCTCGTCCGCCTCGGAGACGAGATAGCGGCTCGTGCCGAGCTTTGCGTTCGTCCCGAGGTCGGGGACTTCGCCGCCGACGATGACGGTCGGCGATACGCTCGCGCGGTCGAGCGTCACGCCGATCATTGAGGTTGTCGTGGTCTTGCCGTGCGATCCCGCGACGGCGATGCCGTCGTACTCGTTGACGAGCGCCGCATTGATGTCCGAGCGGTGGAGCTTTGGGATGCGCAGATCCCACGCCGCGATCACCTCCGGATTGTCGTAGGGGATCGCGGTCGAGACAACGATGGCGTCCGCCCCGCGCACGTTCTCCGCACGCTGTCCGTCCGTCCGGATGTGCGCGCCGAGGCGCACGAGTTCCTCGATGATGGGCGACGTGCCCTGATCCGAGCCGGACACCTCGTAGCCAAGGAGCAGGAGAATTTTCGCGAGCGGACTCATGCCCGCCCCGCCGATGCCGACAAAATGTATCCGCCGAATACCGTGCAAATCCTTGAGCAATTCTTTCACCCTTCTTTTTTACAAATCCGCAGCGCGAGCGCTGCGATCTCATCCGCCGCGTCCGGCTTCCCGAGCCGGTGCATTGCCGCCGCCATCCCCGCACGGCGCGCATCGTCCGCGAGCAGTGCCGAAAGAGCTTCTTCCAGTGCCGCGGCGCTGATGTCGCGGTTCAAAATGACCTCTGCCGCGCCCACCGCTTCAAGCGCGCGAGCATTCTTTTCCTGATGATTCTCCGCCGCATACGGATACGGGATGAGAATCGCGGGCACGCCGCGCGCCGCCAGCTCCGCAAGCCCCGTCGCCCCCGCGCGGAACACGGCGATGTCCGCCGCCGCCATCGCCTGCGGCATGTTGTAGAGATACGGCAGGACGCGGATGTGCGGCGCATCCTCGAGCCGCACGCCCAATTCCCTCAGACGTGTGAGCATATCCGCGTGCTCGTCCGCGCCCGTCACATGGAGGTACTGTACCTCCCGCTGCGCCGCCGCGTGCGCGAGTACCTCGACCATCGCTCGATTGATGGAGCGCGCGCCGCGGCTGCCGCCCGAGATGAGCACCGTCTTTTTTCCAGGATCAAAGCCGAAGGACGCCGCCCCCTCCGCGCGCGTCGCCGTCAGCACCTCCGGGCGAATGGGATTGCCCGTCACGACGGTTTTTTCCTGCGGGAACACACGCCTGGCATCCTCCATGCCCACGGCAATCGCCGCCGCAAAATGCGCAAGCAGACGGTTCGTCACGCCCGCGCACACATTTTGCTCCTGCACGAGCGTCGGCACGCCCGCAAGGCTCGCCGCAAGCAGAATCGGTCCCGCGACATACCCGCCTGTGCCGATCGCGACGTCGGGACGAAACGCCCGGACAATGCCGCGCGCACGCACGAGCGCACGCAGCGCACGCCCCGCGCGCAGGACGTTCTCAAACGAGAGCCGCCGCTCAAATCCCGCAAGATCAATCGCCGCGAAGTCGATGCCCTCGCGCGGCACGATGTCCGCCTCAAGCCCGTGCGGCGTCCCGACGTAGAGAATGCGCACGCCCAGAACTCTTTTTTCGATCGCACGGATGATCGTAAGCGCGGGATAGATATGCCCGCCCGTGCCACCGCCCGATACGATGATGTTCATAGTCCGTTCACGATCCTCTTAAAGTCCCGTCCGCGCTCCTCATAGCCGCCGTACATGTCAAAGCTCGCGCACGCGGGCGAAAGCAGCACCGTCTGCGGCGGACGTGCAAGTGTATGCGCCAGATGCACCGCCGCTTCCATATCGTAGCCGACGCGGTGTATGTGCGCGGGGGCAATCCCCGCGTCCGCCGCCGCCGCCGCGAACCGCTCCGCCGCCGCCCCGACGAGGATCAGCTCGTCCGTGCGCTCCCGCACAAGCCGCATGAAGTCCGTGAGATCGGTCATCTTATCATCGCCGCCCGCAATGAGGACAATGTGACCGTCAAACGCCTCGAGCGCTTTGATTGCGGCATCCGTATTCGTCGCCTTGGAGTCGTTGTAGTATGGCACTCCGCCGATCTCGCGCACCGGCTCGATGCGGTGCTCCACGCCCCGGAAGCTGCGCAGGACGGGGCGCATCTCCTCCGGCGTCACCCCGGCGAGGAACGCCGACGCCGCCGCGGCGAGTGCGTTTTCCACATTGTGACCGCCGCGAATGCCGAGTTCCGCAATAGGAACGAGTTCATGCCGCACGCCGTCCCAAACGATCACGATCATCCCGCCGTCGATGTACGCGCCCTCCGCGAGCGCGTGCCGGCGGCTGAAGAGACAGACGCGCCCCTTCGCGCGCGCCGCCATGCCGCGCGTATGCGGATCATCGTCGTTCAGCACGAGGAAATCATCGGGGGTCTGCCATGCGAAGAGCTTTTCCTTCATCGCTTGATAGACCTCCATCGAGCCGTGCCGCACGATGTGATCGGGCGTCACGTTCAGCTCCGCCGCGATATGAACATGGAAATACTGCGTTGCCTCCATCTGGTAGCTCGAGATCTCCGCGGCGATTGCTCCCTCCGCCGGGATTCTAAGAGCCTCGTCGATGAGCGGTACGCCGATATTGCCGCCGACGCCCACGGCGGGGAAATGCGCGCGCAGGAGCTCGCCGAGGAGCGTTGTCGTCGTCGTCTTTCCGTTCGTTCCCGTAACGGCGCAGATGGGAGCGCAGGCAACCTCCCCCGCGAGTTCCACCTCGGTTGTCACGCGGATGCCGCGCGTGCGCGCCGACCGGACGAGCGGAATGCGATCCGGAACGGCGGGCGAGAGGACGAGCAGATCGACGCCCGCGAGCTGTTCTTCCCCCTGTGCGCCAAAGACGCAGGAGATTCCCTGCGCCCTCAGCGATGCGATATGTGTGCGCGTTTCCGCGTCCTTTTCAAGCTCCGGCTCGGATTTCGCATCCGAGAGCGTCACGCGCGCCCCTTCGCGCGCAAGATATTTTGCCGCGGCATAGCCGCTGATGCCCGCGCCGATGATGAGCGCAGTTTTTCCCCGATAGGACAATCCCTGTGTCCCCCTTAACTCCGTTAGTTTTTATAAGAGCGGCGCCGCAAGTCCCCACGCGAGGAGCGCCGCCGCCGCGCCGACCGCCCAAAACGTATAGACGACGCGCGTTTCGCTCCACCCGCCAAGCTCAAAATGATGATGAATCGGGCTCATGCGGAAAATACGCTTGCCACGTGTTTGAAATGATACGACCTGCAGGATCACCGACAGCGCCTCGCAGAAGAAAACGAATCCCACAACGGGCAGCAGCAGTTCCGTCCGCGAGAGAATCGCGACTGCCGCGAGCGCCCCGCCGAGCGCGAGCGATCCTGTATCTCCCATAAAGATGCGCGCCGGATGATGATTATACCACAAAAAGCCGATACATGCACCAATTATTGCAGTTGAAAACACCGTAAGTCCGCCGTCTGTGCCATAGGTCAGCGCCGCGTAAAACAACGCCGCGACGGCGACCGTCCCCGCCGCGAGTCCGTCGAGCCCGTCCGTCAGATTAACGGCATTGGACGTACCGACGAGCACAAACACAATAAGGACGTAATAGAGCGCTCCGATGTCCACGAACGTCCCGACCACCGGAATCCACAGGCTCGTATCGTGCCCGAGCACGGTGCGCGCGATCGCGATGGTCACGCCCGCAATGAGAATCTGCCCGGCGAGTTTTTGATAAGCGCGCAGACCAAGGTTGCGCTTTTTGACGACCTTAATATAATCATCCGCAAAGCCAAGCGCGAAATGCCCGAGGAAGATGAACAACGCGAGCAGCGTCGTCGCCGTCAGCGGCGCAAAGAGAAGCGCCGCAAGCGTCACGCCGAGGACGATCATCACGCCGCCCATGGTCGGCGTCCCGCTCTTTTTTGATGACTCGCGGGACCTTCCTCGCGGATGCTCTGCCCGTATTTCAGCCGGTGCAGAAACGGCAGAAAGAAGAAGCCGCTGAGAATCACAAAAAAGAACGCTGTGAGCGTGGCCAGCAGGAGTGCCATTGCCGGCGGGAGGAAGTCAAAAATCTGCGCCATCAGTGTTTCGCTCCTTCCCCCGCGGCGAGCTCCATGATATGCTCCATCCGCATGCCGCGCGATCCCTTAAAGAGCACGGTATCGCCGTCCGCGAGCATCCCGCGCAGCAGATTTGCCGCCTCCTCGTGCGTCGCGGCATGACGGCAAAGGCAGCCTGCCGCCGCGGCGGCTTCGTAAATGCGCCGCGCCTCGTCCCCATAGGTAATAACGACGGCAAAGCCCTCTGCCGCCGCCGTGCGCCCAACGCTCCGATGCCCCTCTGCGGATGCAGCGCCGAGTTCGAGCATATCGCCGAGCACGGCGATCCTGCGCCCCGGATAGAGCCGCGCCGTTGTCTCCAGCGCGGCGCGCATCGAGGCAGGACTTGCATTGTAGGCGTCGTTAATGAACGTCCACGCGCCGATGTGATGCACCTCATAGCGCATCTTCGGCGGCGCGAGACGGGAAAGTCCCGCCTGCATCTCCTGCGGGGAAAGGCCGAGCGCAAAGCCCGCCGCAAGCGCCGCGAGTGTTGTAGACATTGTGCCGTCCAAGGAGCGGCACGGCATAGTCATGCCGCTCACCGCCGTACGTCACCATGAACCGTGTCTCATTACACGCGGAACGGAGCGCCTGTGCGCGGATATCCGCTTTCGCACGGATGCCGTACGTCAGAATGCGCACACCGTCCGCTGCCTGTGCGCGCATCGCCGCAACGCGCGCATCGTCCGCATTCAGGATCACTATGCCGCCGGGCGCGATCGCCTCCACGAGCTCCGATTTTGCCCGTGCGATATTCTCGATCGACCCGAGGAGCTCCATATGCGTCTCGCCGACGTTCGTCACGATACCGACCGTCGGCGCGGCGATGGCGGCGAGTGCCGCGATCTGACCGCGCCCGCGCATTCCCATCTCGACAACGGCGGCGGTATCCTCCCCCGTCATGCCGAGGAGCGTCAGCGGCAGGCCGATTTCGTTGTTGTAATTCGCCGCCGTACGGCACACCGCGCCGCGCCCGGAGAGCGCCGCCGCCGTCAGCTCCTTCGTCGTCGTCTTGCCGTTCGACCCCGTGACGGCAACAACGGGGATATCGAACTTCATGCGCCACGCATGGGCGATCTGCTGATATGCGGCGAGTGTATCAGTTACGCCGATCACCGCCCCCGGCGTCCGGTCGAGCTCCTTGCGATGCGCGTCCGAAACGGGCTCCGGGAGCATCACGGCAACAGCCCCCGCGCGGAGTGCGCCGGCGGCAAAATCCGCGCCGTCGAACTTCTCCCCGCGCAGCGCGACAAAGAGATCGCCCGCCTGCACCTTGCGTGTGTCCGTCGTGATGCCGGCAAACGCGTCGTTTCCTCTCATTTTCCCAAGCAGAAGCCGACCGCCCGTCGCCGCGCGGATCTCATCCCATGTCATGAAAGCCACTAGCGTACACTCCTTATCGCTTCCGCCGCAGTCTCGCGGTCGTCAAAATGAATCGTCCCCTCTTTGAGAATCTGATAGGTCTCGTGTCCCTTGCCAAGGATCACGACGCTGTCGCCCGGGCGCGCCGCGCGTACCGCGTCAAAGATGGCGGTGCGCCGATCGACGAGTTTTTCGTACGGTTTCCCGCCGAGCACGGGCAGCGCGCCCGACTCCACCTCGTCAAGGATCGCCGCGGGATCTTCCGTGCGCGGATTATCGGACGTGATGTAGACGAGATCTGCCATCTCCGCGCCGATCCGTCCCATGATGGGGCGCTTTGTCCGGTCGCGGTCGCCGCCGCAGCCAAAGACGACGATGATGCGCCCCCGCGTCACGGCGCGCGCCGTCCGCAGGACGTTCTCCATCCCGTCCGGCGTGTGTGCATAGTCTACGATGACGGAGAAATCCTGCCCCGCGCGCACGAGCTCGAACCGCCCCGGTACGCCCGTAAATCCCTCGAGCGCCGCGCGTATCACATCGTATCCGATGCCCTCCGCACGTGCCGCCCCCGCTGCCGCGAGCACGTTGTAGACGTTGAATTCGCCCGTGATATGGAGCGTGAGCGCACATTCCTCATCTCCGTGCACGAGCCGCATCGTCATGCCGTCCTGCGCGAGCCGGATGTCCCGCGCCGTCAGCGCCGCCTGCTGCGTCACGCCGTAGGAGAGCACGGGACAGGTCGTATGCGCGCGCATGACTGGCCCCGCCGCATCGTCCGCGTTGATGACGGCGGTCTTGCCCGCCTTTACACCGGGTGCGGAAACAAGCTCAAAAAGCCGCGCCTTTGCGCGCGCATAGTTTTCCATCGTTTTATGATAGTCGAGATGATCCTGCGTCAGGTTCGTAAAGACGGCGGTATCGAACTCGATGCCCGCCACACGCCCCTGATCGAGCGCATGAGAGGAAACCTCCATCACGACCGTATCCATGCCGCGCGCCCGCATCTCCGCGAGCATCTGCTGCATGACGACCACGTCGGGCGTCGTGTTCGCCGTGGGGAACACCTCGTCCTCCATCATTACCCGGATCGTCCCAACGAGCCCCACGCGCCGCCCCGCAGCGCGCAGAATCGCACGCACGAGATAGCTCGTCGTCGTCTTCCCGTTCGTTCCCGTGATGCCGACAACGCGCATCGACCGTGCCGGATAGTCGTAGAAATACGGCACAATGATATCAAGCGCCGCGTTCAGATCCGGCACCCGGAGCACAGAGATGCCCGCGGGAACATCGACGTTTTCCCGCTGCGTCAAAACAGCGCGAGCTCCCGCCCGCGCCGTATTTGGTATGAAGGTATGCGCATCCACATGCGCGCCGCTGATGCATACAAAGAGCGCGCCCGGTTCTATTCTGCGCGAGTCACGCTCCACCGACAAAATCTCAACTGCAGGGTCGCCCGTGATCCGCGCGCCCGGAACGAGCGCAGCGAGTTCACTGAGTCGCTTCATCATCAATCATTCCCCTTCATGCGAAAAATACATTTTTTGCGGAATCTGCATGTTCAGCTCCTGCACTGCGATCGCCTCGATGCGTGCGGGGGATTTGAGCTGTGCAATCTCGATTTTCAGCCGCTCGTTCTCCTGCTCGAGCTGCTCCGCCTTTTGCTGCGTCTCAAGGAGCGTGTAACCGTTCTTCGCCCCGATGCCGCCGAGCAGTGTCACGACCATCGCCCCGAGTGCGATGAGAAAGAAGATGGCGCGCAGACAATTCCGCAGGTTCGTATTCAGTTTACGGCGCAAAAGCGGTTCGCGCGGCACCTCAATCTGAGGTTCGGGCACCGGCTCTGTCGGTATGTCGTATACATAAGGATCGTATTTGTGTGCCGGCATCTGCGTCACCTTCTTTCCGGTCAAACTTTAATTCAAAAAATAATTGCTATAACTTCTCCGCGACGCGCAGCTTTGCACTCTTCGCCCGCGCATTCACCGCGCACTCCGCGAGGCTTGCCGTCTGCGCCTTGCCGATGAGCCGCAGTTCCGGCGTATGTCCGCAGATACAGGCAGGCGTATGCGGAGGGCAGATACAACCGCGTGCGAGCTGCTGCATCGTGCGCTTTACAATGCGATCCTCGAGCGAGTGGAACGTGATCACCGCGAGCCGCCCGCCCGGTTTCAGCGCGTGCACAGCAGCCGTCACCGCATCCGATAGAATCGTCAGTTCCTCGTTGACCTCGATGCGGATCGCCTGAAAGACGCGCTTGGCGGGATGCCCGCCCTTTGCGCGCACCTTCTTCGGCACGGCACGGTCGATGATCTCGACAAGTTCGCCTGTCGTCTCGATGGGACGTTCTTTGCGCGCTGCCTCGATGAACGCGGCGATGCGCTTTGCCCAGCGCTCCTCACCGTAGGTGTAAAAGATCTCCGTGAGACGCGCCGCGCTGTACTCGTTGACAACCGTGTGTGCCGAGCGCACCGCCCGCCGATCCATGCGCATGTCGAGCGGCGCATCCTGCATGTAGGAGAAGCCGCGCGCCGCCGTATCGATCTGCGGCGAGGAGACGCCGAGATCGAAGAGAATGCCGTCGACTGCCGAAACGCCCTCCGCCGTGAGGATCGCCGTCAGATTGCGAAAATTATCGTGCACGAGCGACACCCGGCACGCAGCGGATGCGAGCCGCACCTGCGCCGCCGCGATCGCCGTTTCGTCCTGATCGATACCGATGAGGCGCCCTGCGGGCGAGAGCTGTGCCGCGATGCGCCCCGCATGTCCCGCACCGCCGAGCGTGCAGTCCACATAGGTGCCTTCCGGCACGACGGCGAGCGCCGCGACCGTCTCGGCGGGGAGAACGCTCACATGATGAAACTCCACGATGCCGTTCCCCTAAATCGAAATGCCGTAGCTCGAGAGCTGCTTTGAGATCTCCGTGATGTTCGGATCCACCTCGCCCGCGTAGCTGAGCCACTTCTCCTTGTCCCACACCTCGATGCGCGCATCGGCACCCGTGAGGATCACGTCCTGCTTCAGCCCGATGTTCGCATAGGTGCGCAGATTCGCGGGAACGAGGAACCGCCCCTGCTTATCGCATTCAAGCGTGCGTGCGCCGGCAATAAAGAAGCGCGCGAATGCACGTGCGTTCGGATCGGCGATCGAGAGCGTGCGCAGCTTTGCCGCGAACTCGTCCCACGCCGCCTGCGGGAACAGGAAGAGACTGCCGTCGAGACCCTTTGTGATGATGAATGAAACCCCGAGTTCCTGCCGAAAGTCGGCAGGCAGAATGACGCGGCCCTTTGCATCAATGCTGTGGGCGTATTCCCCCATGAACATCCGAGCCGCACCACCTTTCAGGATTCTTCTACCACATTATGGCACTTTCCACCACAATTCACCACTTTCCTTACAGTTATAGCAAAAATAAAGGAGTTTTTCAAGAAAACAGATATTCTTTTTTCTCGTATACAATTTATAAAAAATCCTCAAAAAGCGCATGATAAAAGGCGTGGAGCGCAATTTAACATCCCGCGCCTTTGCATAAAAAAACCGCCGCATTTTTGTTCCAACGCGACGGCTGCGAAAATATCGTTATTTAGATTTGATCATGTGCAATCATATACTCTGCGATTTGGAGCGCATTCAGCGCCGCCCCCTTGCGGATCTGATCGCCGCAGATCCAGAAATTCAGCGCGTTGTCCGCAGACTCGTCGACGCGCAGCCGCCCGACCTCAACATCGTTCCTGCCGGAGGTGTAAAGCGGCATGGGATACTCCTGCGCGCTCGGATCATCATGCAGGACAACGCCCGGAAATGCCGCAAGCGCACTGCGCGCCGCATCGATTGAGATGGGCTCTTTGAATTCAACATTGACGGATTCGGCATGACTGCGATAGACCGGGACACGCACCGTTGTTGCCGTGATGCGCAGCGTATCATCCTCCATGATCTTCTTCGTCTCATCGATCATCTTCATCTCTTCTTTGGTATAGAGATTATCCTTAAAAACATCGATCTGCGGGATGAGATTAAATGCGATTGGATAGTGCTTTGGCAGCTTGCCGACGGGCAGGATATTTGCAACGGCTTCCTTCCCCTCAGCGAGCGCGGCGACCTGTTCCTTGAGCTCCGCCATCCCCTCTTTGCCCGCGCCCGAGACTGCCTGATAGGTGGAAACGACGATGCGGCGGATCTTGGCGAGGTCGTAAAGAGGCTTCAGCCCCATTACCATAATGATGGTCGAGCAGTTCGGATTTGCGATGATGCCCTTGTGGCGTGCGATTGCCTGCGGGTTGACCTCGGGAACGACAAGCGGCACCTCAGGATCCATCCGGAATGTGCTCGAATTGTCGATGACGACTGCGCCCGCCTTTACCGCATGCGGTGCGAACTCTGCGCTCGCCGCCCCGCCTGCAAAGAGGGCGATGTCAATCCCTGCAAAGGACTCTGCCGCTGCCTCCTGTACTGTATACTCCTCGCCCATAAAGGCGATTTTCTTGCCTGCCGAGCGGCTGGATGCGAGGAGGCACAGCTCCGAAAATGGAAATTTGCGCTCTTCGATGAGATTCAGAAACTCCTGACCGACGGCGCCTGTCGCGCCGAGAATTGCCACGCGATATTTCTTCATGACCATATCCCCTTACAGCAATTTATCAAGTCCAACGGTAAGCGACTTGAGTCCGCGCACCTTCTTTGCCGCGAGCACAACCCCCGGCATGAACGATTCGCGATTCAGAGAATCGTGGCGGATCGAAAGCGTCTGCCCGAGACCGCCAAAGATGACCTCTTGATGCGCCACATAGCCCGGCAGACGAACACTGTGAATCCGCATCCCCTCGTATGCCGCACCGCGCGCGCCTGCAATCTTTTCTTCCTCATCCGGATGTCCCTGCACATGGGGGGCGCGCACCTCGGCGATCATGGCAGCCGTCTGCACCGCCGTCCCCGACGGCGCATCGAGTTTGTTGTCATGGTGGAGCTCTATGATCTCCACATCGGGCATATATTTTGCCGCCATACGGCTCATCAGCATCATCAGCACGGCGCCGATCGCAAAATTCGGTGCGATAAACGCAGGCGTATCATTCGCCTCTGCCGCCGCCTTAATCTCCGCCTTTTGGGCATCTGACAGCCCCGTGGTTCCGACCACAGGCGAGACCTTATGCGAGAGCGCTGTGAGGACGTTCCCATAGACGACGTCCGGACGTGTAAAGTCGATCATGACCTCAGGTTTCAGGCGCTTCAGCGCCGCCGCCAGATTGGTCTCCACAAGTACTCCGTTTTTCCCCGTGCCCGCCAGTTCTCCTGTATCCGCGCCGCCGCTGATGTCAACCGCACCGACGAGCTCAAGATCGGTGTCATCAATAACCGCTTTCAGTACTGCGCATCCCATGCGGCCGCATGCGCCGCTGACCAAAACTTTTGTCAAGGAAATTCCTCCTCAGTTCTCAATGTTTGCAGCATTCATTATACAAGCGCCGCCCCCGCGCGTCAAGGAAAAGGAGCTTGGATACATGCCCGCTTGCCTGAAAATCGGGGGGATCCCCCCTTCCATAATATTATAAAATAAATTCGACAAGCGACGGGTTCTGTGTTAAATTATTTGGTTGGAAACATATATGATACTCGTCCTATGCTTCATCGAAAACGGAGGATTCCCACATGTCACAAAAAGCCATCGATACGACGGAGCGCCCGCCGCTCCTCCAAACGATCCCACTGTCCCTGCAGCATCTGTTCGCGATGTTCGGCTCGACGGTGCTCGTCCCGATTCTCTTTCACGTGAACCCGGCAACGGTACTGCTCTTCAACGGCATCGGCACGCTCTTCTATCTGATTCTCTGCAAAGGGAAAATCCCCGCGTATCTCGGTTCGAGCTTCGCGTTCCTCTCGCCGGTCTTTCTCGTGCTCTCGGAATACAGCTACGAAGCCGCGCTCGGCGGCTTCATCGTCGTCGGCGCCGTGTTCTGTCTTGTGAGCCTCCTCGTGCATACGGCGGGAACAAGCTGGATCGACGTCATCTTCCCGCCCGCGTCGATGGGCGCGATCGTCGCGGTCATCGGGCTGGAGCTGATGCCCACGGCGGCGGGCATGGCGGGACTCACGGGGGACAAGACCGACCCGACCGTCATCTTTGTCTCCATCGCCACGCTTGCCATTACCATCTTCGCATCCATCGCGTTCCGCGGCTTTCTCTCCATCATCCCCATCCTGATCGGCGTCGTACTCGGCTATGTGATCGCCTTCGCCGCGGGGATCGTCGATCTTTCGAATGTCGAAAGCGCGCCGTGGTTCGCCATCCCGACGCTCTACACACCGGAATTTGATCTGCGCGCCATCCTCATCATCCTGCCCGCCTCCATCGTCGTCGTCGTGGAGCACATCGGTCACCTCATCGTCACGGGCAATATCGTCGGGCACAATCTCACAAAAGACCCCGGGCTTGACCGTTCGCTCCTCGGCAACGGCATCTCGACCGTGTTCTCCGGGTTCTTCGGCTCGACGCCGAACACAACGTACGGGGAAAACATCGGCGTCCTCGCCATCACGAAAGTCTACTCCACATGGGTCATCGGCGGCGCCGCTGTCTTTGCCATCCTGCTCTCGTGTCTCGGCAAACTCGCCGCGCTCATCCAGAGCATCCCGACGCCCGTCATGGGCGGCGTCTCGATGCTGCTCTTCGGCGTCATCGCCGCCTCGGGCATCCGCATTCTCGTCGAGGCAAAGGTGGACTACAACAATCCGATGAACCTCCTCCTCACCTCCATCGTCATGGGCGTCGGCGTCTCGACGGCAAGCCTGACGATCGGCACCGTCACCCTGCGCGGCATGTCGCTCGCAACGGTCATCGCCATCATCCTCTCCGTCTCCTTCCGCATCATCTTCGCACTGCGCCGATCGCGGCAAATCTCAGGCGAATGACGGAGATTCACATCTCCCTGCCGCCCGGTGAAGAGATGCCTGCAAAAGCATATCTCACGAAAAAATGCGGCGTCTCCGGCGGTCTCTGGAAGCGCATCAAGCACAGCGGCACATTCTCGCACAACGGCGTCCCCGCCATCGCGGCGCGCACCGCCGTCCGGGACGGGGATATGCTTTCCTATGCGCTTCCTATCGTTTCTAGCGTTGTCCCCGAAGACCTCCCACTCGCGATTGCATACGAGGACGACGATCTGCTCATCATCGATAAGCCAGCCGGAATGCTCGTTCATCCGACGACGCAGGAAACACGCGGCACGATCGCAAACGCCGTGCGCGGACTCTATGCGTCGCGCGGCGACACGCTTGATTTTCACCCGTGTCACCGGCTCGACCGCAATACGACGGGACTGCTCCTCATCGCAAAATGTCCCGAAGTGCAGTATTACTTTACGAAGCATCGGGACGCCGTGCGGCGCGAATACCTCGCGCTCATCGAGGGGCGATTAACGCCTGCGTCGGACATCATCGACGCGCCCATTGCGCGCGCCCTGCCGAGCATCATCCTGCGCCGCGTCGCCCCCGAGGGGAAGCCCGCGCGGACGCATTATGAGACCGTCGCGTCGGACGGCAGGTACAGTCTCCTGCGGTTGACCCTTGAGACCGGGCGCACGCATCAGATTCGCGTGCATCTCGCGCATCTCGGACACCCCCTGCTCGGCGACGACCTCTACGGCGGCAACACGGACGAGATCGCACGTCACGCCCTCCACGCCGCATGGCTCTCCCTGCGCCTGCCGCACACGGGGGAATTGCTCACCGTCGCATCTCCCCTGCCGAAGGATATAGCACGGATTGCAGGGACACGCTCTCCCGTTTCATCATCTAAATGACACTGCATACTCAAATTGGGGCAGGACATGATTCTTTTCACGTCCTGCCCCAATTTTATGTATGTCGGCTTGCTTCTCTCCCGTATTTTTCTATTGTAAAAAATATTTTTCATAAATATGAATTTCTTATTTACAAATCAAAAAAATATCGCTATAATCTGAAAAAAGAAAGGACGGTGCAGCCCATGCAGCACAAAAAAAGTTTTGTTTATGTACTTCTCGCATGTTGTTTTCTCCTCGCGTCCCTTGTGAGCGGATGCGGCGGAACTTCTGCGGATAAAAGCGCCGGAGATAAGCCGGCGGATGCAAAGAAAACGGTGACCGTCACGACCTCGTTCCTTGAGGATATGACGAAGCAGCTCGCAGGCGACTATGTGAACATCGAACTCATCATCCCTGCGGGCGAGGATCCGCATCTCTATGTGGCGCAGCCTGCCGACCTCGAGAAGATCAAAAAAGCGGATCTCCTCCTCTATCACGGTCTGCACTTCGAGGGCAAGATGGCGGAAGTGCTCGAAAAGAAGGGCGCCGCCGTGACAAAGAATTTCACGGACAGCGAAATCAACTACATGGAGGAGGACGGCAAGCGCATTGTCGACCCCCATTTCTGGTTCGACGTCGCACTCTATAAAAAGGCGACGGAAGAAGCCGCCGCACAGCTTGAAAAGCTCCTCCCCGATCATAAGGCGGACATCGAGGCAAATCTCAAGAAGTACCTTGGTCAGCTCGATGCGCTCGACAATGAGATCAAGGAAAAGATTGCGACCATCCCGGAGGGACAGCGCAATCTCGTCACGCCGCATGACGCGTTCAATTATTTCTCGCATCGCTACCACATGAACGTCGTTGCCCCGCAGGGCGTCAGCACCGATTCCGAGGTTGCGAACGCGGACGTTGAAAAGACGGCGAACTTCATCGTCGAGCACAAGGTCAAGGCGGTGTTCGCAGAGAGCACGACGAATCCGGAGCGCATGAAGAAACTGCAGGAGGTCTGCAAAACGAAGGGCTTTGACGTTGAGATCGTGGGCGGCGAAGGCAACGAACTTTTCTCCGATTCACTCGCACCCGCCGGACAGAAGGGCGACACTTACATCGATATGTATAAGAGCAATGTCGATCTGATCGTCAGCCATCTGAAGTAAGAATTTTTGCCGGAGGCGGGAAAGATCCCGCCTCTTTTTGTTCAAGGAGGAACGCGATGGATAAAAATAAAAGTGTCGTCCATGTGGAAGATCTTACGATGGCGTATCGTGAGACGCCCGTACTTTGGGACATCGATCTTGATATTCCGGGAGAGGTACGCTGTGCAATCGTGGGGCCCAACGGCGCAGGCAAGTCCACGCTGCTCAGCGGCATTCTAGGGCTCCTCGCTCCGGTTTCAGGCGAGGTGCGTCTATGGGGGCATCCTCTTGATGAGGTACGCAAGCGCATCGCCTATGTTCCCCAACGAGGCTCGGTACACTGGGACTTCCCGACAACGGTCTTTGATGTCGTGCTGATGGGACGTTACGCGCATATCGGTCTGATGCGGCGCCCCGGAAAACTGGACAAAGAGCTTGCCCTCGACGCCCTGGAAAAGATGAAGATGGTTGATTACGCCGGCCGCCAAATCTCGGAGCTCTCCGGAGGGCAGAAACAGCGCGTCTTTA
Source organism: Selenomonas sp. oral taxon 137 str. F0430 (assembly GCF_000183625.1). NCBI lineage: Bacteria > Bacillati > Bacillota > Negativicutes > Selenomonadales > Selenomonadaceae > Selenomonas > Selenomonas sp. oral taxon 137. The sequence continues at coordinate 216,625 of NZ_AENV01000008.1, forward strand.
TCGCGCGCGCCCTCGCGCAGGATGCAGATCTCTACATCATGGACGAGCCGCTTGCAGGCGTCGACGAGACGACGGAACGCATCATCATGGACAAATTTTTGGATCTGCAGCGCGCGCACAAAACCGTTATCGCCGTACACCATGACCTCGGCACGCTCGACAGCTATTTCGACTTTCTCATCGTCCTCAACCGCACGGTCAAGGCATGTGACTATATGGCGCATCTTGATAAGGATGACGCCCTCGCCCGCGCCTATCGGATGAAGGAGTAAACGATGGACATTCTATTCAATTACACCTTTCAAATCATCGCACTCGGCAGCGTTGTTCTCGCCGTTACCGCCGGTTCTGTCGGTGCGTTCAGTGTCTACAAGGGTCAAAGTCTCATCGGCGATGCCATCGGACACTCAACATTTCCCGGCATCATTCTCGCCTATATGGTCTTTGCCACACGCAGTCCCGTCGTCCTCCTCTGCGGGGCGATCGCAGCGGGCGCGGCGAGCTATGCGCTGATCCAGCTTGCCCATGAGGATAAGCGTCTCGGTCTTGATGCGAACCTTGCGATCTTTCTCTCCGGTTTCTTTGGTCTCGGCATGGCGCTCAAGAGCTTCATTCAGGGCAATCCGGACTATGCGGGCGCATCACAGGCAGGGCTCGGCACCTATATCTTTGGACAGGCGGCATATATGCTCGAGGTCGATGTCATGCTCATTACCGGCGTATCGCTCCTCTGCCTCCTCATCCTCCTCGCATTCTATAAGGAATTAAAACTCTTTGTCTTTGATGCTGAATATGCGCGTGTCGCAGGACTTCCCTGCCGCCTGCTGAACGTCCTCCTGCTCGTCATGACAATCTCGGTCATCGGCATCGGCATCAAGGCGGTCGGTGCGATTCTCATCAGCTCTTTCCTCATCATTCCTTGTGTCGCCGCAAATCAATGGTCCAACAACTTCTTACATGTCCTCCTCATCAGCAGCGGTATCGGCGCAGCCTCCGCCTTTATCGGAACCTATATCAGTACGGCACAGCAGGGGATGTCCACAGGCCCATGCATCATTCTCGTCGCATGTCTCATCGCATTTTTTTCCATACTGCTCGGCTCCAAAGGCATCCTTGGCAGTCTGCTCAATCGGAGGGAAGATCATGGATGACGCATTGCTCGTACTGCTCCTTACCGCCGCCGCGTGTTCCGCGCTCGGCACGTTCCTCATCCTGCGCCGCCTGTCGATGATGTCGGATGCAATCAGTCACACCGTCCTGCTCGGCATCGTGCTCGCATTCTTTGTAACCTATGACCTCGGTTCTCCATGGCTCTTATTGGGCGCCGCCATTATGGGCGTTGTAACCGTCTCGCTCGTCGAGCTGCTCGGCAAGACGAACCTCGTCAAATACGACGATGCCATCGGCGTCGTCTTCCCGCTGCTCTTCGCCATCGCGGTCATTCTCATCAGTAAATTTGCGGGCAACGCTCATCTCGACACCGATATGGTGCTCATGGGCGAAGTCATTTACTCGGGGCTGAACACCGTACAGATCGGCGGCATTGAGGTTCCGAAAGCCGCGCTCAAAATGGGCGGGCTGCTCGTCGGCATCATCGCCTTTATTGCCGTATTCTACAAAGAAATGAAAGTCTCCACCTTTGACACGGAATATGCAAAACTCATCGGCGTCCCGACGGGCATTCTCTTTTACGCTTTCATGTCCCTTACGTCGCTCACAACGGTCGCCGCATTCGACGCGGTCGGCTCGATCCTCGTCATCTCATTTTTCATCGCGCCTGCGGCGACGGCACTTCTTTTCACAAAAAATTTAACACAGACTTTGATTATTTCTGTGATTTTTAGTATGATAAACAGTATCATAGGCTATGAAATCGCCGTACATACGAACGCCTCTATTGCGGGTCTGTGTGCGGTCGTCAACACGCTCGTCTATATGCTCGCTCTGCTCGTCAATCCGAAGGGATTTATCACGACATACATCCGCCGCGCACGGAACAGGAAATTGCTCCGCGAAGAACTGTTCATCCTCCATATCGGCAAGCATACGGCGGAGGATCTGCACAGTCCCGAGAACCACGCCGCCCAGATCGGAAATCACCTCAAATGGGGAGCGGCGCGTGTCCGAGCGGTCACAAACGCACTGCTTTCAAAAGGGGAGCTGGAACGTGAGGGCGACTATTACCTCCTGACCGAGCGCGGCGCGGAGACTTACCGGATGCTGTGCAGCAGATATTATATTTAGGGGAATCAACATGGGTATGGAAATACAACCGCAGTGGGAAGAGTTCATCATTGCGATTTTTAAGATGAACCGGCGTCAAGGGAAGGCAACGAACAAGGAGCTGAGTCAATGGCTCTCTGTCTCACCCTCGCTCGTCACCGAACTCATCAAAAAGATGCAGACGGAGGGCATTCTCGCGCCCGGCAAGAATATCATTGCACTCACGGACGCGGGGGAAGCTGCGGCCAAGCGTATCATCTCAAAACACCGCTTGTGGGAATACTTTCTCACCGAAACACTGAACTTCAACTGGAAGGACGTCCACGCACAGGCAAGTGCCCTCCAGAGCGTCACGAGCGACGAGCTCTTTGAAAAGCTCAACGACTTCCTCCACCGCCCCGCAGCATGTCCGCACGGCGGTGCGATCTTCGCCAACCGAGCCGAGGAACTTGCAGGGCTCGTACCGCTCTCAGAGAGTACGCCCGGCATCACCTATACCATGCGGCGCATCCCGGACAATACGGCGCTCCTCGAATACGTCGAACACATTGGTCTCGCGCTGGGTCAAACGTTCACTGTCAAGGGCTTTGAGTCGTTCGACCATACGGCGATCATCGACCTCGCAGGCACAGAGGTGCGTGTCTCGCCGAAGGCATGCGTCGATATCTATCTTGAAGCGACGGTATCTGAAGAACAAAAAACCATCATAGTAAAAAATGACAACGCCGTAACGAAATAATGTTTTCACGGTTCCATTACAGTTATTTTCTTATATGATAAAGACAGGGCATCCGGCAGATGTGATTTTCTGACGGATGCCCTTTACTTCATTTTTTCGTTCACTCAAGCGAGATGTTTTTTAAGGCGCCATTTGATGCCGCCGGTGATCATGCAGGCAAAAGCAAAACAGGAAAACTTCTGTATGCCCCCTTTGACGAAATTTATCTCGACCTTTATTTATAAGTATTTTGGCATAGAAATGTCAGCGCAGCCAGACCGCCGCAGCATACGAGCCAGAACCCGGCTAAAGTCATTATCCAGTATTTCCATTGTTTGCAAGATATATTTTGCGGCGCGATCTGATGGGCACCGGTAAACATGCATCCGAAAGCCAGAAAGAACATAAAGAGCAGTACGCTAAAAACAGCCCAAAACTCCGCGTTCGGCGTTTTTACAGTGTTATGCACTACCTCAAAGGCAGGAAACCATAAAATTAATAGTAAGCAACCTAATGGCAGAAGGTAATTATGGTACTTCTTATAAACATAAAGACCGAAAAAAAGTACACATAATAATGCTAAAGAAATTACTATGAGCTGCAGCTCTGCATCTCCCCGTCTCGATACGGATCGACCAATAAATACGCCGATGACAGCGAGAAAAATACTGATATTTCTTTTCACAATTCCCTATTCTCCTCCGTTTAGATTATCGAAAGAGTTGTTCCAAAACCTCCTTAAGATCGATCTGAGTAACCCTATCAATAAAGTTTACTCTACACTCTATCTATGCGGCGGTTCCAGTAGGAACAACATAGCTGCTACACCTCCGCAGCATATAATCCAAAATCCGGCTAAGATCATCAACCAGTATTTCCATTTCTGACGAGATATACTTTGCGGCGCTATTTGGTGGCTTCCGGTGATCATACAAGCAACTGCCAAGCAAACAAGAAAGAATAGGCCACTGAATATCTCCCAAAATACAAATCGAGAAGACATTATATTGTCATGCAGCACTCCGAGAAGTGGCAGGCAAATAATTAGAAGTACACACCCTAAAGGAAATAATAGATTATGTGTTTTTTTATAAACATACAGACTAAAAGCTAGTATGAATAAGGATGCCAAAGACATCACTACGATTTCTATATCAGCATTTCCCTGCCTCGCCAAAGCTCGACCGGCAAATACGCCAATGACAGCCACAAGAATACTGATATTTTTCTTTATATTGCTTACCACTCTTCATTTGGTTTGCTGCAAAATATTATAACGAAAGATCATTCCGGAGAACCATTGGAAGTCTTTCCGTATAAACCGATTCATGAAGTTTATTGTTATCCCCACCGATCTATCCTCTTGCTGAGCAATACCTCATAGAAATATCAGCACCGCCAGACCGCCGCAGCATACGAGCCAGACCCCAGCTAAAGTCATTATCCAGTATTTCCATTGTTTGCGAGATATATTTTGCGGCGTCATCTGGTGAACGCCGGTAATCATACAGGCAAAAGCAAGACAGCCAAGGGAGGACACCCCGCTAAACACTCCCAAAAACATAAGGTTCGAGGAGTTTACACTATCCTGCAGCACATTGAGAAGTGGCACCCCGGAAAGCAACAGTACACATCCCAGGGGGAATAATAGATTATGTGTCTTCTTATAGATATAGGCAGCAAAAGCCAGTACAACCAAGGAAGACAAAGACAATATTACGACCTGCAGATCCGTATTGCCCCATCTCGCTAAGGCTCGACCGGCAATCAGCCCGCCGACAAGCAAAAGTATCCTATTTTCTTTCTTCATATTGTTGATCTCCCGCCGTTTGTTTTACCGAAAGAATCCCCACAGAATTTCCTTAAAATTATTTCTGTACGTCCCTTTGATGAAATTTTATCTCAGCCTTTATCATAAGTATTTTCTCATAGAAATGTCAGCGCAGCTAGACCACCACAGCATACGAGCCAGAACCCGGCTAAAGTCATCATCCAGTATTTCCATTGTTTATAAGAGATGATGTGCGGCGATATTTGGTGACTACCGGTAATCATACAAGCCAATCCGAGGAAGATAAAAAAGAACAACCCACTAATAACTCCCAAAAGTTTAATTTGAGAGGTGTTTATGTCATCCTCTAGGATATAGAGAAACGGCAGACTTGCAACCAACAGTATACACCCTAAAAGAAATATCCAATTATGATGTTTTTTATAGATGTAGATGCCGAAAAAGATTGCGACCAATGCCGATAAAGACGATACAACGATCTCTAACTCCGTATTTCCCTGTCTTGATAATGCGCGACCGGCCAATACGCCGCCAACTCCTACAAGAATGCTAATATCTTTCTTCATATTGTTTGCCACTCTTCATTTGGTAACGAAAATTGTGCTCGAAATCCTCTATACAGCTTTTCACATAAATTTGTTGTGACGGTTATTACAATTCTCTCCCTTACACCTATATTCTCATAGAAATGTCAGAGCTGATAGACCGCCACAGTATACTAACCAAGATCCGGATAATCCTATCAGCCAGTATTTCCATTGCCTGCGGGATATAATGTGTGGCGCTATTTGATGACCGCCGGTGATCATACAGCCGAAGGCTAAACAGAAAACAAAGAGTAATATACCGGAGATCTCCCAAAATATAACGTGAGAAGACGTTGCGTTACTCTCCAGTACCCCAAGGAAAGGGAAGCAAGTAACGAGTAAAATGCACCCCAGAAGGAAGAGCCAATTACGCGTTTTCTTGTAGATGCAGATACCAAAATAAAGAATGCCTAAGGCAGATAAAGACAACACTATGGTTCCTATATCTGCCCCTCCCCATCTTGCTAAGGCTCGGGCGATAAATATACCGCCGATAACTAAAAGGGTTCTATTTGTTATTTTCATGATAGCTTATCAACCTTCATTCGGCTTGCCAAAAGAAGCGCTCTCCCCTTAATCTTCTTTCTACATAAACATCTCGGATGAATTTTATCTCATTCTCTATCTATAATCCTCATAAAAATGCCAGCACAGCTAGACCGCCGCAACATACAATCCAAACCGCAGCCAGACCTACTAGATAGTGTTTCCATTGGTTACGGGATAAATTTTGTGGTGCCATTTGGTATCCGCCGGTGATCATGCATCCAAGAGCCAAACAACCAAGGAACAATATTCCACTAGATATTCCCCAGAACATAAGATTTGAGGAGTTTATACTATCTTTCAGAACCCCAAGAAGGGGCAGGCAAGCAATCAACAGTATGCATCCTAAAGGGAATAATCGATTATGGGTTTTCTTATAGACATACCCGCCGAAAAAAGTACACCCAAGGCAGCAAAAGATACAAATACAAGCTCTATACCCTCATCGCCCCATCTTGATAAAGCTCGACCGGCAAATATGCCAATGACAGCCACAAGAATACTGATATTTTTCTTCATATTGCTTACCACTCTTCATTTGGTTTGCTGCAAAATATTATAATGAAAGATCATTCCAGAGAACCATCGGAAGGCTTTCCATATAAACCTTGTCCATAAAGTTAATTGAGTATTTTCTCATAGAAATGTCAGCGCAGCCAGAGCGCCGCACGATAAGAGCCAGAACCCGGCCAAAGTCAGCATCCAATATTTCCATTGCCTACGGGATATAATGTGCGGCGATATTTGGTGACTGCCGGTAATCAGACAAGCCAATCCGAGGAAGGTAAAAAAGAGCACCCCACTAATAAATCCCCAAAGTTTAATTTGAGAGGTTCCTATGCTGTCCTGTAGAACATAGAGAAACAGCTGACTTACAACCAGCAGTATACACCCCAAAAGAAATATCCAATTATGATGTTTTTTATAGATGTAGATGCCGAAAAAGATTGCGACCAATGCCGATAAAGACGATACAACGATCTCTAACTCCGTATTTCCCTGTCTTGATAATGCGCGACCGGCTAATACACGGGTTTGTCAAGTAAAGTGTGTAAGTTTCTTATAGAGCGGAATATTTTCGGATCATCTGTCCGACCCGCTCATCAATACAGAGTTGATTCATCACAATCGCCCAGTTCTGAATGGAGTGTCCCTTCCATTTCTTGTACAGCTCCTTGATCCGTAAGTAAAGCACCTTGAACACAGCCGTCTCGCTTTGAAATGCCCCCTGCTTCGTTACTTTGCGAAAACTTGCATTGACACTCTCTATCGCATTTGTTGTGTACATGACACGACGGACATCACTGCCATATTGGTAAAGTTGTTCAACATGCCGGAAGTTGTCCTTCCATACGCGAATTGCGCCCGGATACTTGCTCCAAGTCTCACAGAATTTCTCAAATTCGCTCTGTGCAGCCCGAAGGCTAACTGCCCCATAGATCTTTTTAAGTTGTGCCGTAAATGCCTTGTAATCCTTGCTCGGAACGTATTTAAGAGAATTGCGTATCAGGTGAACAATGCACCGCTGTACCACCACGTTCTTAAAGATCGACTTTGCGCCGTCTTCCAGGCCGCTCACTCCGTCCATTGATATGAAGCCGATGTCCTGTACGCCGCGTGCTTTGATCTCGTCAAATACCTGCATCCAGTGATGTTTGCTTTCCGTATCTCCCATCCATAGCCCTAGAACGTCTTTCTTGCCTTTTAGGTCATATCCGAGGATCACATATACCGCTTGATCAGATACGCCTTTGTCACCGCGCATTGAAACATAGATACAGTCAACGAAGACAAACGGATAAAATGCCTTGAGCGGTCGATTTTGCCATTCATGCAGCTCGTCAAGCACACTGTCTGTAATATGCGAGATTTGCTCAGCACTGAGCATAAAGCCATAGATGTCATCGATGGTGGAGGAGATGTCTCGCTGACTCATTCCTCTGGCATACATCGCGAGGACTTTTCCTTCAATGGACGAAACGTCCGTCTGTCTTTTGGGAACGATTTTGCGGTGTAAAAGAGCCGTCACGGTCTCTTGGGACGCTGATGGGAACCTCGCCTGCCGAGGTTTTGAGGACTTTGGGGGTATATCCGTTGCGGCGATTTGCTGTATCCCTTTCGCTGCGCTCGTTGCTCATGTAACCGAGATGGTTTTCCATCTCGCCGTTGAGCATGGCTTCAAACATGGGACCGAAGATTTCTTTGAGGGCGTTTTGCATGTCTTCTACACTCTTGGGCTGATACTCTTCGATAATTGCCTTAGCGAGCGTTGCACCGCGCCGTGGGAGCCTCTTTGACATAAGGGTTCCTCCTTAGTTTTTGACTTCCCCTCACCGGGAGTGTTCCTAAGCTGTCTTCCTACTTACACAGTTTATTATACACTCCCTAATACACCGCCAACTCCTACAAGAAGGCTAATATCTTTCTTCATATTATTTAGTTTCCTTCATTTGGTTTTCCACAATATTTATCTTTTGCTGAGTCCGCAGCTTTATCAATACACTCTCCAATGATACTTCCCAATACGATGCCTGCTCCAACGGCAAGAATTTCCGGGGCTGCTGCTGCAATGAGTACTGCACCGACTCTATGCCTACTCCGCCACTTGCCACAGCGGCAACAGTATCTATTGCGGCAGCCTTGTCCTCTGTCGTCACATCATCTCCTCCCTTGTCAGTAGTACTGTATAGATTTATTTTCCCCCTTTATTATTACAAAAGATAATAAGGATTGTTATTTTCGTCTTAAAAGATATTGGTTCTTTCTTCTATTCTATTCGAGAGCATCATATAATTTCTATATTTTTTAGGATACAATGTACTCAAAAAACCGACGCTGCTGCACGGCTGTGTGCAGCAGCGTCGGTTTTTAGTTGTACCGCTTTACTTTTTCAGTGCGGCGAGTTTCGGTCCCATGATGCGCTTGTACGCCTCGACGCCGGGCTGGTCGAACGCATCCACGTTCGCGAGCTCGCCCTCGTAGGCGATCGACATGGAGAGCATGTAGAGCAGTTCGCCGAGATGATACGGCGTCAGCTCCGGCAGTGCGAACACTGCGCTGTACCGCTTATTCGAGGCGAGTGCATCCGCGTTCGACTGGCGCGCAACCTCGAGCGCCGCGCCCATCGTGACGCCCGCGATGTCCGCGAGTTTTTGCACTGTGGGGAACGCGTTCGGAATCGTGATGTCGTCCGCCCATTTGTCGATGCGGATGAACTGCACGACCTTGTTCAGCCGCCCCTCCTGATGCTGCTGCGTCTGCGCGTGCATATCCGTCGTGCCGACGGCGACGACGGGCGTGCGTCCGTAGCAAACTTCCTTTCCATCCTTGTTGAACTGCTTGCCGAGGGATTCGGCGAGGAGCTGGATATACCACTCGGAGACGGATTTCAGATAGTCGCCGTACGGCATCATGACCTCGATGTCGCGCCCATGCTTCTCCGAGGCGGCGAATTTCAGCGCGGCGTTGAGCATCGCAGGGTTCTGCCAGAGGTCGTCATTTTGACACGCCGCATCCATATCGCGCGCGCCCGCAAGGAACTGCTCGATGTCAAAGCCGATGCACGCGGCGAGCGTCAGCCCGACCTCGGTAAAGACGGTGAACCGCCCGCCGACGCCGTCCGGCACGGCGAACTGCTGCCAGCCCATCTCCATCGCGAGCTTTTTGAGGAGCGTCGGCTTCTCTTCGTTCGGGTCGGTGACGGCGACGACCTCGACCTCGACGTTGTCCGCCTTCATAAATTCATCGTACATGACCATGAAGTTCGACATCGTGTCGAGTGTGCCGCCCGACTTCGAGATGACGAGCAGCATGATGCGGAGTGCCCCCGCGCCGTTCTTTTTCTTGATCTGTGCGACATCCTTGAGGTGATTGATAATGTCGCCCGTGCGCCGCGGGTCGATGTTGTTCCCGCTGAAATAGATGCGCGGGTAGTTCTCGCGCTGCTGGTTCGAGAGTGAGTTCCACAGCTCGCCGCAGTGCACGTCGAACAGCACCTTGTTCCCGAGGAACGATCCGCCGATGCCGAGCGAGATGAGGACATCCGTATGCTCCTGCGCGTGCTTGCCGAGTTCCTTCAGCCGCGCGATGGACGACGGGGAGTTGATATGCCCCTCCTCGATGTACGGCGTCTGCGAGAACAATACTTTCTCCGGCTCGCCGTCTTTGGAAAGATGCGCGCGGATGAAGCCCGTGGCGCGCATAACCTTCATCGCCTCATGCGCCTTTTTGAGGGCGTCCGCATAGGCCGCGAGGTCGGCGTCCGTCACCTTCCCCTCGCCGTAGAGATTGTCATAGTCAAAGGTAAACCCGGATTTCAGTACAAGACTCATCGAAACACTCCTTCCCGCTCAGCCGCGAATCTCTTTCAGCAGTTCGTCCGTCTTTTCCTTCAGCAGCGCGTGATCGGCGCGCGTCTCGACGTTCAGGCGAATGACCGGCTCCGTGTTGGACATGCGCAGGTTGAACCGCCATTTGTCGAACTCAATGGACAGTCCGTCGACCTTCGTCACCTTGCCCGCTTTGCCGTATTTCGCCTCGATACGATCCATGACCGCCTTCGCGTCCGTGACCTTGCTGTTGATCTCGCCCGAGGTCGGGAATTTATCGATGCGCGCCTGCATGAGTTCCGAGAGCGTCTTGCCGCCCGATGCGCTCATGAGCTCGGCGACGAGCAGCCACGGAATCTGACCGCTGTCGCAGTAGGAGAAGTCGCGGAAATAATGATGCGCGCTCATCTCGCCGCCGTAGATGGCGTTGACCTCGCGCATCTTGTCCTTGATGAACGCGTGCCCGCTCTTGCACATGACGGGCTTGCCGCCGAGACTCTCGGCGATCTCGATCGTGTTCCAAATGAGCCGCGGATCGTAGATGATGCTCGCGCCTTTGTTCTTCTTGAGGAAGGCTTCGGAAAGGAAGCCGACCATGTAGTAGCCCTCGATGAAGCCGCCCTTCTCGTCGAAGAGGAAGCAGCGGTCGAAGTCGCCGTCCCACGCCACGCCAAAGTCCGCGCCCGATTCGCGCACGACCTTCGCCGTCGCCTCGCGGTTCTCCTGCAGGATGGGGTTCGGCACGCCGTTCGGGAAGTTGCCGTCCGGCTCGTTGAATACCTTTACCAGCTCGAATGGGAGCAGTTTCTCCATCGCGTTGATGATGGGACCCGCCGCGCCGTTGCCCGTGTTGACGACGATTTTATACGGCTTCAGCTTGCTCACATCGACATAGGAAACGATGTGCTTGACGTATTCGTCGAGGATGTCCACCTGCTCGATTTTCCCCGGTGTCGCCGCAGGCGCGGGATAGGTCTCACCGACCGCCATCGCCGCGATGTCCTTCAGCCCCGTGTCGCTCGAGATGGGGCGCGACTCCGCGCGCACGAACTTCATGCCGTTGTACTGCTTCGGATTATGACTCGCCGTGATCATGATGCCGCCGCCGAGCCCGAGGTGCGCCGTTGCGAAGTAGATCATCTCCGTGCCGCACTGCCCGAGATCCACGACGTCGCAGCCCGCCTCGGTCAGCCCCTTTGCGAGCGCATCACGGATCGCGGGTCCCGAGAGCCGTATATCATGACCGACCGCCACTTTCTTCGCGCCAAACAGCGTGGGGAAACTGCGCCCGACACGGTAGGCAAGCTCCTCGTTGACTTCGTCCGGGTAGACACCGCGTACATCGTATGCGCCAAAACCTTTGTCCGTCACTGCCATAACGTCCCCTCCTCCTGAGAGATGCCGCCCGGCGCCTCTCAAAACAGTTGATTCACTGTGCGCCGCAGGAACAAAACACGGCGCAAATATCATATTATATAATGAAAATATTCGCCGCCGCGCGTCTCTTTTCCTGTCTATTTTGATAAATATAAAGAAGTTTTCCTTTGCATTTCCATTGATTTTAATTGCGACTTGGAGGTAGAATACAAGCAGCCGGATCCTCCGGCACAGACGGCGCAGCGCAAAGGAAAGGCGATTCTCGTGGACACATCGGATTACCGTATCATCTATCTTTTCACCGACCTCCTCCTGCCGATGATCGTCGGCTATCTGCTCTACCGGCACGGCAAAATCTCGGACGCTCTCATCAACAAGATTCTCCGGGGCAATGTCATCGTCATCTACACGATCCTCGCGTTCATGAGCTGCTGGACGCTGCCGATCTCATGGGATCTCGCACTCATCCCTATCTACGGGATTCTCATCGTCCTCTTCCCCGCACTCGTCGGCAAGGCATTTTTCATTCGGCGCTATCACAGCCCTCTCGACCGCGGCGCGTTCCTCGCGAACGCGATGATGTCGAACATTACGACCCTCGGCGGCGTCTGCGCCTTCATCCTCTATGGCGAACAGGGATTTGCCTACGCGCAGATCATGGGTATCTTTCAAACGCTTATGCTCGTCCTCGCCGTCTTCCCCATGGCGCAGTATTATTATTTGCAGCACAAAAATCACGGCAAGCCCGGCAAGATACAAATGCATTTCCTCAGCATCTTCCTCTCCCGGAACCAGCTCAGCATCATCGGTATGGCGGCAGGGCTCGCGCTAAACGCAGCGGGCATCGCGCGTCCGCCCGTCCTCGGGGACGTATTCGAGGGACTTGTCCACTTCGGCGCGTGGTTCGGGATGCTGCCCGTCGGGGCGCTCGTCAACCTCCACCGTACGCGCCGTTATGCACGATATACGCTCGACCTCTTCCCGCTGCGTTTTTTCATCCTGCCCGCCTTTATGATGGCAATCAGCTATCCATTCGTCCGCGATCCTGTTCTCCTCGGTGCCATCCTCGTATTCTCCGTGACGCCGGGTGCGATCAACTCCGTCACCGCGGCAAAGCTCTATAGGCTCAATGTCGACTATACCATCGCGGGCTTCCTCACCACGAGCGTCGCATTCTTCTTCGTCGTCTATCCAGCGCTGTACTTTTTCCTGCGATAGGAACGTATCCATAAAAAGGCGGTAACGAACGCGTCAAAAACGCGATGTCGTTACCGCCGTATTTTTTATGAATCAACGTAATCTGCGGTGATGCCGTATCAAGAGATACAGGAAAAACGGCACGCCGACGAGCGAGGTCAAAATGCCGATCGGCAGTTCCATCGTCCAAAGGCTCCGGGAAAAGTCGTCCGCAAGCAGGAGGAGCAGCGCGCCGAGGAGCGCCGACGCGGGCAGCAGGCGGCGCGCATCCGCCCCCACGAGGAAGCGCGCGAGATGCGGCACAACGAGCCCCACCATGCCGATGATGCCGCTGAGCGACACGGCAGTCGCCGTCATGAGCGTCGCACAAAGAATAACGATGAACCGCACGCGCTCCACATCGATGCCGAGCGTTTGCGCCGTCTCGTCGCCGAACGAGAGCAGATTGATCCTGCGGCGCAGCAGCACGAGCGGCAGCATCCCGCCCGCGATGAGCACAGCGGGCAGGGGCAGATCCTCCGGGCGGATCGCCGCCAGACTCCCCATCAGCCAGTAGACGATGACGGGCAGCTTATCATACGGATCGGCAAGGTATTTCGTCATGGAGAGCAGCGAGGTAAAGAGTGTGCTGACGATAATACCGGCGAGAATGATCGAGAGCGTCGTATCCCCGCCCCGACAGAGCTTCACCCCAACGATGTAGGTGACCGCGACCGCGCACATGCCGCCCGCAAAGGTCACGCCTTGGAGCAGCCATATCGGCGCGCTCCACAGGATCGCAATCGCCGCGCCGAATCCCGCGCCCGCCGAGACGCCGAGGATCCCCGGCGACACCATCGGATTGCGGAACATGAACTGATACGCTGCCCCCGAGACCGAGAGCGCCGCTCCGACGAGCATTGCCCCGACGATGCGCGGCATCCGCAGCGCGAGCACAGTGGAGGCGGGGCTGTGCGTCACGGGAACGATCCCCATCTGCCCCGCAAGCGCATACAGCATGTCCCCCACGAAAAGGTCGTAGCGTCCGATGAGGAATGAGCAGAGAAACACTGCTGCGAGCAGACCGACGAGGAGAGCAAATCGAATGCGCAGTGCCGCGCCCGTCATCGCAGTACCCGCTCCTTTGCAAGCAGTACGTCCACGCCCGCATCGTCGAGCTCATAGTGATAGAACAGCCGGTAGTACCTCTTCGTCTCTGCGCGCAGATCAAAACCGGACTCCTGCGGATAGAGCCGTACAGCGAGCCATATCATGCCCATAAAACGATTGACCGACGGCGGGCGTCCCATCCAGTCATAGGGCTCGGCGGGAACGCGCAGTACCTTCCCGTTTTTCACCGCGGAGAGCTCCCGCCACGGGAGCGCCGCAGGATCAATCTCCGTCTCCGCGCCAATGAGAAGGACGTCGGGGTTCCACGCGAGGATCTGTTCATAGGACACCTGCGACATCGCGCCGTTCGTCGGCTGCTCGGCATCCGCGACGTTATCCGCGAGCAGGTCGAGCACCTGTGCGTGGAACGAGCCGCGGACAACTGCCATATTCCCATTTGCCCCCGCGACGTAGAGCAGACGCGGTTTTTTTTCGATCTGCGAGGCAAGCGTCATCGTCCGATGGTAAATGTCGGAGCAGTAACCCGCAAGTTCAAGACCTTCCTGCTCCCGCCCGAGCACCTTGCCAAGCGTGCGGTACGCCTCGTCCGTATTGTCGAGCCGCGCCTCCACAAAGATCACAGGAATGCCGAGCGCCGCTTGGATCCCGTCCATATCCTCCGCAATTGTCGGCTTTTTCTCCCCGACATCGATGATGACCTGCGGATTCGCAGAAAGGATCGCCTCCTTATTCAGATTCTTCATCCCGTAAAACTGTCCGAATACGGGAAGATCGGCGTACTTCGTCCCAATATAGGGGAGCGCGGCATCCTTCCATTTGCCCGCGACGCCGACGAGCGCATCCGGCGCAACCGCAAAGAGCGCGACCTGCGCGAGCCCGCCCGACGGCGCGATGCGCTCAATGTGCTTCGGCAGCTCTACCGTTCGCCCCGCGGAATCCGTGAACGGATAGGTGTCGTCATTCTCCTGCCGCTCCGTGCTGCATCCCACGAGGACACAGGTTAGGAGAAACAGCACGGCAAGGAAGAGATTCTTTTTACACGGCATATTGCTCACCTCATTTTCCCTCATTGTATCATATCTCCGAATTTCCGTGGTTGCGTTTTTTCAAATTTCTGCTATCCTGATAATGAAATAAACACCTCAGCGGAAAGGGCGTGTTTTTCTTGAACTATTGGCATCTCTACGACGAAATCCTCGCAGATATACCGGACGACGTCTGCATCGACGACTACGCGGTCGGCGTCCCTTGGACGTTCGTCCGCACCGGCGGCTTTACCGGCGTCGCCATGACGATCCGCAGCGACACGCGCCCTCACATGCGTGACGAGAGCTTTATCGGGTGTTCGCTGCGCGAGGCGGCGGAATGCGTCATGTCGTGGAACGGACACGAGGCATCCATCGCAACTGCGGCAATCAACGCGTGGATCAACCGTCCGAAGAAAGTCGCCGCACTGCGCGGGTTCCACAACGAGGACGAGCACGCCGAGACGCTCGCCGAGCGGCGCAAATTCGAAGCGTTCGCACTCTACAAGGAGCGCATTCGCGGGAAGAAGGTCGCCGTCGTCGGGCATTTCCCCAATTTTGAAAAGGAATGGTCGCCCATCTGCGAGCTCTCCATCCTCGAGCAGAATCCGCACGACGGAGATTATCCCGCCGAGGCCGCCGAGTACGTCATCCCGCGGCAGGATTTCGTCTTTATGACAGGCGCGACCTTTACGAATAAAACCATGCCGCGCCTCTTGGAGCTGTCGCAAAACGCGGTGACCGTCATCGTCGGTCCCTCCGTCCCCATGCACCCGTGCCTCTTTGACTACGGCGCGGACGCACTCTCCGGCTTCACCGTCACCGAGCCCGACCTTGCCGCCGATCTCGTACATCGCAGCTCGTGGCAGGGCATCTCCCCCTGCGGCAAGATGGCGGATCTGTTGCCGCCGGGGACGCTTTTATAACACGCGGGTCGCGTGTATCGATGCATTCTCGTTTCTATTGCATGGCACGCATAAAGAGTTTGAGGGCACGGCAGCGCCGTGCCCCTACAGGACGCGTGTATATCGTGATGTTTGCACACAACGAGGCGAACGAATCTGTCGCACATTCAATCAACATGTTCTCATATATCGAACTGTTCTACGCCTTCCATCGGTTGACATGGAATCGCCCCCCCGTTTATGCCGCCTCGGTAGGGGCACGGCGCTGCCGTGCCCTCCTCCAATGTATCGCGGCTGAACAACATCAATGCAGACGACCAAGTTCCCCCTTCCTCCGATACGGCGCGACACTTGCGTTCCCGATACAATTGTTTATCTGATATACAGCTCATCCTCCTCCCATTTTACAGGATTATTTCGAATGTATGCGACAATATTTTGATATTCCTCCTCTTGGCGAATCACACGTTCATAATAATTTTCCTGCCGGAGTACGGCACCGTTTGTTCCACGAAGCTCATTGATACGTCGTGTAACAATCGCCTTAAAGGAGCGTACGATCGTCGGCAACGAACCAACTGTCGGCTTACCGAACTGCTCTCCCACTCTGCCGGTATGTTCCTTATCGGCACGTGGTTGCCGCGTATCCAAAAACAATATCCCATGAAAGTGATTTGGCATCACAACCCATTCGTCTATCAGGACATATGATCGTAAAAGCCCGGTCTTTAGCCATTCATCCACCACAATATCGCCAAACGGGTTGCATATCATTTCCCCCTGTTTTATTTTTCCAAACAAAGGACGATGCCGGTAGGTGCATACAGTAATAAAATATGCGCCGTTTTGTGTATAATCGTATCCTTTTATGCGAATGCTGCGGCGATGATGTACGGAGGAATCATACGACACGGCTTTCCTCCTGCTCCTATCATGTAAAGTGTATGTGTATCGGCTTTCGTCCTATTGCATGGCGCGTGTATGTTGTCCAAGGGCACGGCACCGCCGTGCCCCTACGGGGCGCGCGTATATCATGATGTTTGCACACGATGTTAGGTGCACGCGAATCGAACCATTTATCCAAGATGGTACAAAATTGTATGCCGTCGTTTTGAAGAGCTGCCCATTGACATTAGAACATAAACATCCCCCATATTATGCCGCCCTCCCCCGATGCATGGCGGCTGAACAACATCGAGACAGATGGATAAATTCTCCTTCCTTCGATAGACGACGGCGTACCATTCCGCGCTTCTATGTCCCCATGTTCATATACTAAAAATACTTCATGCTACGAAAGAACGCAATCCCTCGTCCACCACGGAACGATAGGATTGCGTTTCTTTTGTGACCTAAATGCTTAGAAATCCATCTCGACGCCAAGCATGACGTTTGCGCCCTGTGCATCATGATAGAGCTTGTCTTGGTAGTCCGTATTAAAGATATTATTCACGCGTAGGAAGCACTCTAAATCGGTCTGCGGGCGATATCGCAGGTCGAGATCCATTGTGAGGTATCCCTTGCTGTTCGGTCTGCCGCTGCCGTTTGTCCACCCGCTGACAGCGCGCCCCAAAAGTGTCGAGCGCCATTTGCCCATACGATAGGTCGCACCAAGATTGAACATCTGTTTCGGCAGCCCCGTCGCACCTGTTGTGTTTCCGCCCGTTATGTCTTCAGCTTTCATCCATGTATAGTTGGCAAAACCATGCCAACGGCTGCTAAAGGTTTGCCGATAGCCAAGTTCCAGACCATGGATACGCGTCCGGTCGACATTATAGTATGGACCTCCCCGAACAATGCGCGTGATGCGATCCGTTACGTCCGTCCGGAATATAGAAAGATCGAGCGATGCCTGCGATCCGAACCGATGCTTCCAGCCGATCTCATAGTTTCGGTTGCGTTCCGGTTTCGGTATAGGAATGCCTTGACGGATATTCGTCGCTGCACTCTTTGCCTGAACAAAGAAATGCGTACGCCCGGCTGAAAATCGAACAGTATCATCCTTCGTCAGATCGTGTGTAATATTAAGCACAGGGTCAGTTGCGTGTTCTTTACTTTCTTGTTTTGTTTCACTTGAACTCGCGTGATCCTGCGCTACGCTCTCATAACGGAGCCCCAGCGTCATGCGGGTACGTGCGTCAAAACTCCATGCATCCTCCACATAGAACGCTTGCCTCTTATCCGCACCACGCTCGCTGTAACCGGTATTATTCTCGTCCGTATGCCAGTCAATCTTTATATATTTCGCACCAAAGCCGAGCTGATGTTTTGCTCCAAGTGCCGCGGAGGCATTGGTCTCAATACCGTTTCCCTTCGAAAACCACCCGCTGCGATACCACTGAGGTGCGCCTGCGGTAAAGTGTGTGAGACTCCCGCCTTCTCTGGTCAACAGGTTCCGCACCCATAAATTATTATCATCAACCAAATGATAATACTGCACATCATACTGCCACTTATCACTCGGGCGGCTCTCGAACTGAAGGGCAATATTCGACTGCTTAAAGCCGTCATAATGCCAATCCCGTGTTTTGTTATTCTGTTTCATCGGCCTCGTGATGCCGTTCCCTGCTGCAACAGACCAGTTTGTTCCGTTATTGAGCACCGCTCCTGTCACCGGATCAATATTATTGGCAATCTCGGCATCCATATTGGAATAGTAGCCGCTGAGTGTCAGCGTAGATTTTTCCGCCGTCTTGACCTTGATCTTTCCGTCGAAATAGGTTTTCGTATTCTCTTCATTCGGCTGATAGCCATTCGTATGGCGGCGCGAGACATTCACGGCGTAGCTGACGTTCCTATCGCTGCCGCTGTAGCCGATACGCATATCATAAGCATGATGAGAACCTCCGCCAATATGCAAATGCAATCTTCCTGCGCCTTCGCCGTCCTTCGTTGTGACGAGGATCACGCCGCCCTTATAATCCGTCCCGTAGCGTACGGGTCCGGGACCCTTAACGATCTCAACCTTCGCAATCCTGTCTGCGGGAATTGTAGAAAGATCAGCTGCCGCATTCGAGGCAATACCGTTCAGCGGGAATGCGGGTACTCCGTCAATAAAAACTTTTGTCTGACCGACCTCCGCGCCGCGGATGCGCACCATCTTGCTGTTCTTGTCGGCAGGTGCCATGTAAAGCCCCGGCACCTGTGAAAGGATCTCCGAGAGGTCGCGGTAGCCGCGATCCTTGATCTCCTCCGCCGTGATGGTATTCGTCGTGACGAGGTACTTATCCACGCCGTCCGCCTCAACGACAACGTCGCTCGTCTCATACGGCTCGACCGTCGGCGCCGCCTGCGCCTGAGGCAGGAACGCAAAGCCCAGTCCCGCCGTAACCGCTGCGGCAAGAGCCAACCGATACGCGCTCTTTTTCTTCATACCAATCTCCCTTTCTCTTTACAGCTATGAACCGCATATAATAAAAAAGAACCGTTTCCCGTACCGTCGGCACAGCAAACAGTTCCCCTGCCGGTTTCATGCTCCGTCACAGCGGTCGCTGCCGATTTCCTTTTCAGTACGGAAGGGCGCGGCGTTTCCGCCGTTCCCCTGTGAGCAGATTGCTCAGGCGCGATACCATAGGTGCTCCCCGTAGGTATCTTTGCTCGGAACTCGTTTATTTTACAATTTATAATTAATTTTATCAAAGAGAATTAACAAGTGTCAATGACTTTTTTCACACCTTCCCCATATATGAACGACTACATCAAAAGGACGGCACATCGGTACAAATATACGTTGATGTGCCGCCCTTTTTATTGATGAAATGGCTGCTTTCCTTTTAGACGTTAAACCGCCCCACCTCATTCTGCAGATCGGTTGCGATCTGTGCGAGGCTTTCGCTTGCCTCGGCGATGTCGGCGAGCGCCTGCGTCTGCGTATCGACGGATGCCTCAGCTTCGTCAGTCGTGACATCGTTCTCGTGCGCCATGTCCATAAGTTTCGCGGAGACTGCGGCGATCGCTTGGTTCTTCTCATTGAGGCGCTTGGAGGACTCGTTCAGCTTCGTGACGACGCTGTTCGCTCCTGCGACTGCCTCTGCGATCATGTCAAAGCGCCGCTGTGTGCGTCCAAGGTTGACGTTGCTCTCTTCAACCAGTTTCTTCGAGACTTCCATGGTATCGACCGCCTGCTGCGCTTTGGTCTTGAGCTCACCGATGATGCCGCTGATCTCATCTGTAAAGCCGCGCGACTGTTCGGCGAGTTTGCGGATCTCCTCGGCGACGACGGCAAACCCGCGTCCCGCTTCACCCGCGCGCGCAGCCTCGATGGCCGCGTTGAGCGCGAGGAGGTTCGTCTGCTCGGAGATGGACTGGATCATCGCGCTCGCCTCTTCGATGCGCTCCGCGCTCTGATTCGTCTCCTCGACGACGCGCGAGACTTCCTGCGTCGCATCGGAAGTCTCGGCAGACTTCTTGAGGAGATCGGTCAAGATCTCCGCGCCCTCGGTCTGGCGCTTCGCGATGTTCGCGGTCGCCTCGTTCATCTCCTCCATGACCTTGTCGTTGGCTTCGAGGAGCTGCAAAATCTCGTTGGTGTGATCCACGGCATCCTGCGTATCCTTGACCTGTACGCGCGCACTCTCGGCGATGCCGTGAATGCCTTTGCGCACTTCCTCCGCCGAATGCGAGGTGTTCTGCGCAGTCGCAGTCAGCTCTTCGCTCGTCGCGGCGACGGACTGAGACGCACCGTTGATCTTTCCAATGATCTCTCGCAAACTGTTTGCCATACGTGAGAGCGCCGTTACCATCATGCCGATCTCATCGCTGCGAGAAGCATGTATACGCACCTTCGCTCCCTTGTCCTTATCGAGATCAAGATCCGCAAACCGCGTCAGTACCTCACATACGTCGCTGATCGGCGTGATGAGACGCTTTTTAACAAAGAGTGCCAACACAACAACAAGGGCGGCCGCGCAGATAATCGCCAACACAACAGAAAAGATCACCATGTTGCGCGCTTCACCAACAAATACGTTCTCATCCGTGATGGAGTAGATCACCCACGGCGTTGCGTTCTCAAGCCCTTGGAAATGAATTTGACGGAATACATAAACCGCCTCACGCCCCGTCGTCGCCGACTTACGTTCATTGGTATGAATACCTTTTGTCTCATAAATATCTTTTTTTTCAGCATCTGTACTCTGCATGAGTTCAAAGGCATTCTTCATGACAGAGTTTGCATCAATGCCGTTGCCGAGCATATTTCCCTTATCATCAATGAGTGCATAGAAATTATCTTGTGTACTCACTGCGGCAAGATCGTCTTGGAACTTCGAGACATCAAAGTCAAGTGTAATAGATCCAATGAATTTGCCGTTTTCAAGAATCGGCATACCGATCGAAACAAGCAGGGTTTTCTTTCCGTTCACATCATCATAATAGGGCTGCGAGAGCATCATCTTACCCGTACTCTTTGGAACGCTGTACCATGTGCTCGTATCGTATCCGGTCATCTCTTCGAACTCGATACCGCCGTTTGCAGTACGTCCTGCGTACGGCATTTCACGCCCCGTCTCATCGGAGTAAAGCACATTCACAAACTCTGCGTCTTTCCCGTCAAACGCATTGGGCTCAAAGGTGACGCCTGCACCGATGAGGTTGCTGTTGGCGCGCATCGCCTCTTCGAAGATCGTGAGCATCGCCTCGCGGCTGCGCTGCTCAGGCGGCTGTTGTAAAATGGTCTGGATTCGCGCGCTGATGTCGTCACCCGTCTGCTTCACCGAGTCATAGCGGCTGAGGATGGGCAGAGACATGCCGCTCAGCTCATTATACTTCGATGCCATACCAGCGTTCAAGAGTTCCTTATATGCCTTATAGCCGACAAATGAAATGAGAATTGTCACCATGACGACAACCCCGATGAGCGTGATTGCATTCAGCTGGAAGCCGATCCCTCTCCCTTGTTTTTGCATTTGTTCCTGCAAAATATTCTCTCCCTTCCCTATGCGTCCGTTCCCGCACGGATGCTGTGATGCCCCGATATGCGTCAACAGTCCGCCAAAAGCCGTTTCTTCTATAAATGAAATTCCATTTTAATTTAATAAATTCGCCGCAAATGTTCTTTATCCTCTTTATTTTTGGCGAAAATAAAAAAGCTTGCTGCACGGCGCTCGACACGCTCATGCAGCAAACCTTGTCACTGTATACTATTTTCAAAACCTATCGTCGTCGACTTCCGCCTCATACGAGAGCACATCGCCCGTCACGGCGTCGATGCGAAGCTCGTACTCCATCGTTCCCGCGTGGCACTCGACTTTATAAACAGGGCTAAAAGTCTGCCCGTCATTGCGGTACCGCTTATCATGGTCGCGCGTCTTGAGTTTGATCTCCCACATGCTCAGCTCCGACTCTTCCTTACCGACGGTTGCCGCAGTGATCGCGCGCACCTGCGCTTCATCAATGAGTTCGACGCCCTGCTCCGCCGCCTGCGCACGTACCATCTCGGCGCGCGCCTGCGCCTCCGCCTGCTGCATGTGCATATATGCACCGCCCGCGGTCACGGTCGCGCAAAGTACGGCAGCCGCCGCCATCTTCCTCATGTGTGCGGGGCTGAATATGTTTGCAAACGCTGCCTTGATACTCTTCATTTCCATAATCATTTCCTCCTTGCCTTTCGGCATACATTTCTTTTTGTTCTTGTCGATGTCTGTATCATAGACGAAAATATTAAACAAAATGTAAACACCGGAAAAACTTTTTAGAAATTCTTCACTTCCATGCAGATTTTTTACGTTGTATCGGTTATAATGGCACTGGATAAGAGCAAAGATTCAGTCAAAAAAAAGGGGGGGGCGGATGTGCATCTGCGGGATATTTCGCTCAAAAAGAGACTGCTGATCACGAACGCGCTCATGGTGATCATCCCCATCGTCCTCATGCTTGCCGCGGGGACTGTGCTGCTCGGCGGTCTGCGGCATGCCGGCACACTCCAGCAACAGGCACTCACGCTCCTCTGGCCGGAGAAGGGTACCTCTCTTTCCGTGCAGTTCGCGCTGAGCTCTCTGCATGCCGAGGCAGCGAAAAAAAGATTAAACTCCATAATATTGAGAGTGATCTGCATCTCCTCGAGGGCGCGGGCGTCCGCATCTCGGTCGAGCAGCAGGGCAAACGGCTCTATCTGTCACCGGATACAGATCCCGGCGATCTGCAGCGCACGGCTCTCGAAAAACACGGCCGGAGGGGCTCGTCGCTCATATGGGACAAAGACGGTCTTTTCTTCCGCTGGGAGAATCCGCGCAGCGGCGTGCTCATCATCGGCGCGGGCGACGTACCGATGACCGGGAGTCCGGAGGAAGCGCTCTTTTCTCACGATGAACGAGATTTCATTTTGAATGCCCTGCTCATCCTCATCCTCCTCGTGACCTCCGCGGGCATCCTGCTGCTCGGCAGGTATCTCGCGCATATTCTCTCCGCGCAGATCCTCACGCCGCTCGCCGAGATGCGCGCGGCTGCCGCCGCTATGCAGCAGGGCGATTTTGACCGTGCGCTCCCGGAGACGGGCGACGACGAGGTCGGCATGACCTGTCGTGCATTCGACGCGATGCGCAGGGATTTGAAACGTGCGCGGACGCGTGAGCAGCAGGAGGAGGAGCGCCGCAGAGAGCTGTTCATCGGCGTGCTCCACGATGTCGCAACGCCGCTGACGGCAATCAAAGGCTACGCAAGCGGTCTCCTTGAGGGCATCGCTGCGACCCCCGAAAAACAGCGAAAATACACCGAGCGCATCATCCGCGCTGCGGAGACGATGGAAGGTCTCACGACACGTTTGCGCACATTCCTGCGGCTCGAGAGCGGGCAGTCCCCCTTCTCATGGGAGGACGTCGATGCCCGCGCCTATGTGCACGCCGCGGTTGCCGAGGCTGCGGATGATTTTGCCGAACAGGGCGTGTTCCTTTCCATGACGGATGCGCCGTGTCGGGCAATCATACGCATTGACCGCATGGAGTTTACACGCGTCCTCCGGAATCTATGGGAGAACAGCGGCAAATACCGGCGCGGCGACAGCGCGCATGTGCGCATCTCCCTCGCGGAGGAAGGCGACATCCTTGCGATCGACATCGACGATGACGGCATGGGTGCATCGCCCGAAGAGCTGCCGCGGCTCTTTGACAGTTTTTACCGCACCGACCCCGCACGCGCAAATGTTGCGGCGGGCAGCGGACTCGGACTTGCCGTCGTGCGTCAAATCGTGACGGCATCCGGCGGAACAGTTCGTGCCGCAGCTTCGCCGCTTGGCGGGCTGCGTATCCATATAGAAATGCCCATTGTAGGGAAACAGAAAGACCAAGGTGATTCAGGATGACGAAGATTCTGCTTGTGGAGGACGATACGGACATCGCCGAACTGGAGCGGGATTATTTGGAGGCAAGCGGGTTTTCCGTGGATATTTCCTCCGACGGCGACGAAGGGCAGCGCATGGCGCTCACCGGCGATTATCAGCTGGTATTGCTCGACGTGATGCTGCCGGGTGCGGACGGCTTTGCCATCTGCCGCGCCGTGCGAAAGGAACTGGATATCCCCATCCTCATGGTATCCGCACGTCTCGAGGACATCGACAAGATCCGTGCGCTCGGTCTCGGTGCGGACGATTACATCGTCAAACCGTTCAGCCCGAGCGAGCTCGCTGCACGGGTAAAGGCGCACATCACGCGCTATAACCGTCTCAAAGGAGGCGAACCTACCGAGCCGATGTCGCTGCGATTCGGCACGCTCGAGATCCAGCCGTGGACGCATCGCGTCTTCGTCGCGGGACGCGAGGTGCATCTGGCGAGCCGTGAGTTCGAGCTACTCCTCTTCCTCGCCGAGCATCCGCAGATCGTGTTCAGCAAAGAAACGCTGTACGATCGCGTGTGGGATCTCGAGGCGATGGGCAGCACCTCCACCGTCTCCGTGCATATGAACCGCCTGCGGGAGAAGATCGAAGAGGATCCCTCCAATCCCCAATGGCTCCAAACGGTGTGGGGCTCGGGCTACCGCTTCAACAGTGAAGCGCAGAAAGCCGAGTAATATCCGTATGGATATCGTGAAATCGCTCTTCTATTTCTTGCTTGCCGGTATCTTCGAAATCGGCGGCGGCTACCTCATGTGGCTTTGGCTCCGCGGCGAAAAAAGTCTTCTGTGGGGGCTTGCGGGTGCCGTCGTACTCGCCCTGTACGGGGTCGTTCCAACGCTCCAGCCTGAGGGGGCGAGTTTCGGCAGAGTCTACGCGGCATATGGCGGCATATTTATCGCGCTCTCGATTCTATGGGGGCGCATTGTTGACGGCATACGTCCTGATGTATTTGACCTTGCGGGCGGCGCCGTCGCGCTGATCGGCGTATGTATCATCATGTACGCTCCGCGCGGTTAGCAGCATATTTCACGCATAGAAAAAGTGCCTGTTTGCAGGCACTTTTTTATTGGATCATTTTCTTATTTATTTTTCGTATGTGGCAAGCTATGCAGAAAGTCGCATAATACGCGCGCCTGATTCAGTTCCGGATCTTTTGCACCGTAGAGCAGTGTGACATTCTCCCCCGCGGCGAGATGCGCTGCGATCTCTTCGATGCGCGCGGGCAGCTCCGCACTCGCCTCAAGTTCGGCACGGTACTTTTCCGTAAACGCGGCAAAATTCTCCGCTTTATGCCCGAACCATTTGCGCAGCTCCGGCGAGGGCGCGATGTCCTTCCACCATGCGCCGAGCGCCGCGTGCTCCTTTGAAATCCCGCGCGGCCAGAGCCGATCCACCAACACACGAAACCCGTCGTCCGTTGCAGGCGCTTCATAAACACGTTTGATCCGAATCTCAGCCATCACATTTACACTCCTCTCACTAAGAACTCCTGCACAGAGTATGCCTCACCCATACGCAGCGCATCGATGATGCGCGTGATACGCGGCGGCATCGTCCACGCCAGCGGCAGGAAACAGTCCGGGCAGGAATTATACATCACACACAGCTCATTCTCCGCAAGGCGCCGGAAGAGCTCGTGTTCCGCCTTGCGCCGCTCGTATTTGCGGGCGGCGCGCAAATAGCCGACGGTCGTCACCGCGCCCCATACGACGAAGAAATACGTCCATACGAAGTGCGGCAGAAACGGCGAGAGCGGCAGGTAAATGAGCGCCGCCGCAAGACCGCCGCCAAGCGCCCATAGGCCGATGGACGGACGCCGCTTGCCGCCCTCCATGGACTCCAGATCCTCAACCACTTGATAGAGATTGCTGTGTCTCGTAAAATATTCTTTCAGCCGCTCAAGTCCCTCGATCTGTGCGTTCAAATCTGCCGGCACATCGGTCGGTGTATTCGGTACAACCGCATCCGGCATGTTCATTCGGTGTTTTGCCGCCGTATCCGCAATAAAGCTCCATGTCTCGAGTTCGTCGTCGATCAGCGCGCGTCCCCCGCAGTGCGGGCAGATACGCGTCAGTCCCGATATTTTTTCTCCGCATTCTTTGCATATCATTCGGTTGCCTCCTTTCTTCATCATTTCAGTTCCGTTGATATATATTTCCATATATTAGCAAAAATTATTCTCATTGTCTAATGAAAACACGAAAAATTACGGGTATACATGCATTCCTGCATATATACCCGCCGGTTATTCCATTTTGAGACCGTATGTTTATGAATCCTGCCGCCACTTCACATGGTAGCCGAGCCAAAGGACGATCAGCCATACGGGCAGGATTGGCACGGCAAGCTGCATCCCCGGGATCTGCGCCATCATAAAGACGACACCCGCGAGGAACACAAGGCAAATGTAGTTGATCCACGGATAAAACGGCGCGCGAAATTTAATCGCCGTGCCTTCACGCAGCATTTTTGCCCGGAATTTCAGATGTGTGACAACGATGGTCGTCCAGCTGATGACGGCAGCGCACGTCGCGATCGAGATGAGATAGAGGAAGGCGTCGCCCGGAAAGAAGTAGTTGAGGAACACGACGATGAGCGTGATACCGGACGAAATGAGGATGCCGAGCACGGGGACGCCGCGCCGCGAGAGACTTTGCAAAATAGGCGGCGCATCGCCGCGCTGCGACAGACCGTAGAGCATCCGGCTGTTGCTGTAAATCGCGGAGTTGTAGACGGAGATCGCCGCCGTCAGCACGACAAAGTTCAAAATATGCGCAGCGGCAGGAATTCCGACGTTTTGGAAAATCTGCACGAAGGGACTTGCCTCCATTCCAACCTCGTTCCAGGGCCAGAGCGCCATGAGCACAGCCATCGTGCCGACGTAGAAAATGAGGATGCGCCAAATGACCTGATTGATCGCCTGCGGAATCGTGCGGTCGGGATCCTCCGCCTCGCCCGCCGTGATGCCGATGAGTTCGATCCCGCCGAAGGAGAACATGACGACCGCCGTTCCGAGGAAGAATCCCCACCATCCGTTGGGCAGGAAGCCGCCGTGCGCCCATAGGTTGCTCACGTTCTCAGGGAATGGCACGCCCCCGACGAGCAGGTAGCCGCCGAGCACGATCATGAGGACGATCGCCGTGATCTTCACGAGCGCCATCCAGAACTCCATCTCACCGTACGCGCGGACGTTGATGAGGTTCAGCGCGGTGATGACGACGAGACAGACGAGCGCGGAGATCCACTGCGGCAGATCAGGCAGCCAAAAATTCATATAGATGCCCACCGCCGCAAGCTCCGCCATCGACACAATGACGTAGTTGAACCAGTAATTCCAGCCGGAGAGGAATCCCGGAAAGTCGCCCCAGAATTTGCCCGCGTAGTGACTGAACGAACCGGAGACGGGTTCGTCCACCGCCATCTCCCCAAGCATCCGCATGATGAAGAAAATCATAACGCCGCCTAAGAGATAGGCAAGCATGACCGCAGGCCCTGCGAGCGCAATCGTCGACGCTGAGCCATAAAAGAGCCCCGTGCCGATGGCGCCGCCGAGCGCGATCATCTGTAGATGTCGGTTCTTCAGTCCGCGCCGCAGCGCGGGCGTATTTTCCTGTTCCTGCATCTTTTCTCCTGTGTCCTCTGTTATCCTCTCTGCCGCTCCTTGAGTGCCTGCTCCACCTCGCGCTTTGCGGTCTTTGCCTTCAGTGTCTGCCGCTTATCGTAATTGTGCTTGCCGCTCGCAAGCGCCAGCTCGAGCTTTGCCCGCCCGTGCTTAAAGTAAACTTTCAGCGGAATGAGCGTCATGCCCTTCTCGCGCGTCTTGCCAAAGAGCTTTAGAATCTCTGCCTTGTGCATGAGCAGACGCCGCACGCGCAGCGGGTCGTGGTTGAATTGGTTGCCCTGTTCGTAGGGGCTGATGTGCATGTGATCGAGGAATACTTCCCCGTTCTTGATGTAGGCATAGCTGTCGCGCAGGTTCGCGCGTCCGGCACGCAGGGACTTGACCTCCGTCCCCACAAGCTCCATCCCCGCTTCATAGGTCTCGTGGATAAAGTAGTCGTGGCGCGCCTTGCGGTTCTCGCAGGCGATCTTCACGCTTTCGTTTTTCTTTCCCATAACGGTACCTCAGTCGGCGCTCCGCGTGCCGCCCTCCGTTTTACGATTCATGCGGCGTGCGGGACGCGGGGCGCGCCGTGGTTTTTCTGTGGTCTCTGCATCCGGTCTCTGTGTGCGGTAGCCCGGCGGATCCGGCCAGACGGCGCTGTTGAGCCCTGTGACGGTGACGCGGTGATAGTCGCGCAGACCGCGCTCCTCACCGCGCCCGCTGCCCGCTCCGGCGCGCGGGGCGTCGCTGCGGCGGCGTTCGTTCCTATTGCCGCGTCCGGGACGTTCCTCCTGTGCCCCGGCCGGTGCTTTGCCGCTTTTTGCATGCCGGGCGGGTGCGCCGGCGCGAGCGGGCACGCTGTCCGCGGCTGCCTTTGCCGCGCGATCTTTACGCTGCGCGCTGCTGCCGCCCGTACCGTGGGCGCCGCGCGTCTTTTTGCGTCGTGTCTCAGGAGCGGATGGGACTGCCGCAATGATGTCTGCCGAGCCCTTTGGCTTTTTCTTCTGCGAGCGCTTTCCTTTTTTTGCGCCGTCCTTTGCCGCAGGCTTTTGCGCCGGTTTCTGCGCGGGCTGCTTCACCGCGCCCGGCTCGTAGACGCCGTTATCCTTCAGCACGAAGTCGAGCGTCCGCGCCTGTATATCCGCGCGCGTGATGATGATGGTCACGGTGTCACCGAGGCGGTAGCGCGTGCCTGTGCGTTCGCCGACCATCGCGTACTGTTCCTCGACGTAGCTGTAGTAGTCGTTCACCATCGTCGAGACGTGCACGAGCCCCTCGACGCCGTTGTCGAGCTCGACGAAGATGCCGAATGCGGTCACGCCGCTGATGACACCTTCGTAGGTCTCGCCGACGAACTGCGCCATGTACTCGATTTTCTTCATATCCGTGGTCTCGCGCTCCGCCTCGACCGCGATGCGCTCACGCGCCGAGGAGTGCTCCGCCGTCTCCGGCAGGATGGCGCGCAGCTTCTCACGCCGCTCCGCAGAGATATGCCCCGTGGCGAACGTCTCGCGCAAGAGACGGTGTACCATGAGATCGGGATAGCGGCGGATGGGAGAGGTGAAATGCGTGTAGTAGCGCGCCGCAAGACCGAAATGCCCGAGGCTTTGCGTACTGTAGCGTGCCTGCTGCATGGAGCGCAGGGCAACCGCCCCGATGATACGTTCCTCGGGTTTCCCCTTGACCTTATCGAGCACGCTCTGAATGTCGCGCGAGCTGACCTTGCCGTTCTCGTCGATGTGCAGGCGCAGACCGAGCGCCGTGAGGAGACTTTGGAACCGCTCGATTTTCTCGCTGTTTGGCTGCTCGTGCACACGGTAGACAAACGGCTCTTCCTTCAGCTCCATATGGCGCGCGACCGTCTCGTTCGCGATGAGCATACACTCCTCGATGATGGATTCGCCGAGGGAGCCGGTGCGCTTCTCGATGGCGATGGGATGCCCCTCTGCGTCGAGCTTGACCTTGATCTCCGAGAGTTCAAAGTCGATAGAGCCTCGGCGGTGACGCTTTGCACGCAGCGTATCGCGCAGACGGCGCAGCGTCTCGAGCATGGGTCGGATGTCCGCATTGTCCGCGACGAACGGCTCTTCGCCCGCGAGCACCTTGTTGACGAGCGTGTAGGTGAGCCGGCGCGCAACGTGAATGACGCACGGCACGATCTCGTAGCTCTTTACCTCACCGTCCGCGCCAATCTCCATTTCGCACGCCATCGAGAGACGATCCACGCCCTCGTTGAGACTGCATATGCCGTTAGAGAGTTCCTTCGGGAGCATCGGAATGACACGGTCGACGAGATAAACGCTCGTTCCGCGCCGCGCCGCCTCCACATCGAGCGGCTCGCCCGCGCGAACATAGTGACTGACATCCGCGATGTAGACCCCGAGGAAGAATCCGCCGTCCTTCTCATACGCATAGATGCCGTCGTCGATGTCCTTCGTGTCCTCGCCGTCGATCGTGACGATGGGGAAATCGCGCCGATCGCGCCGCCCCTCATACTCCTCGGGGAGCGGGTTCTTCGGACAGCGCATCGCAGCCGCCGCGACCTCTATGGGGAATTTCTCATCGAGGTCATAGGCGCGCATCACGGCGAGCACATCGACGCCCGGATCGCCCGCTGCGCCGAGCACCTCCACCACGCGCCCCTCGGCGCTGCGGCGCTGCTCCGGCCATTTCGTAATCTCGACGACGACCTTACTGCCCGTCTTCGCGCCGTTAAAATCCTTTTTCAGGACAAATACGTCGCGCCCGATCTTCGCGCTGTCGGGCGTGACGAAGCCGAACGCCTTGCTGCGCTCGAACGTGCCGACAATCCGCGTATTCACGCGCTCGAGGATGCGGATGATCTCTCCCTCTCTCGCGCGCCCCGGCTGCTCGGACGGCGTGACGCGCGCCACGACGCGGTCGCCGTGCATCGCGGTCGCAAGAGCGCTGCCGGGCACGAACACGTCCGTCTCTTCCTCCGTATCGCGTACGTCGGGGATGATGAACCCGAACCCCTTCGGCGACATGGAGAGCCGCCCTACGACGAGGTTCATGCGACTCGGCACGCCGTAGAGCCCGCTGCGGTTGCGGATGACGGCGCCGTCCGCCTCAAGTGCCGCCAGAGCCTCGGCAAAGCCCGGTACGTCCTCCCCGACGCCGCGCAGTCCTGCCGCCAGTTCATCCTCCTTCAGCGGGCGATAGGCGTCCTCCCGCATAAAGGCGCGGATGCGTTCTTTCACAATATCCAATTGTTCCTGTTCCATAATTTCCTCGTTTTTCCGTTCTTATCTGATCTTATCAAAATTCTCCTGCGGCGGATAGGAACTCCGCCGTCCGCGCAAAAACGCGTTCCCGCACATGCGTGTCGAGCGGCAGGAGATGCCCTGCATCCGGCAGGACAACCTTCTCCTTGACTGCACTCACAACGTGCTCATAGAGATAATCCGCACTCCGCGGATCCGCCGTATGGTCGCGCGCCCCGTGCATGATAAGGATCGGCACATCGACGCGCGCCAGCTCCGCGCGTACCCGCTCGATGACGCCCAGCACCTCGTGCACGGCAACGAGCGGCATCCGCCGATAGGTATTGTTCGCCCCCGCGGGGACATCGCGGAGTTTACGCCGCGCCTTCGGTACGCAGCGCATGCCGCACATATCGCGCGTCGGCAGATGCTCCAGCCCCTGCTCCGGGGCGATCATGACAGGCGCACAGAGACTCACGACGCGCGCGATCTCTTTTTCCACCGAGAGCAGCATCGCAAAGACCGCACCCATCGAGTGACCGACCGCCGAGATATGTGTGCAGAGTCCGCTGAGGATCGCATAGCCGTCCCGCACCGAATCCATCCAGTCCTCGTGATCCGTGCGGCTCAGATCCTCGACCGTCGTCCCGTGCCCTGCCAGCCGAATCGCAAGCACTGTAAAGCCGCGCGCATTCAGATACTCCCCGAGCAGGCGCAGCTCTGCCGGCAGCCCTGTAAAGCCGTGAACGAGCAGCACGCCATGCCGTCCGCCCGGGAACAAAAAAGGCTCCGCTCCTTGCAAATGCATGTCTGTCCCTCCCATTCCGGCATCCGCCTAGATGCACGCAATCGCCCCTCGCAGGGGTACAGCATCCTAACAAAGGCGCGCCCGTGCATGTTGAAAAAATCCCTGCACCGCGTCTGCGGCAACAGGGAAGCTCCCTATTCAAATCATCGAACTCAGACGACGCAACAAATTTTTCGTCAGCTCGACATCCGCGCAATCACAATCGTAATCGCGGCAAACAGCACGGCAAACACCACGGTCACACGTGCCAGCAGCGCATCCATCCCGCGCGCCTTGCCGGAGAATACCGTATCGCCGCCGCCGTCGAGACCGCCCATGCCGGCAGACTTTGCTTCCTGTCCGAGCACGGACGCAATGAGAATAATCGCGACAATCGCGTCAAGCACCATTAAGAGTGTGAGCAAGAAAAAGCTCCTCCTTTGTCAATATGTTATCATACAGCGTTCATGATACCATAAAGAACGCCGTGCGCGCAAGGGAAATGTATCACCCCTGCGCCTCGTGTGCCGTCATCGCCGCTGCAAGCGCCGCGCCGAGTCCCGAGCCGCCGCCCGCAAGCAGCGTATCGACGAGAGCCGCGTCCTCACCGAGCAGTTCCGAGAAGGCACGCATGATGTTTTCCGTAACGTGCGGCATTTTCTCATAGACGGAGCCGTCCACGGCAATGTGCTGGCGGCGGATTTTCCCTGCGCCCGCAACCTGCCACATCGTCCCCGCAAAGGTCGCCGTCATGAGGCGCACAGAGCGGACGACGATGGCATGCGCCAGCTCCCGCACGCGCGGCGCATCCTCTTCCGAAAGCCTGCGTCCTGTCATCATCTCGACAATACCGGACGCACAATCCGCAGCGTCGCTCTGATCCTCAAGGATACGGCTGATGTCAACGCTCGTGAATCCATAGAGGCGCCCCTGTTCTCCGAGAAGTTCGGCAAGCGCCATGTCAAAAAGCGTGCCCATGTAGCGCCCCCCGACCATCTTTTCGAGCCGCTGCTCGCCCGGCTTTTCCGAGGCGGCGTCGAGCGCGATATCAAATCGGTTCGGCGTCAGCTTTTGAAAGCCGCCCGACTCCATGTTGAGGATCATCGGCTGCTGCGCACTTCCTGCGTACGGCTCAAGGTAGCAGGTATTGTGCCCCGTGGCGTAGATCGCGCCGATCTGTGTGTCCCCGTTGATATAGGCAGCGGAGAGCAGCACGGCGACCGTATCGTTGATGACGGCATTCGGCGTAACGTTCGCCAGCCCCCGACGTACGAGTGCCTCCTTCAAGAGATCATTGACAATCGCGCCCTCAACCCCCTGCACGGCAAATTCCTTCGTCCAAATGATGAGCCGCGCATCGTTGATATTCGTCTGTGTGGACGGAAATGAAAAGGTGTGCCCGAGGAGATACGGCGTCTTTTGATCGCCGCCAACCGCCTCCTCGACGAGTCCTGCGAGGAAGTCAAACAACTGCTCGGCCGTCGCGTCTCCCCCGACATAGTCGTAGTCTCCGCTGACCTTGAGCGGTTTCGCAACATGACTCAATACCTCATAGCGTCCGCTGCCCTCCAGGCGATAGAGCAGCACGCGCACATTCGTCCCGCCGAAATCGAGCGCGAGATAGTCCCCGCGCTCCTCCCCCGTCGGCAGTCCAAGATAGGACGGCAGCATCCGCAGCGACGAATCGGGCGACCCCGCAAGGCCAAGGCGCATATCGTGGCGAAAATCCGCCGCCACCCCACGCAGATGCTCCGCATCAACCGTAAACTGTGCGATGATGTCGGCAAAGTGCCTGCGATCAAAAGACATTCCCTATTCCTCCTTACCGGCAGCGACTGCTTCCCCCTGCTCCGCCTCCGTATGCGGCAAACGCACCAGCACACGCGTAATGCGTACGCCGTCCACCTCCTCGACAAAGAACAATGTGCCCGTATGCGCCGCCATATGCCCGACGCGCGGCGCTTCCCCAAGGCGGTCGTAGATCCATCCGCCGATGCTGTCGACATCCTCGTCCTCGATGCGGATGCCGAGGAGATCGTTTACCTCCTCGAGCAGCAGTTTGGCGTCGATGGAGCCGAGATCCTCGCCGCGCCATTCGAGGCTCTCACGCTCCTCATCAAACTCGTCGCGGATATCGCCGACGATTTGTTCAACAATATCCTCGACCGTCACCATCCCCGCTGTCCCGCCGTACTCGTCAACAACGATGGCAAGCTGCGATCCCTGCGCCTGCATCGTGCGGAGCAGAACGCTGCCGTCCATGCTCTCCGGCACGATCAGAGCCTTCCTTATATAGCGGCGCAGATTGAGCGTTTCCCCGCGCACGAGCGGCGGGAGGAGATCCTTCACATGGATAAATCCGATGATGTGATCCTTGTCCTCGTAGCAAACGGGATAACGCGTCTGCTGTTCCTCAAGGATGGTCTTGATGCGCTCGGCAGGCGTATCGTCGAGGTAGAGGCAGATCATATCCGTGCGCGGTACCATGATCTCACGTGCGTTCAGCTCCGTGAACGAGAATACATTGTCGACGAAATCCGCCTCTGTGCTGTTGATGAGACCCTGCCGGTAGCTCTCCTTCATGAGCAGGCGGATCTCCTCCTCCGTGTGCGCATCCTCGTTCTCCCCCGTCACCTCATAGCCGAGATGTCGGCTGATGTGATTCGCGACGGTATTGAGTATCCAGACGAAGGGCTTCATGACCTTGCCAAAGAGCACCATCGGGAACGCAATCGCGAGCATGATGCGTTCCACGTTCGCGATCGCCATGGATTTCGGCGTCAGCTCGCCGAGCACGATGTGCAGTGATGTGATGAGCGAAAACGCAATTGCGAGCGCGACCGTATGCCCCACATCGTCGGACAATCCTACGCTGCGCGTCAGCGGCAGGATGAGCTGCGCAACCGCAGGTTCGCCGACCCAGCCGAGCCCGAGTGAGGCGAGCGTAATGCCGAGCTGCGTTACGGAGAGCGAAGAGTCAAGATGATCCGTGAGCTGCTTTGCGTATTTCGCACGGCTGCTGCCCTCGGCGATCATCGTCTCAAGACGCGAGGAACGCATCTTCACGCAGCAGAACTCCGCCGCAACGAAGAAGCCGTTC
Organism: Selenomonas sp. oral taxon 137 str. F0430; assembly: GCF_000183625.1. Taxonomy (NCBI): domain Bacteria; kingdom Bacillati; phylum Bacillota; class Negativicutes; order Selenomonadales; family Selenomonadaceae; genus Selenomonas; species Selenomonas sp. oral taxon 137. Next base: position 251,474 of record NZ_AENV01000008.1, read on the forward strand.
ATGAAGATCAAAAAGACAACTAGCAATAAATCGAGTATTGTGGGCACTATGTCCACGGGATGAGTCCTCCTTCAGGAAATCGCGGCGCGTTATTTCGCCGGCAGCGTCTTTAGTTCCAGTTCCATGCGCGCGGCGAGTTCCTTCAGCCGCGCCATTTCCTTATCGTCCGCAAGCGTTACGACAGCGCCCGCCTTGCCCGCGCGCGCTGTCCGTCCGGCGCGGTGGCGATAGGTGCGCACGTCCTCGGGGAGATCGACGTTGACCACATAGTCGACGTCCTCGATGTCGAGCCCCCGCGCCGCAAGATCGGTCGCAATGAGGAGATCGGCGCGTCCCGCACGGATGGAATCGAGCGCGGCGCGCCGCCGATCGCGGCGTTCCTGCCCGAGGAGAGACACGGCGCGAATGCCCTCGTAGCGCAGTTTTTCCACCGCGCGTTCCGCGTCAAATCCGCGCCCGACAAAGACGATCCCCCGCCGAATCGGCAGACGCCGCGTCAGCTTCTGTACCGCTTTTATCTTATCACGAAACGCGGCGCGATGATAGTAGTTTTCACAGGTTGTCTGCGCGTCCTCTACCCGAATGATGCGCGGTGCAAAGAGTCCGTCCGCCGCGCGAATCGCCGCCGTCGGGGCAGTCGCGGAGAGCAGGAGCGCCTGCCGGTTCTGCGGGAGGAGGCGAATAACGGCGCGCACATCGTCCGCGAGCTGTTTGCCGAGCAGGCGGTCGAACTCGTCGAGGACGAGGATCTGCACATCCGAGAGCCGCAGCTTCCCTATGCGGCTGAGCTCCAAAATGCGTGCGGCGGAGCCCACGACGATCTGCGGCTTTTTCTTCAGTCCCTCGATCTGCCGCTTGATATTCGCGCCGCCGATGAGCGCCTGCACCGTCAGCGGCAGCTCCGCCGCCTGCACGAGCGTGCGTGCCGCGTCCGCAATCTGTACGGCGAGCTCGTGCGTCGGTGCGAGGATGAGCAGCTGCACCGCGCGCAGGTTCATATCAATGCGCGTGAGGGACGGCAGGAGATAGGCAAACGTCTTGCCCGTTCCCGTCGGCGCAGCGCCTACGAGGTTTTCGCCGCCCCCCGCAGCGGGGATGAATGCCTCCTGTATCGGCGTCGGCTCTTTGATGCCGCGCTTTTCGAGCGCTGCGGCAAGTTGCTGCGGAACGCCAAGCTCTCTGAACGTACTCATATCATCCTCCAAAAAACAACGCGTCCATCTCCGCCTGCTCATCCGCCGTCGGCGTATAGAAACGGCGCGCAACAGGCGCCGCAGCCGGCGTATCGGGGCGGGGGCGGTGAACGAAGGGGCCGAGTTCGGTGCATTCGTATCGTGCGGTACACTGCCCTGTGCGGTGGGAATACGTTTCCCTGTGAAATCGGGGACACCGCCCTTGTCGTTCGCCGTCATGCGGCACTGCGGGTACGCGGAGCAGCCCCAAAAATCGCCGTGCTTCCCCTTGCGTTTGGTCATCACTCCACGCCCGCACGCGGGACACGGCACACCGCCGCCGCCCGCGATCTGCGACCGTGCCGCCGCCGCGCAGAGATCGCGTGCAAAATTCGCTTGCCCCGCAAGGAACTCCTCAGGGGTTCCCACGCCCGCCGCCATGGAGTGCAGTTGATCCTCCCAGATCGCCGTTGCGTCTGGATAGGTCATCGTATCGGGCAGCGCGTCGATAAGCAGATAGGCGGCATCCGTCGGCGTCAGCACCTTTTTCTTCCCCGCCGCATGCAGGAATCTGCGCCGGATCAGATCCTCGATGATGCTCGCGCGTGTCGCCTCCGTCCCGATGCCCGAGACGTCGCGCAGCATCTTCTTCGCCGCCTCGTCCTTGACGTATTTGTGGATTTCCTTCATGCCCTGCAGGAGCGTCGCCGGCGTGAACCGCGCGGGCGGCTTCGTCTGCCGCGTCCCGAGCTCACCGGAGACATAATCCGCCCGGTCGCCTTTCTTCATCGGCGGCAGGACGGCGCTCTCCTCGTCGTCTTTCTCCGCGTCGTCCGTCTCCGCCGTCTTTCCCGTGCGATACATCGCGCGCCAGCCCGCCGCACGCTCCGTGCGCCCACTTGCGGTGAAGGTCTCCCCGTGATAGGAAAGTTCGACCTTCGTCCGGTCATAGACGTAGTTCGGATGAAACTGTGCGATATAGGCGCGCGCGATGAGCTCATAGATACGCCGCTCGATTTCGCTCAGGCGTGCGGGATTCGCCGCCACCGTCGTCGGGATGATCGCGTGATGCGCCGTGATCTTCTCATCGTTCCACGCGCGCGACTTCTTTTCCGCGTCCGCCGCCTGTGCCCACGCCGCCAGCGGAGAATCCGAGAGTCCCGCGAGGTTGGAGAGGATCTTCGGCGCATTCTTATGCTGACTCTTCGGCAGATACTCCGCGTCCGAACGCGGATAAGTCGTCAGCTTCTCCTCGTAGAGTTTCTGCGCTGTGTCGAGCACCTGCTGCGGCTCGTAGCCGTACCGCTTGCCTGCGAGCACCTGAAGCGCCGAGAGCGAAAAGGGCAGCGGCGGCGGCTCCTCCACCTTCTTGCGCTCGTATTTGACGACCTTTCCGTCCTGCGGTTCATCGCCAAAGCTTGCAAGCGCCGCGCGCGCCGCCGTCTCATCGACGAGCCGCCCCTCGGGATCGAGCGGCGTGCGCTCCTCCGACGGCTTCCACCGCACACGAAAAGACTCGCCCGTCCCCGCATGTTGAAAGAGCGCATCGAGAAGATAGTACGTCGCGGGTTTGAAGTTCTCGATCTCCCGCTCCCGCCGTACGACGAGCGCGAGTGTCGGCGTCTTAACCCTGCCGATGGGGAGCACGAGCCGATCATGTCCCGCACGCCGCGCCGCGAGCGTATAGGCGCGCGAGAGATTCATCCCGATGAGCCAGTCCGCGCGGGCACGTGCAAGCGCCGACAGTTTCAGCGGGAGGAAGTCCGCGTTGTCGCGCAGATCGCCGAGGGCATCATGTATGCTCTTATCGTCAAGCGCATTGATGAGGATGCGGCGCACGGGCTTTTCATTGTGGAGATAGTCGAGCACCTCGTCTACGAGCAGCTGCCCCTCGCGGTCGGGATCGCCGCCGTGCACGATCTCGTCCGCACGCTCGATCAGCCCCTTCACGACGGCGAACTGCTGTGCCGCACTCTCATTCACAACGAGCCGCCACTCTTCGGGCAGGATCGGCAGATCCTCCGCACGCCAGCGTTTGAGCCGTGCATCGTACTCCTCCGGCTCCGCCTGCCGCAGCACATGACCGAAAAGCCATGTCACCACACCCGCGCCCGTTTCGATACAGCCGTTTCCCTTGCGGTGCGGTTGCGGCAGACAGGCGGCAAGCGCGCGCCCGACGCTCGGTTTCTCCGCGATATAGAGCCTCATGCAAACACCTTCGACAATGCCCAAACGAGAATAGCAATCCAAAGGACAAGCACCACGATGGACGCGATAAACACTATCGTTCCGTAACGCGTAACGCGCCGCTCCGTCTCCTCGCGCACAGCGGGCGGCAGCATCCGCACAAGAAACTCCGTCGCCGCAGGGAGAATCACCGCATCATCGAGCGCCCCAAACACAGGAATCGCGTCAGGGATGATATCGATCGGACTGATGAGATAGAGCAGAGCAAGCGGAAAAAGTACCTTCACCGCCGTCGGCGTATCCCGCCGCAGCATCGCAAAGAGCAGCACCGCAATATCGCGCCGCAGCGCCTGCAAAAGTGTCACAAACCGTATCATAAGAACCTCCATCCACACATCGTTTGTCCTTGTAGTATACCACCCCCGCGCAATGCTTTCAAATAAAAGAACCGTACGCAAGACGCGGTCGTTTCGCGCACGTATTCCCACAACATGAATGCATTGTAAGACTTTCTTTATAACGCAATATCAAGAAAAGCCGTGTATATTTATTAAATATAAAACTTCACAAAAATGAAGGAGGTTCTCCCTATGATCGTAATCGACGCAGAAAACACATGGAGCATGTCGGTCAAGCAAGAGGTGCTCAATGAACTCGCATGGTCGATTGTCGCAAACATTCGGCGCGATTACAGTGCGGCAGAAGCTGCACGGACCCCGTTTCTCAAATCCATACATGCGCAATGCATCCGCGACATCGATCGGCTCGCCGTGACCTCCGACCCGGTCGAGCTGTTTCAGATACAAGGACGGCTGAGAGCATTCAAAGAACTGCTGCGGGACGAGGAGGAATAACGATATGGCATACGAATTTACCGCGCGCGATGTGGAGACCGCCGCCGATTTCATTTGGAAAGATTTCGTATCCTCACATACGCCTGCCGCACATCCCAAGGCATTTTTCCTCGGCGGTCAGCCGGGCGCCGGAAAGAGCATCATCAGCGTACGGCTCAAGAACGCGCATCCCAATACGTTCTTTGTCAATCCGGACACCTACCGAAACTATCATCCCCAATACAAGGCAATCTGCCGCGCGCTCGGTACCGCCGCCGTTGCGGAAACAGGAAAATTCTCCGGCGCCGTCACCGAGCGCCTGCTTGATATGCTCTTGGAACAGCACTATAACATCATGGTCGAGGGGACGTTCCGCACGCTTGAGGTGCCGCTCCGTCTCGCACAAGCGCTCTCGGCAAAGGATTACGCCTCCGAGATTCATGTCATCGCTGTGTCAAGCGATGCGAGCTACATCGGCACACTGGATCGTTATTTCATCGGCTGTATGGAGGACATCGGCCGTGCCGTAAACAAGGAGCATCATGATCTCGTCGTGAAGGTTCTGTCGAAGAACCTCACGGGACTCGCCGAAAGCGGACTCTTCTCCTCTTACCATGTGCATACGCGTGAAAGTGAAGTCCTGGCGGCCGATACCGCCGCGGACTTCCTCCAACAATTTGACCGGGAACGAACACGCCCCCTCACGCAAAATGAGACAGCACAGCTCAAGGAACGTATTAATTTTGTAAAAAATTCCCTCGCCCGCGCGGAAGAGCGTGGACTGACCGAACTCGCGGAAACGCCCGTCTCTGTCATTCGGCAAGCGATTGCGGAAATCGAAGAACGGCACAACTTATCGTTCTAAAGCTGCACCCTCCTCAACAATCTCAAAATATTTCTCCGCGTGTCCGCAGATGTCCGACTGCTCTTCCACCTGCAAATAGATACCGCCGATTGTCACCCGATCATGGGAAATATACAGCGTATATCCCCCGTCGTAGGGAAGATAATATGCGCAAGCAAAGTACCATGTGTCGCCCGCCTCAAAAAGACTCCCGTTATAGTCCGTAAAACTCTTGCGGACGCGCACGCGGTCGCCGGCACGGAGATGCATAAAATCAAAGCTCTTATTGACGGCATCATCGACTGTCCGCGCATAGTCGTAGGGCGTCAGTGTTTCGCGCAGACGTTTCAGCTCTGCAGCACGCGCCTTCGCATTGCGTTTCTCGCGCAGCTTGTCACGTACGCATTGATAAATGACGGTGACGATAACGCAGCCCACGGCAAGAAGGATGCCCGCGCTCAATATCCCCAACACAACGTGACCGAAATCGAACATACCGCACCTCCCACATCACAGAAACCGAAATCCCGCCAATGCAAAAGACCGCCGCGCACGGAGCGCGGCGATCCCATGGTCGGTGATTTATTTATTTGAGCGTAACAAGCGGTTTGCCCGTCATTTCCTTGGGAATGGGCAGTCCCGCGAGCGTCAGCAGGGTCGGCGCGATGTCGCAGAGGGCGCCGGTGTGGACTTCCTTCACGCGGTCGGAGACGACAATGAACGGCACGGGGTTCGTCGTGTGCTTCGTAAACGGCTGATTCGTCTCGTAGTCCCACATCTTGTCCGCGTTGCCGTGATCCGCCGTGATGCAGACCTCTCCGCCAACCTCGTGGATGGCGTCAACGAAGCGTCCAACACAGGTGTCGACGGTCTCGACCGCCTTGACGACGGCGGGAACAACGCCCGTGTGACCAACCATGTCGCAGTTCGCATAGTTGAGGATGATGAAGTCATACTTGCGCGATTTGATCGCCTCGACGACTTTATCCGTGACCTCAATCGCGCTCATCTCGGGCTGGAGGTCATACGTCGCGACCTTCGGTGAGTGCACGAGGATGCGATCCTCGCCTTTGTATGGTGTCTCGACGCCGCCGTTGAAGAAGAACGTGACATGCGCGTACTTCTCCGTCTCGGCGATACGCAGCTGCGTCATGCCAAGATCCTGCACATATTGTCCGAAGGTGTTGGAAATGCTCTCCGGCGGAAACGCGACGAGCGCGTTCATGCCCGCCTCGTACTGGGAGAATGTGGCAAACGGGATCTTCAGCGATTCGTCGCGCTTGAACCCGTCAAAGGTCTTATCCACAAAGGCATGGGTGAGCTGACGCGCGCGGTCGGGGCGGAAATTATAGAAGATCGCGCCGTCGCCGTTCTTCATGCCGGGATAGCCTTTCACAACGAACGGAACGACGAATTCGTCCGTGACGCCCTCGGGCTTCTCACTCGTATCCGCATAGGAGGCAAGCAGTCCTGCGACCGCCGAGGACGCGACTGTCTTCGCCTTGGCATGCGCGATCGCCTCATAGGCAAGCTGCTCGCGCTCCCAGCGGTGATCGCGATCCATCGCGTAGTAACGCCCTGCGACGGTCGCAATCTTTCCTTCGCCGATTTCCGCCGCCTTCTTCTCTACGGCTTCGAGGTATTCCTTCGCGCTCTTGGGCGGCACGTCGCGCCCGTCGAGGAACGCGTGGATCCAGACGGTCTTGATCCCCTCGCGATGCGCGAGTTCGAGCGTCGCAAAGAGATGATCTTCGTGGCTGTGTACGCCGCCCGGGGAGACAAGCCCCATCACATGCAGTGCACCGCCGTTCTCCTTGACGCCGCGCACGATCGTGAGCAGCGCTTCGTTCTTAAAGAAGTCGCCGTTCCTGATGTCGCGCGTGATGCGCGTGAGCTGCTGATAGACGATGCGCCCCGCGCCGATGTTCGTGTGACCGACCTCGGAGTTGCCCATCTGTCCGTCGGGCAGTCCGACGTATTCGCCGGAGGCGTTGATCTCATTGTGTTTATACTTCTTGAGCAGTCCGTCGATGACGGGCGTCTTTGCCATCGCAATGGCGTTGTATTTCATGTCGTTCGGGTCGCCGTCGCCGAATCCGTCCATGATGATGAGGGCAACCGGGGCATTTTTCAGTTTTGCCATGATGAACTCTTTTCTAAGAGCAAATTGCTCGCAGGGGTAATCAAAAATTGACGATCGCGGCGAAATCCTTCGCCTTAAGCGCAGCGCCGCCGACGAGCGCGCCGTCGACGTTCGGCTTCTCCATGAGTCCCGCGATCGTCTCGGGTTTAACGCTGCCGCCGTACTGGATGCGGATCGCATTTGCCGCAGCTGCGCCGTATTTCGCTTTGACAGTCGCACGAATATGAGCGCAGACTTCTTCCGCCTGTTCAAAGGTTGCGGTCTTGCCCGTACCAATCGCCCAGATCGGCTCGTAGGCGATGACGAGTTTCGCGACCTCCTTCGACTTAAAGCCCGCGAGCGCAGCCTCGATCTGATACGCAACGTAGGCAAGATACGTCCCCGCTTCGCGGATCTCGAGCGATTCGCCGCAGCAGATGATCGGCGTGATGCCTGCCGCATACGCCGCGTGCGCTCGTTTGTTGACGCCCTCGTTCGTCTCGCCGAAGTAGTCACGGCGCTCGCTGTGTCCGAGGATACAGTAGGAAACGCCGATCTCTTTAAGCATCTCGGTTGAGATCTCGCCCGTGTAGGCACCGCTCTTTTCCCAATGCACGTTCTGCGCGCCGACCGCGATTTTCGTTCCCTTCACCGCCTCGGTCACGGCGGCAAGCGCCGTCGCTGTTGGGCAGACGACGACTGTCGCCTTAGCCCCCTTCACGAGCGGCGCGAGTTCCTTCACGAGCGCCGTGCCTGCGGCAATCGTGTTGTTCATCTTCCAGTTGCCTGCAATAATCGGTGTTCTTGCCATATTTGAATCCCCTCTTCCAAGTGTAAAACAAAAAATTACTTATTCGCGATGGCGTCAATGCCCGGGAGCACCTTGCCTTCGAGCAGCTCCAGCGTTGCGCCGCCGCCCGTCGAGATGTGCGAAATTTGATCGGAAAGTCCGGTCTTCTTGAGTGCCGCGATGGAATCGCCGCCGCCGACGATGGACGTCGCGCCCTCCTTCGTCGCCTGCGCAACCGCGCGGGCAACCGCCTCCGTCCCCTTTGCGAACGCGTCGAACTCAAAGACGCCCATGGGGCCGTTCCAGATGACGGTCTTTGCGCCCTTGAGTGCCTTCACATACTCTTCGGACGTCTTTGCGCCGCTGTCGAGCGCCTGCCAGCCGTCGGGCACCTTGTCTACGTCGACCGTCTGCGTCTTGGCATCCGCCGCGAACTTATCCGCGATGACGAGATCGACGGGCAGGACGACCTTCACGCCCTTCTTCGCCGCCTTTTCGAGCAGTTTCTTTGCAAGCTCGATCTTGTCCTTCTCGACAAGCGAGTCGCCGATGGGATAGCCCTTCGACGCGTCAAAAGTGTGTGCCATGCCTCCGCCGATGATGATGGTGTCAACCTTGTCGATCATGTTCTCGATGACGCCGATCTTGTCCGAGACCTTCGCACCGCCGAGGATGGCGACGAACGGGCGCTGCGGCGCTTCGAGCGTCTTGCCGATGTAGTTGATCTCCTTCTCCATGAGGAAGCCCGCGACCGTCTCGAGATCGGCGGTGATGCCGACGTTCGATGCGTGTGCGCGGTGTGCGACGCCGAACGCGTCGTCCACAGCAACATCCGCCAGCGCAGCGAGCTGCTTTGCAAAGGCGGGATCGTTCTTCTTCTCCTCCTTGTGGTAGCGGAGGTTTTCGAGGAGCAGGACTTCGCCCGGCTTCAGCGCGCCCGCGGCTTTCTCCGCTTCGGGACCAACGCAGTCGGGCGCCCATTGTACCTCTTTGCCGAGGAGCTCGGAGAGACGTGCGACAATGGGCTTCGTCGAGAATTTCGGCTCGCGCGCCTCGGTCGGACGCCCGACATGGCAGGCGAGGATAACCGCCGCGCCGCCGTCGAGGAGATAATTGATCGTCGGCAGCGTCGCGCGGATGCGCGTGTCGTTCGTGATGTTCTGGTTCTCGTCCATCGGCACGTTGAAATCCACGCGGACAAAGACTTTCTTGCCCTTAACGTCGATGTCGCGAATGGTCTTTTTGTTCATATTGTCCCCTCCGTAAATGAAAATCGAGGTTCGGCCCAAACGTTCGGCCGGACCTCGAAAGATCGTGCTTATTTCATTGTGAAGTTTTAGCCGAGCTCAGCAAAATACTTGATCGTGCGAACCATCTGGCTCGTGTAGCTGTTCTCGTTGTCGTACCACGAAACGACCTGAACGAGCGTGTTGCCGTCGCCCGTGTCGCTGACCATCGTCTGTGTCGCATCGAAGATCGAGCCGTAGGTCGTGCCGATGATGTCGCTCGAGACGATCTCGTCTGTGTTGTAGGCAAACGACTCCGTCGCTTCCTTCTTCATCTGCGCGTTGACCTGATCAACCGTGACCTTGCCCTCGACAACGGCATAGAGGAGCGTCGTGGAGCCCGTCGGGGTCGGGACGCGCTGTGCCGCGCCGATGAGCTTGCCGTTGAGTTCGGGGATGACGAGACCGATTGCCTTCGCCGCGCCCGTCGAGTTCGGAACGATGTTGAGTGCGGCGGCGCGGCTGCGGCGCAGATCGCCCTTGCGCTGCGGACCGTCGAGCACCATCTGGTCGCCCGTGTAGGCATGGATCGTCTGCATGATGCCGCTCTTGATCGGTGCGAGGTCATTCAGCGCCTTTGCCATCGGAGCAAGGCAGTTCGTCGTGCAGGAAGCCGCGGAGATGACCTTGTCATTCTTCGTCAGCACCTTGTGGTTGACGTTGAATACGACCGTCGGGAGATCATTGCCCGCAGGCGCCGAGATGACGACCTTCTTTGCGCCCGCCTTCAGGTGCGCCTCAGCCTTTGCCTTTGCCGTGTAGAAGCCCGTGCACTCGAGCACAACGTCGACGTCATGCTTGCCCCACGGAATCTGTGCGGCATCCGCCTGCGCATAGATGTTGATCTTCTTGCCGTTGACCGTGATGGAGTCCTCGCCCGCGGTCACGGAGTCCGCGTACTTATAACGCCCCTGCGTGGAATCGTACTTCAGGAGATGTGCGAGCATCGTCGGGCTCGTCAAATCGTTGATGGCGACGACCTCATAGCCGGGCGCATCGAACATCTGACGGAACGCGAGACGGCCGATACGACCAAAACCGTTGATAGCAACCTTTACTGCCATAAAAATACCCCCTGTAAAAGCCTTCATTTTCAGCACCGCAGGGTCATCCCCGCCGCACCCTTTTTATAAAGTATATTATAAACCATTCGCAATAAAAGTCAATTTTTTTATCTCGTATCTACCGCCGTTTGGCAAAGTTTTGCGCAGATGCAAAAAGCCCTTGCAAAAGGCACACGAGATTCGATAGAATAAGGTTAGAACAAACGTCTATCATAGGAAATGAGGCAGGATCGTGGCGGAAAATATTCTCGATATGGAAACCGTCGCCCTCGACGACGCGGCGCACACGCTCGTCATCATCGACCAGACGAAGCTCCCCGACAGGGCGGAGTATCTGCATCTAAAAACGCAGCGTGAGATTTGGGATGCGATCAAGGAGCTGAAGGTGCGCGGCGCGCCCGCCATCGGCGACACCGCCGCCATCGGACTTTACCTCGCCGCGTGCGGGATCGATACGGACGACCGCGCGGAATTCGCGCGCCGCCTGCACGACGCCGCGCTCTATCTCAATACATCGCGACCGACTGCCGTCAACCTCTCGTGGGCGCTCGCTCGCATGGAGCGCGTTGTGGAGGAACATCGCGGCGCCTCCGTCCCGGAGCTGCGCGTCCACCTGCGTGACGAAGCATGCGCCATCGTGGCGGAGGACATTGACACCTGTCGACGCATCGGTGAAAACGCTCTGCCGCTCGTCCGCCCCGGCGACGGACTCCTCACGCACTGCAACGCGGGCAGGCTCGCGACGGCAAAGTACGGCACCGCCACCGCCGTCATGTATCTCGGTCACGCAAAGGGCTACAACTTCAAAATCTACGCCGACGAGACGCGCCCGCTGCTCCAAGGCGCGCGCCTCACCGCCTACGAGCTCAGCGCCGCGGGCATGGACGTCACTCTGCTCTGCGACAATATGGCATCCTCCCTTATGGCGCGCGGAAAAATCCAAGCCGTCTTCGTCGGCTGCGACCGCGTTGCCGCGAACGGCGACACGGCAAACAAGATCGGCACCTCGGGCGTCGCCATCCTCGCCAACCATTACGGCATCCCGTTCTATGTCTGCGCGCCGCGTTCGACCATCGATCTGTCGACGCCAACGGGCGCGGACATCGAGATCGAGCAGCGCGCGCCCGAAGAAGTCACGGAGATGTGGTACAGCAGCCGCATGGCGCCGAAAGGCATCAACGTCTACAATCCCGCCTTCGACGTCACCGACCACAGCCTCATCACCGCATTCGTCACAGAGCACGGCGTTCTGCGCGCACCGTATGCGGAATCGCTTCGGACGGCGCACCGGAACAGCCCCATTCATAGGAGATAGAAGCAACGCCAAATGCCGCCGATAAACTTTTACAGGAAATTGAAACGGAGCGAATACGCCGTATGAACCTTACAATAGAAAATAAATAAGTCTTGATGGACTTCTCCTCATGGCATTTCCCTCTATCGATTAAACGTGCGTAAGCAGCAGCGTCCCGTGACCATGTACTTCATACGCGCCAAGTCCCGCGGGGATGAACGCCGTCTCGCCGCGCGCAAGGCTGATCCGCTGCGCGCCGTGCGTCAGCGTGCACATGCCGTCCGTGACGACCAGTGCGTGGAACGAGACATCGTCCGCCGCAAAGGAGAGGTTCTCTTTGACCATAAATTCATAGACGGTAAAATACTCCGTTGCCGCGAGCAGGCGCCCCGCTCCTCCACACAGGAACCCGAGCCGTGTCATACCGCCGAGGGAGATCTCCGACGGGACGAGCGAGGCGACCTCCTGCGCCTTTTCGATGTGCAAATCGCGCGTTTTGCCGTCCGCGCCGACGCGTCCGTAGTCGTAGACGCGGTACGTGACATTCGACGCCTGCTGTATCTCGCAGATGAGGACGCCCGCGCCGATGCCGTGCAGCGTCCCAGCGCGCACGAGCAGTGCGTCGCCGCGGTGCACGGGCACGCGGCGGAGCGCGGAGACGATTGAGCCGTCCGCCGCCTTTGCCGCGAGTTCCTCCCGCGAGAGTTCCTCCGCAACGCCACAGATCACCTCCGCGCCCTCCGTCGCGTCGAGGACGTACCACAGCTCGGTCTTGCCCGCGTCGCCCTCCACGCGGCGCGCATAATCGTCGTCCGGATGCACCTGCACGGAGAGGTTCTGCGCGGCGTCGATGAGCTTAATGAGGATCGGCATGTCCGTGCGTCCGCCCGCGCGTGTGCCGAGCGCCGCCGGATGATCCGCAAGCCACGCGGCGAGTGTTTCACCCGCCGGCGCTCCGCTCGCAATGCGGCAGAGCCCGTCCGGATGCGTCGAGAGCTCCCAGCTCTCCGCCGTGATGCCCGCGCCGCAGTCTTTCCCCAGCTCGTCATGCAGACGATGCCCGCCCCAAAGATAGTCCTTGAACACGGGCGAAAGTTTCATCATATAAGACAAATATCATACACTCCTTTTCGTTTGTCTCATTATCCTAAATATTCTCCAAAAAAGCAAGCAGGCTTCCCGTTCCATTTGACAAAATCGGCGTGATTCGATAGAGTAACATTGTATTGAAAACTACAAATGCACGGAGGTTTTTATGATAGACTGCAAAGAAATCAACTGGCACAGCGCGCGCCTCGACCGTGTGATGAACATCCGCATCTACGGCAGCCCGAACGCCGCCCCCATCCTCGTGTTCCCGACGCAGGACGCGATGAGTGACAACTTCGAGAACTTTGGCATGATCGAAGCGATGGCAGGTGACATCGCTCGCGGGCGCATTCAGCTCTTCTGCGTCGATACCGTCGACACGGAAACGTGGTCGAACATCTGGGGCAATAAGCCGTGGCGTGCGCGCCGCCAAGAGCAGTACTACGCCTACATCGTCGACGAGGTCGTCCCCTTCATCCGCGGCGAAAATACGAGCGGGCGGCTCCCCATCGCCGCGGGGTGCAGTCTCGGCGGACTCCACGCCGCCATTGTGTTCTTTCGCCGCCCGGATCTCTTTGACGGCGTGCTCGCCCTCTCGGGCGTCTATGATGCAAAGTTCTTTACCGACGGATGGATGGACGGCGTGCTCTACGACAACTCCCCGCTCGATTTCCTCGGGAATATGCCCGCCGATCACCCCTACATAGACCTCTACAACGACCGGCGGATCGTACTCTGCGTCGGGCAGGGCAGCTGGGAGGAGGAGGGACGGCGCACGACCGCGCTCATGGGCGACGTGCTCCACAGCAAGGGGATTCACGCGTGGGTGGATTTCTGGGGCTACGACGTCGATCACGATTGGGACTGGTGGAAAAAGCAGTTCCCGTATTTCCTCCCGTTCGTGCTGCGTGAACAGGTCTGACCAAGAACAATGAGGTGATTGTATGAATTTTATCTTCATTTCGCCGCAGTTCCCGCGTGTCTATTGGAATTTCTGCGATCGTCTGAAAAAGAAGGGCGTCAACGTCCTCGGCATCGGCGACACGCCCTACGAGGCGCTCGCAGACGAGGTGCGCGAATCGCTCACCGAATACTACTTCGTCCCCTCGCTCGGCGACTACGACCAAATGCTGCGCGCCGTCGCGTTCTTTACGTTCAAATACGGGCGCATCGACTGGCTCGAATCGAATAATGAGTTCTGGCTCGAGAGCGACGCGCGTCTGCGTACGGATTTCAACATCCGCACGGGCTGGCAGTTCGGCGACATGGATCACATCAAGAATAAATCCGCCATGAAGCCCTTTTATAAGAAAGCGGGCATCCCGACCGCGCGTCTGCGCCCTGTCACGACGCTCGCGGATGCCGAGGCATTCCTTGCCGAGGTCGGCTATCCCGTCATCGTCAAGCCCGACACGGGCGTCGGCGCGACGGACACCTACCGCATCGACAGTCACGACGAACTGTGCCATTTCTACGCGTCAAAGCCCGAAGTCCCCTACGTCATGGAGGAGTTCGTGACGGGCGACATCTGTTCCTACGACGCCATCGTCGATTCGAACTCCGTGCCCATCTTCGAATCCATGACCGTGTGGCCGCCGTCCGTCATGGACATCGTGCTCTATCAGCTCGATCTGTCCTACTACACAGCGGATCGCGTACCGGATGCGCTCAAAAAAGCGGGGCGCGCCACGCTCAAATCGTTCGGCGTGCGCAGCCGCTTCGTCCATCTCGAGTTCTTCCGCCTGACGAAGGCAAAGAAAGGACTTGGGGACATCGGCGATTTCGTCGGGCTCGAGGTTAATATGCGCCCTGCGGGCGGCTATACGACCGACATGATGAACTTCGCCCACTCCACCGACGTCTATGAGATCTGGGCGGACATGATCACCGCCGACCGCCGCCTGCTCCCCGACCGAAACGAGCACTGCTTCTGCGCGTATGCGAGCCGCCGCGATTTCCACCGCTATGTGCACAGTCACGAGGAAATCCTCGAACGCTATGCCGGCAAAATCGTCATGTGCGAGCGGATGCCCGAGATGATGTGGCCGCAGATGGGCAACCACATGTATACGGCAAAACTCAAAGACCAAGCCGCAACGGACGAGTTTATCAAATTCGTCCACGAACAGGTCGAATAGGAACATCGCTGGGAATCAAACATCATATGCGAGACACAGCAAAAGCTCCCGCCACGGCGGGAGCTTTTTGACGGTATGCGAAATGTCCCGGGATGGGGCTTCATGCGGATCCTGCCATCACGAACAGCGTAAAAATAAGCATTTGCCGGAAGACGTCCATGTCAATCTATCGCCTTTCAGTCATGGATATGCCAACCGCTCAGCCACTTGACGGTCTCTGCAGTACGATGATCAACGATCTCGCTGCGTCCCATGTCAAGACGCGAAACCTCCGCCATCTCGGCATCCGTCAACGAGAAATCCCAAATATCGATGTTCTCTTCCATGCGCTCCCGCCGCACGGATTTCGGAATGATCACGACGCCGCGCTGCACATTCCAGCGCAGGACAACCTGCGCCACGGTTTTCTCATATTTTTTCGCAACAGCGGCGAGCTTTTCATTTGTGAAGATGCCGTGCTTCCCCTCTGCGAGGGGTCCCCACGCCTGCGGCACAACGCCGAACGCCTTCATTGTTTCAATCGCCTTCTCCTGCGCAAAGAAGGGATGCAGCTCCACTTGATTGACCATCGGCGGAATCTTTGCATTGAGGCAAAGATCGACAAGCCGATCCGGATAGAAATTGGAGACGCCGATCGCGCGAATCTTGCCCGCCTTATAGAGTTCCTCCATCGCGCGCCACGCGCCGTAATAGTCGTTAAAGGGCTGATGGATCAGATAGAGATCCAGATAATCCAAGCCCAGTTTTTCCATAGAGACGGCGAACGCCTTCCTTGCGCCCTCATAACTTGTATCCTGCACCCACAGTTTCGTCGTGATAAAGAGTTCATCGCGCGGGATGCCGGATGTGCGGATCGCTGTGCCGACGGCCTCCTCGTTAAAATATGCCGCTGCCGTATCGATCAGACGATAGCCCGATGCAATCGCGTCCAGCACCGCCTGCTCGCACTGTGCCGCATCCTCTACTTGAAAGACGCCGAATCCTTCCATCGGCATCCGAACGCCGTTCTTCAATGTTACATATTCCATGGCATAATCCTCCTGCTTCCCAACACGCGCGGTAGTGCCTCCCGCTTTGGTAATCCCCCTGCTCAGCTCCGCGGATCTTCGCTGAGTTTCCCGTAGAAATAGGAAGCCGTCGCGCCTCCGTCGATGAGGAAGTCCGCGCCCGTAATGAACGCGCCCTGCGGACTCAGCAGCAGCTCGGCGACGTTCGCGATCTCGTCCGCCGTGCCGGGACGCCCCGCCGGGCATTTGGCAAACATATTCTTGTAGAAGTCGCCGCGAATGCCGTTGAACTCGTCGATAGCGAGCGGCGTCACGACGATCCCCGGCGAGATCGAGTTGATGCGTGCGCCGCGATCGCTCCAGCGCCCCGCCGCCTCGCCCATGACGCGTTTCGCATTCGCGCGTTTGGAGAGCTGATAAGCATGGAGACTGTTTTCGATCCGATCGGGCTGCAAAAAATCGAGCGCGAGCAGTTCCTCAGTCGGCGTCACGGCGAGCGCCTTGTCCTGCTCCGCCGTGAGCTGTGCCATGCGGTGCCCGGACTGACTGGAGATCGTCACGCCCGTGCCGCCGCGCGCGATGACCTTGCCGACCTCCTCGAGGAGTACCGCCGTACCGTAGAGATCGACCTTCAGGATGGCTTCGATGCTTGCCTGACTGGGCGAGAGCCCCGCGCCGTTGACGAGCATCTTGACCTCTCCGTATTCCTGTGCCTTTTCGATGAGGGTGCGGATGGAGGTGCGGTCGGAGAGATCCATCTCCATCGCCTCCGCATCAAAGCCCGCGTTCGTCATAATCCCCACGATATTGTCCGCGTTCTTCCGGCTCTTATCGCCCACGACGATCTTCATCTCATAGCCCATGCGGCGCGCAATCGCCATGCTCAGCTGACCGGCTCCCGTCACAATCATAACGTCTTTCATATGTTCTCCCCGTTTCCTATGATAGATTCAAAACGTCACCGGTTTATTTTCCAAGTGCGTGCGTATCGGAGAACATGAAATACTGCTCCCGTGCCGCAATGCGCCACCCCGCCGCAGTCCTCACATAGCGATCCTCATAGCGCACGGCGTGCGTCGTCAGCATATCGGCACCGTCCTTCTCGTTGACGAGATGTGCCAGCGCATAGCAGGTTCCCGTGGCATGCGTCTCGTCCTCGAAGGCGACCGTCTGCTGTCCGTTCATATGGAACGCCGCCTTCGCCGCGCCGAATCCCTTGTACGCCGCAATCAGATCGTGCACATTCTTCAGATCCATCCCAAGTTCGCCGTTAAAGTAAACGCGCACCCGGCAGTCCTCGGTAAAGACATTGACATAATAATCCTGATTATTCTTGTCCGACTCGTTCGCATAGGTATCAACGAGCTGTTTGAGCTCTTGACGCGCAGCAATTTCTTCGATCATCGTCATTGTAATTCCCCCGTTTTCATGGTCAATAAGTTTTATTTTGAAACGCTTTCAAGCCAACTGCGGATGAGCGGCTCCGCCGATGCGACGCTTCCGCCGTGGATCGGCAGCCCTTTTTCCACCTTTGCGCCCGCACAGAGACGGGCGATGTCCTTCTCGCTCGCACCCATGCCGCTGCCCTCGTGCGTGCAGAACGGTCGGATCGCCTTTCCTTTGAAATCAAAATGCTCTAGGAACGTGAACACCGCCATCGGCATCGTCCCCCAATAGTTCGGGTATCCGAGATATATGACGTCATAGCCGTCGAGGCTCTCCGGATATTCCTTCAGCGCGGGACGGGCATTGCGCCGCCGATCGGCGCGCGCCTCCTCGATGCAGGTGTTGTAATCCGCGGCATATGCCCGAACCGGATCGATCCTGAATATATCCGCCCCCGTCAACTTTCGGATGATGCCTGCGGCGACTTCCGTATTCCCTACCGGCAGTTCCTTGAGCGTTCCGCTCACATAGTTCTCGTGTGCGCGGGAAAAATACGCAATCAACGCTTTCATTCTGTGTGCCTCCGTTCTTGTTTCTGTATGTATCATACAGCAAGATTCGTTGACACTGAATCTCCGATATGTTACAGTCGTTTTAACCAAAAGTTCAAACCGGAGGCATCATATGATCAGCACACAGGTATCGGTATTTTTAACGGTCGCGGACTGCGGCAGTTTCAGCAAGGCAGCCGAACGGCTCTTCATCTCTCCCACGGCGGTGATGAAACAGATCAATACGCTCGAGAGCCGTCTTGGGTTTCCTCTCCTCACACGCAGCTCGCACGGCGTCCGCCTGACTCCTGCGGGCGAGGTGATCTGCAAGGACGCACAGTTTCTGACGGACTATGCCGCGCAGTCGATAGAAAACGCGCGCCGCGCCATGACCGAAGAACCGAAGGTGTTTCGCGTGGGAACCTCGATGCTCAATCCGGCAAAGCCGTTCATGGATCTCTGGTACCAAATGAGCGAGACGTTCCCGGACTACGCGCTGAATCTCGTTCCCTTCGAGGACGATCACAACGGCATTCTTGCAGAGATTGCGCGCATTGGCGAGAAATACGATTTCCTCGTCGCCGCATGCGAGTCCGACACATGGCTGGAAAAATGCAATATGCTGCCGCTGGGACGCTATGACATTATGTGTGCCGTGCCCCGCGGACATCGCCTTGCCCAAAAGAAACTGCTCGCGCCGTCCGACCTCCGCGGCGAAACGGTGCTCATGGTCGCCGCGGGCGACTCCGCGACCAACGACGCCGCGCGCCGCACATTAGAAGGGGATCTGCATGTCCGCATTGAGGACACGGCGCATTTTTACGATATCTCGGTGTTCAACCGCTGTGCCGAAACGGGCAGCGTACTGCTGACGCTCTCTTGTTGGAAGGATGTGCATCCCGCGCTCGTGACGATTCCCGTCGATTGGGCGTACGCCGTCCCCTACGGACTCCTCTATGCGCAGCATCCGCCCGCGCACATCGAGAGATTCGTCCGCACACTCGCGCAGCATAGATAAAAGAGCCGGTATGCCGATGCGTACGATGCACCGGCATACCGACTCTCTATTTATCTTTTCCCAAGAACGGCGATCCAATATTCGCCGTCCATAAAATGTGTCTCGACCTCGGGGAATCCCGCCGCACGGAAGAGCCGTTCAAATTCCGCGGGCGTCGGATTCGTCAGCTCGTATGCCTCAACCTTTTCCCGAATGCCTGCCGGGAGATCGGGGCGCTCGTAGATCTCCGCAAGCAGGAGGAACATCCCGCCCGGCTTTACAACGCGCGCGACCTCCTTCAAGCTCTCCGCAGGATTCGGCCAAAAGTAGAAACTCTCAACGGTCACAACTTTATCAAAGTGCGCGTCCGGGAACGGCAGAGACTCTACCGATCCGGAGAGAATTTCCATGCGTCCCGACGCCACGAGCGCGCTGTTGAATGCCCGCGACGCCTCGACCGACGTCTCGGAATAATCGATGCCGACGAGATGCCCCGCCGTCACGCGCTCTGCCATGCGTGCGAGTGTGTTGCCGCCGCCGCAGCCGACGTCGAGCACGGTATCATTCGGTACGAAGGAGAGGAGGCTCAGCCCCCACGCCGTGAGCTTCGCATGGCTCTCGTTCATGCGCGTGAGCATCGCGCGCCCCGCCGCACCCTCGGGACGGCGCGGGTTTCCCTCCGCCGTCTCGCGATTGAGATCTTTCCAGTCTTTTTCCGCCATTATTCCGCCACTCCCATCGTCTGTTTCGATAGATCAAAGCCGAACTGCATTGGGTCGGCAGGATCCCAAATACGCGTCTTTTCGTTATAGCGCACGGGTACATAGAATGTCACCGTGCCGACGGGCTGCAGATCGCGATACGCCTCCGCCGTTGCCTCCACGGCAACCCGGCGGATCTCCTCGGGCGATGCGTCAAGACGCATGCGCTTTCGCAGGAGCGAGGACGCCTTTTCCTTTGCCCCCTGCATATCGAACCGCGTCACCGTCACCTCGACCGTCGCCACGCCCTTCCCCTCTTCCGAGGTCGTCGTTTCGACCGTCGCGCGGCGCAGTGACTCCATATATGCGTCGCCGAGCTGCGCCGCCTCCTCGGGGGAGAGCACCGCCCCCGTCGTCTGCAAAGCATTCTCGAACGCCGACTTCATATTGAACGACTCCATCGGCGCGCCGTAGGACGCAAGCCGTTTCTGCGCCGTCTCGTCCTGCCGCACGAGCGCGTCACAGTAGAGCTTGACGCTCTCGGCGGCGCTCGCCTTCTCCATACGCCCAATTGTCGAAACATAGAGCGCCGCAAGGATCGCCGCCGTAAAAATACCAACGAAAATCATTGGAAATCGAATTTTAGAATTTTTCACAACAAAAGTCCTCCTG
Organism: Selenomonas sp. oral taxon 137 str. F0430; assembly: GCF_000183625.1. Lineage (NCBI taxonomy): Bacteria > Bacillati > Bacillota > Negativicutes > Selenomonadales > Selenomonadaceae > Selenomonas > Selenomonas sp. oral taxon 137. The sequence goes on from NZ_AENV01000008.1 coordinate 271,607, forward strand.
CTTAATTTATCGGAAGGATCTTACAGGAACTTAGCGAATTTCTCCCGTGCAACATTACAAATACGTAAAGGATGCAGACCGGGAACTACAATGCACCAAAATCGCGTATCACGCCATCCCCTCCCACCAGTGCGGGTAGTCGGCCGGAGAAGCGATATCCACCGCCTCACCGATACGCGGCGTCACAACACGATAGGGACGCCCTGCACTCTCATGCAGAAGCTCCGCATAGGGTTCCTGCCATTTGTGCAGAGCAAGGGCGAATTTTCCGCTGTGTGCGGGGAGGACGGCGCGCGCGCGCACGTCCTCCGCCGCCTGCGCCGTCTCGGCAGGCAGCATGTGGATCGGGTGCCACTGCATGTTGTACTGCCCGTTCTCCATGAGCGCGAGATCAAATCCGTCGAAGTGCTCGCCGATGGTTCGAAAATGTTTTCCATAGCCGCCGTCGCCGCTCATATAGACGCGCCGCTCAGGCGTAATAATCGCAAATCCACACCACTCGGTGTTGTTGCGCGTAAGGAATCGCCCGGAAAAATGCTGCGACGGCAGGATGTGAATGTGGAAATCATCGGCGAGCGCAATGTCCGTATCCCAATCCTCTTCGTGCAGATGTGAAAGGTCAAATCCCCATGCCTCAAAGAATTCTCCGACACCAAGCGGACAGACAATCTCCTTGATTTTGGGCTTCAGCGCCATGACCGTCGCGTAGTCGAGATGATCCCAGTGGTCGTGCGTCATGAGGAGGACGTCAAGTTCGGGAATATCTGCCGCCGTATAGACATTGCTTCCGCGGAAGGCGCGATTGATGAAAAAGACGGGCGATCCGTATGCGGAAAAGACAGGATCGATAAGAATGCGCCGTCCCGCAATCTGAAGGTAAAAGGTCGAGTGCCCCATCCATACGGCAATATCCTTCTCGCGCGGAATCGCGGCGAGATCGGTTTTGTTGCTCGGGATAAGTTCCTTTGGAATGCGGCCGTCATCCGTGTCAAAGAGAACACGCCACAGGGTCTCAATACGTCCGGGGCGCTCCTCGTCGGGCAGCTTGTCATTCATGTATTCCACGGGTTCGAGGCAGACGAATTGCCCGTTCACATAATGCGGTGACTGCTTGATGCGCTCGAGGCGCGCGCCCTGCGGGGCGCGGCCGAATTTTTCCTGCGAGACGAAGAGTCCCGCTCCGCCTGCAAGTGCGCCAATCCCCGCGAGCGTGCCGAGCAGGAAGTTTCTGCGTTTCATAGTTCCCCCATAAGTATAATGCGCGCCCCAAGGGCGCGCATGAATTGAATCTGTTTGAGATGACGACGCCGGGCGCAAAAATCCCGCGTCACCTAAATGCCCAAGGAGGCAATCCACGAATTAATCGCCATCGGCGTCTCCCCCATCTCAAACCGCCGCCCCTCTTTGACGAGGGCGCCCGGCGCCGAAGGACGCAGGTGTGCTGTGGTCTGTCCCATAGGGCTGCCTCCGGAGGTAGAAAACGGAACGACGGTCTTATCCTTCAAGTCACAGCTCTCAAGGAACGTATTGATAATATGCGGTGCAATATACCACCAAATCGGGAATCCCACAAAGACGGTCTCATAATGCGAAATATCGGGCAGTTCACCCGCGATCTCCGGGCGGCTTGCCGGGTCGTTCATCTCAACGCTCGAACGGCTCTTTTCATTATTCCAATTGAGATCGTCCTCGGTATAGGGAACGGCGGGCACAATCTCATAAAGGTCTGCCCCTATCACATCCGCAATTTTTTCGGAAATTTTCTCTGTCCGCCGTGAAGGAGAGGCAGAAAAGTAAGCGATCAGATATTTTCGATGCATATTACTGACTCCTCTTTGCAAGAAAATCATAGGCAAAACCGCGTTCACCGCGCAGAATATCGGACTCAAACATGCGGTTCCACGGGAATGTGACCTCTACGGTATCAATGTCCGCAAGCGGCGGCAGATTCTCCTCAATGAAGCGGTTCATCATACGTGTAGAGCGGGCACTGACGGCATCCCTCTTCGAGCCAAGACTGCCGTAGAAGCCGTCGCCGCGCAGCCATGTGAGCTGGCGCGCGATGGTGTTGCGCACGTTCGCCTGATACGCCCAGTCGTCGAGATAGCGTGTCGTGAGCAGACGATCGGCGGCGTCGCCGCTCATATGACGGACGAGCATCCCCTCGCCGATGGCAAAGCCGGAGCTGTTTGTCGGCGTATTCCAGCCCGCATAGGCGCGAATCTTATAGAGCAGACCACGCTTTTGCAGCTCCGCCATGAGTGCGTTATCCGAACCGTTGGCAAATGCAACGTCGGCAATCGCAACGGGGTAGCCCTTCCCCACGTAGTCGGAGACAATATCGGCAAAATATGTTGTTCCCTCACGCGGTGTCCCGTCATTCAGGGCGGCATTTGCCTCATAGGTTCGCCCGTCGGGATTTGTGTTCACCGTAAGCACGACGTCTGCCTTTTCGGGTGCACGCACGACCATGCCGCCTGCGGCGAGGACGGCATCGTTGATGGAGGTACCGATTTTTTCATCCGAGTAGGCGGGTACGGTTTCTTCCCCGCGCCCCCAATTGTAACGCGGATAGACAAAGGGAATTTCATGGCGCTGCTCATTAACGGCACGCGTGAGCATGAGAAGGGCGATCTCGTCGATGCCCGCCATCGTCTGAAAGCGCGTCTTTCCGAGATCCGCGCCCTCCTGCGTAAGGTGGCGGCTCTCGAGATGGGTCTGCGAAAACGGCGCATTATCGTCGCGCCCGAGCGCAAGGTACCGGAATGTCCCTTTTTTTCGCATGAGCTCAATCATGTATGAGTTCACCGCATAATTCTTCTCGCGGCGCCCCATCCAGTCGGCGAGCGCTTCTTTCGGGATCAGCCGCTCAAGAAAAGCATATTCCTTTTTCTCGCGTCGTGTCAGCCCCTCGACCTCGTCCTTGTCGCGCAGAACCGTGTAGCGGAAGATGTCGGCTCCGTAGCGGCGGTAGTACTCCGGTTCCTCGTGCCCTGATGCCTCGGCGGTGCGCGGCGTACGCATGATCGAGCCGAACACATAGAGAGGTACCTTCGGCTGCTCCTTCTGAAGCTCTGCAAACCGCGCGGCGCGTGCCATGACCTCGTCGCGCGAATACGTATGCTTACGCGAGCCGACAAGGCTGCCGTAGATCACAGCGTCGGAGGAGATGACAACCCCCTTCACCCCGGGCTGCGCGATATTCGTCCGCACCCATGCCCACAGTTCATCGGGATGACCGAGATCCTCGCGGTTGCCGAGGAGGTCATTCGGCGGTACGACAATGTCGTAGCCGAGCTGTGCCACGACATCCGCCGTCTGTTTGCTCGAGATGGGGCGGCTGTCATGCGGGATGAAGAGAATTTTCTCGGTCACGGGAGCCGACTTTGCCGCCTCCGTTATCTGCGGGAACAATCCCAGCACCAAAACAAAACAAAGTATACGAATGAGCATATTCCTTCTCACTCTGTACCTCCTTCCGGTGTCCCCGGCTGCACCTTGTCCTTCAAAATGTTTCTCAGTGCATCCTTCACATCATCCGGCACGTTCAGTTTTGTATCAAACATGATACCGCCGTCGCGCACCTGCGCCCCCTCAATCTCAATCATATCGATGAGTCTGTGCCCGCGGAACTCTGTCTGCCCAAGACGAGACGCCGCCAACACCTCGTGGAAATCAACGCGCACCGTATTGCCGTGCACATCAACGGGGACGCGATCCGAGACGTCGAGATGCCCGACCATGCGCTCCACCATAGAGAGCGAAACACGCGCGAAAATCCACGAGACAAGCCCGTGATTGGGAACTTTCTTCTTACGTACACGGTAGACGGCGTACGACTTCTCACCGTCATGCACCATTTCCTCGATCGTACCGGACAACTCGATACGCTTATATTTTTTTGCCGTTGTGCATACGATGTCGAGTGTTCCGTTCGCGTGCGATGTGAGTGTGATGCCCGTGATGCTCCCGTCTGTACCGAGATTTTTTGCGATCGCCTCGTTCATCGTCGCATCGCGCACGAAGAGATGCCCGTCCGCGATTTCCGTTAGTGTCTCGCGATCCCAAGTATCGCGAAGTGCGGTCAATACAGGTGCATAGTCCTGCACCGTCTCCCGGATCGTGCTCCAATCGAAACTGCGCAAATCCTCAATGAAATGCGCCGGAATATCAATAACCATTAACCGTTCGCTTTCTCTGCCGCGGCCTTCTTCTCGCGCAGTTCGAGCCACAGGTTCTGCGTGCGCTCGAAGAGTTTTGCATCGTTCTTACGCACTTCCTGATCGCTCATGATCTGCGAAAGCATCTGCGTCGCCTTTTCATAATTCTCAAGACGGTAGTATGCCGCTCCCGTCATATAGATTGCCATCATATCGCTCATACCATTGATCGGGTAGTGCTCCGTCATAACAGATTTTTCGTAGAGTTCCGCCGCACGCAGCAGCGCCTCGTTTTCCTTATCGCGATCGTCTGTATCGCGGTAGACCCACGCCATGCCCATGCAGTAGCCCGCCTGTTTTTGCAGCGGCCAGCCGAGCCGCTCAGCGAAGTAGATGCCGAGCTTGTACGCGCGGATTGCCTCCTCTACTGTCCGCTCCTCTTTATACGGAAGATTGACCTTATGCCCCGCAAGAAGCTCCTTGATCTTATCCTTGTCACGCGCCTTCAGAGGCTCGCCCGTGAACTGTTTTTCATCGGCGGCAAAGCCGCAGTGTTCGCACATCCATACACGATAGCGGTAAGGGTTCACCCCCTCATAGTGAACGCAGTAATCCTCATCCGTCTCAAGCGTGATCAGGCGCGCTTTCATCTTCGTCACGTGCGTCTCTTCCCCACAGACCGGACACGGTTTTTCCACCGTATATGTATACTCTGACATAATGCACCCTTCCTCCCTGTCTAAAAGACTATATGTAGGATACCATAAAACGTGGGAAAAAGAAAATTTTTCCACATAAAAACACGCCCGGCCACATTAAATTGGCCGGACTCCTGAAAGTGAGACGCACGGATTTTACATTCTTTGATTTACAATGTAAAGCAAAATGGATGCAAAAACGGAGTCGAGGTACAAATGCACCACGACTCCGTTTTCGTATGAAGTTTCACCGCATAAAGGTATAGACCGCGATATTACTGAGGATTGAGAGGGGCTGCGCCCAGATGCCGACGATGAGTGTGCAGAGGACGGCGAGAACGCCGACGGCGGATGCGGGCAGGGGCAGTGCGAGTTTGCTTTTGACCTCTTTCTCTCCCGGGTCTACGTCGCGGTACATTTCCTTAATGACGAGGAGGTAGTAGTAGACGGACGCCATGGACATGACGAACCCGACGCCCGCGAGCCAGAGATAGCCCGCGTCGATGACGGCGGAGAAGATATAGATCTTCCCGACGAAGCCTGCCGTCGGCGGCAGTCCCGCCATCGTGAGTAGGGCGACCATGAGAAGCCCCGCGGGGAGCAGCGACTCCTTTGCAAGCCCGCGCACGGTGTCAAAGTCCGCCGCGCCGCGCTTCATCTCGAGATAGGTAACGGTGACAAACGCGGCGACGTTCGCGAAGACGTAGACCATCGCGTAGAAGAGCACCGCCTTGATGCCCGCGGCATTCGTGGCGACAAGCGCGCTCATCATGTATCCTGCCTGCGCGATGGACGAGTACGCGAGCATCCGCTTGATATTCGTCTGCCGGAACGCCATGAGATTGCCGCCGACCACGGAGACCGCCGCGAGCACGGCAATCAGGTGCGCCCAATATGCGGCGAGCACGGGGAACGCAACGAAGAGGACGCGCAGGAGGACGGCGATGCCCGCCGCCTTCGAACACATGGCGAGCAGTCCCGTGACGGGCGCGGGCGCGCCCTCGTAAACATCGGGCGCCCATAGGTGGAACGGGATGATCGAGAGTTTGAAGAAGAATCCCGCGAGCATCAGCACGACGCCGATGAGCCCGAGCGGAAAGAGCATCCCGTAGCCCTGTGCGATCCCCTGAAAGAGCATCGTCCCCGTCATGCCGTAGACAAGGCTCATGCCGTAGAGCAGCGCCGCCGTCGAGCCCGCGCCAAAGACGAGGTATTTCATCCCCGCCTCCGCCGAACGCGGCGCATCCGTCCGCAGCGCGACGAGCGCATAGAACGAGACGGTCATGAGCTCCAGCCCGACGAACGCGGTCATGAGATCGTTCGCCGAGGCGAGCGCGCACATGCCGAGGAGCGCTGCGAGGAGCAACACATAGTATTCACCGCGGTGCGGCAGAACCTCTTCGGCGTAGTCCATGGAGAATAGGACGGTGGAGAGCATCCCCACGATGAAGAGCATCTTAAAGAATACGGAATAGCCGTCCACGATGTAATGTCCGGCATAGAACGCGATCGCGCCGCCGTCCGGCGGATACATCCCCACCGCGCCCGCGAGCACGGCAAGCAGTCCGACGGCGGTCACGCCGCCGAGAATCCGGCGCGGCGCATTTTTTTCGAGAATCAAATCGAGGAGGAGCACCGCCGCCATGAGTACGGCGATGCCGATCTCAACGGAGAGCGCTGCAAAATTCATGTCCGCCATCATCACATCCCCCCTCCGAGTATCGTCGGCGCATCTTTCAGCAGCTCAAAGAGCGGCACGAGCGGCGCGACGCCGCTGTCAACGACGTTCATCAAGAGCCCCGGGAACACGCCGAGTCCGACGAGGAACACACCGAGCACGAAGAGCGGCGCGAGGTCGATTTTCTGTGTGTCCGGGATCGCGGTGAACCGCTCCGTGCGAGGCCCGAAGAGGACGCGCGCGAGCATCCGCAGGACGTAGAACGCGGTAAATACGATGCCGCTCACGGAGATGACGGCGATGACGGGGTAGACCTCCATCACGCCGACGAAGATTGTGAACTCAGGGATGAAGCCGATCAGTCCCGGCAGTCCGAGCGAACACAGACCTGCGAGCATGAATCCGACCGTGATGTGCGGGCGGTGATGCGCGAGCCCCCAGAGATCGCCGATGCTGCGCAGGTCGGTCTTGTCGTAGATATAGCCGATCTGCGAGAAGAAGAGCGCGAGCATGATGCCGTGCGCCACCATATACGCAACCGCACCGCTGACGCTCACAGCGTTCAGCGCCGCAAAGCCGAGCAGGACATAGCCCATATGGGAGACGGACGAATAGGCGATCATATACTTGATGTCGCGCTGTGCGAGCGCGATGTAGGAGGCGTAAATGACGTTGATCATCGCGAGCACAGCGATGACGGGCGCCCAAAATTTTGCGCCGAGCGGCAGGATGAAGATGCCGATGCGGATGAGCGCGTAGCCGCCAATTTTTTTCAGCACGCCCGCGTTGATCATGGAGATCGCGGTGGGCGCGCCCGCGTAGCCGTCGGGCGACCAAATGTGAAACGGGAACATCGAGAGATGCGAGCCGAAGCCGACGAGCAGGAGGAGGAATGCGGTGACCTGCACCTCCCACGGGATGAGCCCCGACGTCGCCGCCATGGCGAGCGCCTCGAAGTCGAACGTGCGCATCCCCGTCTCATACGCACTCACATAGAGGAGGAGCACGCCGAGCAGCATGAACGCGGAGCCGACGAGGAGGAAGATCGTCATCTTCATCGCCGCGTGCTCCTTCGAGACACGCTCCGAGGATCCCCAGATGAGCACCATCAGATACGCGGGCACGACGACCATCTCGCAGAGCACGAGGAAGAGGAACATGTCGCGCACGAGGAACGCCCCCGTGACGCCCCCGATGACGATGAGGAGGAGGACGAAATACTCCTTGACGCGTTTCTCGACGTGCCACGAGCTAAAAACCGCCGCAAGCCCGACGACGCCCGTGAGGAGCAGCATAGGCAGCGAGATGCCGTCCACGCCGAGCGCATAGGCGACGCCGAGGTCGGTGATCCACGGAACGTACTCCGTGAACTGCATCCCGCCCCGCATGAGGTCATAATTCGCATAGACGTGGAGGATGAGCAGCAGCGTGAGTACCATCGCCGCCGCCGAAAGCCGCCGAATCGCACTGTGCAGCCCGCCCGGCAGGAGCGCAATGATGCACGCCGCCACGAGCGGCAGCCATAGGATGATCGAAAGAACGGGAACCGCCGTCATCGCGTGACACCTCCTCCCCAATACGCAAGCACCTGCACCGCCCAATAGAGCGCATAGCACAGGAGTATGAGCACACCCGTGTAAAAGACCACGACGTAGCGCTGCGCCTGTCCGTTCGCGGACTCCGTGAGGAGGTCGCTCGTCGCGAGCGCATAGCCGCCGAGTCCGTACATCGTGCCGTCGAAGATCTTCTCGTCGATCCAACGCAGGACGACCGCCGTCCCGTAGACGAAGCGCGTGCGGATATGCGCATAGAGCTCGTCGATGTAAAATTTATTGTAGATGACGCGATAAACGAATCCGAAACGCTTGCGCTCCATCGATGCGCGGAAGCTGTGCCGTCCGTAGATCTGATACGCGGCAGCAAAGGCGAGGAGCGCAAGCGCGGTGCTCGCCACCGCCACCGTCCAATCGATCGCCTCGTGATGCGGCGTGCCCGCGTGAACCCACAGCGAGAATCCGCCGAAATAGCCCCACAGCCCGCTCCCGATCGTAAGCAGGGCGAGCGCCGCCATCGGCAGCCACATGCGGGCGTCGACCTCATGCGCCTCGTGTTCGCTCCGATTCTCTCCGAGGAACGCGAGGATGAGGAGGCGCGCCATGTAGAACGCCGTGAGGAAGGACGTCGCCGTCGCCATGACGTAGAGCGGCGTGCTCGCGTGCATGACCGCCGCGAGGATCTCGTCTTTGGAGAAAAATCCCGAAAACGGCGGAATGCCCGCAATGGCAAGTACGCCGATCACCATTGCCGCGAAGGTCAGCGGCATTTTTTGATAGAGCCCGCCCATCTTCGTGATGTCCGTCTCGTCGTGCAGCGCGTGCATGACCGCACCCGCGCAGAGGAAGAGCATCGCCTTGAAGAAGGCGTGCGTCATGAGGTGGAACATCGAGGCGGAGAACGCGCCGACGCCGACCGCCATCATCATGTAGCCGAGCTGACTGATCGTCGAGTACGCGAGCACCGCCTTGAACCGCCGCTGCGTCACGGCAATAACCGCGGCGAAGAGCGCCGTGAACGCCCCGAGCCCCGCGATGAAGTCCATCACGACGGGCGACGTGCTGAAGATGAAGAATGCACGCGCCACGAGGAACACGCCCGCCGCAACCATCGTCGCTGCGTGGATGAGCGCTGAGGTCGGCGTGGGGCCTTCCATCGCGTCGAGCAGCCACACATGGAGGGGGAACTGCCCGGATTTGCCGATGGCGCCCATGAAGAGCAGGAATCCGATGAGCGTGAGCATCCCCGTCCCTGCGGCAATCGCATAGGGCGGCACCATCATGCGCAGCTCGACGAAATCCATCGTGCCGAATGTGATCTGCACGAGCAGAATGCCGAGCAGCATTCCGAAGTCGCCGATGCGCGTTGTGATGAACGCCTTTTTCGCCGCCTCGCGCGCCGCTACCTTTTGATAGTAAAAGCCGATCAAGAGGTACGAGCAAAGCCCGACGCCCTCCCAGAACACATAGAGCTGGAGGAAGTTGAGCGCGACCACGAGTCCGAGCATCGCCGCCGAGAACAGCGACATGAAGGCGAAGAACCGCCCCATGCCCGCGTCGTGTTCCATGTAGCCGGCGGAGTAGATGTAGACGAGCAGGGAGACGAGCGTCACGATGACGAGCATCATCGCCGTGAGCGGGTCGATGAGCACGCCCATCTCGAGTGCTACGCTACCGACCTTTGCCCACAGCGTTTTCATCACATAGGGGTCGGACATCGTGATTTGATAATCCACGACCGCAAACGCGATGCAGACAGAGAACACGAACGCCGCCGCCATCAGCGCGATCGCAATCGCCGCCGAGAGATTCTTCTTTGACCGTGTAAAGGGCGCGATGATGAGAAACGCGATCGCGGGAAAGAGCGGAATGAGATAGGCGTGGGTCAGTACGAATGTGAACATATTCTTCCCTCCCCTAATCTCTCAGCGTATCGAGTTCGTCGACATTGGTCGTGAACCGGATTTGATACAGACGGAACGCGAGCGCAAGCCCGACGGCGATCTCGGACGCCGCCACCGCGATGGAAAAGAGCGCCATCAGCTGCCCCTCCGCGTTGTGCGCATAGAAGCGGTCAAACGCCACGAGATTGATATTGACCGCGTTCAGCATGAGCTCCACGCACATGAGGATGGGGATGAGACCGCGCCGCGTGAGCAGTCCGTAGAGGCCGATGCAAAAGAGCAGCGCCGATACAAAGAGCAAATCGGTCAGTCCGATCATGCGGCATCGCCTCCTCTCGCCAGCAGCAGCGCGCCGATCATCGCCGCGAGGAGGAGCACTGCGCCGATCTCAAACGGCAGAACGTACGCGCCGAGCATCAGCGCGGCGATCTCATGTGCCCCCGTCGGCGCGCCGAGCATCCCGTCCGGCATGGGGGCAAGCACGATGCCGAGCCCCATGAGGAAGAAGAATCCGCCCGCGAGCAGCCCCGTCACAACGCGCCGAAAGAGTTTCTGCGACGGATTCGAATGCGCCATCGAGTCCCGCCGCGTCAGCATGATCGCCATGACGATGAGCACGGCGACCGCACCGCTGTAGACCATGAGCTGCACCGCGCCGAGGAACTCCGCACCGATATAGAAGTACATGGACGCCACGCCGATGAACGACACGACGAGGAAGAGCGCGCTGTGCACGACGTTCGGCGAAAGGACGACGCCGAGCGCCCCGATCACGGTAATCGCCGCGAGCACATAGAAGATGAAACTCATGACGCGCCCCCTTCCTGTGCCGCAGTTTCAGGCCGCGCCGCGGGCTTTTCCGCGGCAGGCTTTTCCGCCGGCGCAGCCTGTTTCGCCGCGTCCGCATTCGCCTGTGCCGTTGGTTCTTCCGCAGCGGGAGCATTCTGCTCCGCCGCTTTTGCCTCGGCTTCCGCTTTGGCTTTCGCCGCCGCCTTTGCCGCCGCTTCGGCTTCCTTCTTCGCCTTTTCCTCCGCCGCCTCGACCTCAACGCGTGCGAGGAACTCCGCGAGATCGGCGCGATCCGTGTCCGTCATCGCGTCGTGTGTCATCGTTTCCTTGCTCCACGTCGAGATCGCGTAGTCCTTATCCCACACGAGCGTCTTGACGGGACAGACCTCCACGCAGAGGTTGCAGTAGAGACAACGGCCGGATTTATGAATATAGTATTGCATGTGACGCTTTTTCTTCGCGTCCTGCACGATCGTCAGATCGAGCGCCTTGTTCGGGCACGCGTTCGCGCACATGGAACAGCCGATGCAGACGCGCCAGTCCATCGCGAGATTGCCCCCGCGGAAATTCTCCGTCATCGGCAGCTTCTCTTCGGGGTAGCAGAACGTCTCCTTTTTCCCCCAGAGATGCTTCCATGTGACGCTCATTCCGGTCAGCAGACCTTTTCCAAACATGTCAGCACCTCCCTAGACCATCCCAAAGACATACATCGCGACGCCCGTCAAAAAGACGTTGATCATCGAGAGCGGCACGAGCACCTTCCATCCGAAGGTGAGAATCTGATCCACGCGTGTGCGCGGGAACGTCCAGCGAAACCACATGATGAGGAACACCATGACGAGCGCCTTGAGCCCGAACCACACGAAGCCCGGCAGGAAGGAGGGACCGCTGTAGCCGCCGAGGAAGAACGTCGTCGCGAGAATCGCCGCCGTCAGAAGGTTCGCATACTCGGCGAGGAAGAACAGCGCCCAGCGCATCCCCGAATACTCGGTAAACGGACCCGCGATGATCTCCGACTCGCCCTCCACAAGGTCAAACGGCGTGCGATTCGTCTCCGCGACCGCCGCAATCAAAAAGATGACGAACGCGAGCGGCTGTACGAAGATGAACCACGCGTTGTGCGCCTGCATCTGCACGATGTCGTCGAGCCGCAGCGATCCCGTCAGCATGACGACGCCGAGCAGCGAAAAGAGCAGCGGCGCTTCGTAGCTGAGCATCTGCCCCACGATGCGCATTCCGCCGATGAACGAATATTTATTATTGGACGCATAGCCGCCCATGAGGAACGGCAGTACCGCCTGTCCCGACACGGCGAAGAGGAGGAACACGCCGACGTTCACATCGGCGAGTACCGCGCCCGCGTCGAACGGGAAAAAGGCATAGACGAGCGCCGCCGGCACGAAGAGGAGCGCGGGCGAGAGCGCCCACACGACCTTGTCCGCACCTGCGGGCATGATGTCCTCCTTGCTCATGAGTTTGAGCATGTCCGCGATCGGCTGGAGGAGGCCAAAGCGACCGCCGACCCTGTTGGGGCCGAGGCGCACCTGAATGAACGCACAGATTTTGCGCTCCGCATAGGTAAAGACGATCGCCGCCATCGAGATGATGCCGAGGAGCGCCGCGACGCCGACGACCGTCATGACGAAATCCACAACGAACGGCACGGGCACGACCGTATAGATGAGCGATCGCATCCACGCCGCCAGCGCGGCAAGCAGAGAAAGTTCCATCATTCCCCTCCTTTCTCAGCAGTCCACTTCGCCCATGATGGGGTCGATGGACGAATACGCGGCGACCGAGTCGCCGATGAGCATCCCGCGGCACATCGCGTCGAGCCCCTGCATGTTGACGAACGAGGGGCGGCGGATGTGGATGCGGTAGGGCTTCGGCGTGCCGTCGCTGACGATGTAGAACCCGAGCTCCCCGCGCGTGCCCTCCGTGCGGCTAAAGACCTCGCCTTTGGGCGGTTTCACGACTTTCGGCACCTTGCCCATGAAGTCGCCCGCGGGGAGTCCCTCGATCGCCTGTCGAATGATGCGCGCACTCTGCGCGATCTCCCCGAGCTTCACTTGGTAGCGATCCCAATTGTCGCCGTGGACGCCGACGGGAACGTCAAACTCGAACTCGTCGTAGACGCTGTAGCCGTCGACCTTGCGCAGGTCGAACGGCAGCCCCGTCGCGCGCAGGTTCGGCCCCGTCATGTTGTAACGCAGGGCTTCCTCCGTCGTCATCGGGGACGTGCCCACGATGCGGCGGACAAAGATTTCGTTGCCCGTGAGGAGTTTATTGTACTCGTCGAGGAACATCGGCACTTCGTCGAGGAACGCGCGAATCATCGTCTCCGCCTCAGGAGTTAAATCTTCCTTCACACCGCCGATGCGGATGTAATGAAACGTCTGACGCGCGCCGCAGACGAGGTTAAAGATGTCGAGGATCTTCTCGCGGTCGCGGAAACAGTAGAGCATCCCCGTCGACGCGCCGAGATCGTTCGCGAGCGTCCCGATGAAGATGAGGTGACTGTTGATGCGGTTCAGCTCCGCCATAATGACGCGGATGTACTCCGCGCGCCGCGTCGTCTCGATGCCCGCCAGCTCTTCAACTGCGAGCGCATAGCCGAAATTATTGTTCATCGAGGACACATAGTCGAGCCGATCCGTATAGGGCAGCCCTTGGATGTACGTCCTGTCCTCAAGCAGTTTTTCAATCCCGCGGTGGAGATAGCCCATGACGGGCGTCGCCTTTAGGATGCGCTCGCCGTCGAGCTCGAGCTGCACCTGCAGGACGCCGTGCGTCGAGGGATGCTGCGGGCCCATGTTGAGCGTATAGGTCTCCGTTCTCGGCATCACGGCGCCTCCTTTCGAATGCGCGGAATCTCGGGCGGCGGAGGGGCCTTGAAATCCTTGCGCAGCGGATGTCCCGCGAAATTCTCGGGCAGGAACACGCGCCTGAGATCCGGATGCCCCGTGAAGGCGATGCCCATGAGATCATAGACCTCGCGCTCTTCGAACTCCGCACCCGGGAACACCGCCGTCGCGGACGGCACGCGCGGCGCATCGTGCGGGAGCGTGACCTTCACCGTCAGCCAATGCCCCGATGCGGGGGCAAAGAGATGATAGACCGTCTCGAAGCGATCCTTCCAATCGACCGCCGTCAGGTTTTCAAGGCGCGTAAAAGCGAGCGCCGCATCGCTGCGCAAATAGGTCAAAAACGATATGAGTTCATCCGCGCCGATATAGACGGCGGGACGCGCCGCTTCCGCGTCGTACTCCGCCGCAGGAAATTGCTCCTTGATTGCCGCAAGCATTTCGGCGGGTGCATATTCTTTTCTCATGCCGTCACCGCCGCTTTCTCCTTCGCCGCCCATGCCGCGCGCTCTGCCGCGACGCGTTCGGGATGCAGAATCTTTTCCCGCAGCTTCAGCATCCCGTCCATCAGCGCCTCTGGACGCGGCGGACAGCCCGGGATGTAGACGTCCACGGGCAGGATGTCGTCGATGCCCGGGACGACGGAATACGAGTCGGCGAAAGGGCCGCCCGCAATCGTGCACGCGCCCATCGCGATGACGTATTTCGGCTCGGGCATCTGCTCGTAGAGCCGCACGATCGGCTCCGCCATCTTCCACGTCAGCGTCCCCGCCACAATGAGCAGATCCGCCTGCCGCGGGCAGGGACGGAACACCTCGTAGCCGAAGCGCGCGAGGTCGAACCGCGCCGTCGCCGTGCTCATCATCTCGATCGCACAGCAGGCAAGCCCCGAGGACAGCGGCCAGATGGAGCTTGCGTGCGCCCAGCGAAATAATTGATCGATTTTTACAACAAATACATTGTGCCGCAGCGATTCCGGTACACGCTCCGCTATCTCCATGTCAGATCCCCCTTTCGCCACGCATAGCCGAGGCCAAGCGCAAGAATGCCGACGAATACGAACATCTCTGCGAGTGCAAACGCCCCGATCATCCGGAACTCAACCGCCCACGGATAGAGGAATACCGTCTCGATATCAAACACGATGAACAGCAGCGCATAGAGGAAATATCCCGCGCGGAACTGCACATACGGCGACCCGACCGGATCGACGCCGCACTCATACGGAATGTACTTCTGCGGCGACGGACGGCGCGGCTGCAAGAGGAACGCAGGCCCGAGCGCCATGACGGGAAACGCGAGCGCCACCAAGAGGAACACCAACAGACTCCCATACTCTCCCATACACAGAGCCTCCTTGTATTAAGATATAGAATAAATACATAGGAAAAACAAATAATCACAAACAATAGACAATAGAAAAAAATTATGCTGAAACCGTTCATTCTAAATCAAATTTATAACAGGCGGCTACAGCAATAAAGTCTATGTATAATATACCGAAAAAAAGCTATATTGACAAGGATAATTCACGAGGAAAGTATTATTTATAATGAATCTCATTCATGTATATTAACTGTGTAAATATTCCTTCACAAACGTTATTTCGTCATAAATCGTTAAGAGGAGTGCATAAGTCGATACAATCACAAAGATGTACATGCCAAATCCGCACGGAACGACTTGTTGAGCCGCAAACGATGTGCCGTTTGGTATCCGCCGCAGCCATTTTTAAGCCCCGCTTTTTTGGCAAGGCGGATGCCGAAGCGGCATTAAACATATCCGAGGGGATATATTTCCCCATAAGCCGTGCAGCTCTTACAATAAAAAAGGCTTACCGTACGAATATGTTAAACCATATTCGTACGGCAGCCCCGCTTCAATTTTTATTTATGCATCCAATGCCTTTCGCATTTCGGCGATGAGACGGATGCCGCCGTCAATATCGCCCTCGATGATGCGCTTTACGACTGCGCTGCCGACAATGACGCCGTCCGCCTGCCTGGCAGCGCGCACCGCGGCGTCAGGCGTACCGATGCCGAACCCGATCGCGAGCGGCACATTCGTATAGCGGCGCGCCGCCGCGCAGACGCGCCCGATGACGGAGTAATCGATCTCCTTGACCCCCGTGACGCCGTAGTTCGAGACGCAGTAGACGAACCCCGCCGCGTCCCTGCACGTCTCCTCCATGCGCTCCTCGGTCGTGCCGGGCGTGATGAACTCGGTCAGCGTGAAATCATGCGCCGCACAGACCGCGCGCATCTCGGCGGACTCCTCGTGCGGAACGTCGGGGAGAATCACGCCGTCCATGCCCGCCGCGCTGAAATCCGCAACGAACTTTTCAAAGCCATACCGGTGCACCATATTGATGTAGCCCATGCCGATGAGCGGGATCTCCGAGTGTTTCCGAATCTCCTTGACAATATCGAGCGCCTTTTTCAGCGTCATGCCCTGTTTGAGCGCCATGACGCTCGCCTCTTGGATGACGGGGCCGTCCGCCATCGGGTCGGAGAACGGCAGACCGAGCTCAATCACATCCGCGCCCGCTTCCTCTGCGCGGCGGACAATATCGACGGTCTCTTCCGCATTCGGGCAGCCCGCCGTGATGTAGATATAGAGTCCCTTGCGCCCCTCTTTGCGCAGCTTCGCCAGTTTTTCATTCAGACGCTTGCTCATGCGATGTCCTCCCCCAGCTCCTTTGCGACCATCTGGACGTCCTTATCGCCGCGTCCCGAGAGACAGACGACGACGTTCTCGCCCGCCTTCGTCTGCGGCATCAGCGTCTCGAGATAGGCAAGCGCGTGCGAACTCTCGAGCGCGGGGATGATGCCCTCGATGCGCGAGAGCCTTTGGAACGCCGCGAGCGCCTGTTCATCCGTCACGGAGACGTAGGTCACGATACCTTGATCCTTGAAAAAGGAATGCTCGGGGCCGACGCCCGGGTAGTCCAGCCCCGCCGAGATGCTGTACGCCTCAACGACCTGTCCGTCATCGTCCTGGAGGAGGTAGCTGTATGCGCCGTGCAGGATGCCGGGTGTGCCAGCGCCGCTGAGCGTCTTAGCGTTGTCGCCGTCCGCATCGCCGCGTCCGCCGCCCTCCACGCAGAACTTCTTCACATCCGTGTCGCCCCGGAAATCATAGAACGTCCCGATGGCGTTGCTGCCGCCGCCGATGCACGCGACGAGGTAGTCGGGCTTTGCATCGAACGCCTCCGCCGACTGCGCGCGGATCTCCTCGCCGATGATCTTTTGGAAATCGCGCACCATCTCCGGATAGGGGTACGGCCCCACGGCAGAGCCGATGACATAGTAGGTGTCCGTGATGTTCGTCGCCCAGTAGCGGATCGCCTCGCTCGTCGCGTCCTTCAGCGTGCCCGTGCCGCTCGAGACGGGAATAACCGTTGCCCCGAGGAGACGCATACGGAACACATTGAGCCGCTGACGCTCCACGTCGAGTGCGCCCATGAAGATGTGACACTCCATGCCAAAGAGCGCCGCCACCGTCGCCGTCGCGACGCCGTGCTGCCCCGCGCCCGTCTCCGCGACGATGCGCTTCTTGCCCATGCGCTGTGCGAGGAGCGCCTGACCGAGCGCGTTGTTGATCTTGTGCGCGCCCGTGTGCAGCAGATCCTCACGTTTGAGGTAGATGTTCGCTTTGCCGTAATGCTTCGTCAGACGCTCTGCGAAATAAAGATTCGTCGGACGCCCCGCGTAGTTCGTCAAATATTTCCGGAACTCGGCGCGAAATTCCGCGTCCTCGCGGTATTTCAAATACGCTTCTTCCAGCTCGTTCAGCGCGGGCATCACGATCTCGGGCACATATTGTCCGCCGTATGCACCGAATCTTCCCTTTTTACTCATAGCTCATGCTCCTTTGTCCCCAATGTGCTCAGTTCTTTCGCAAATGCCCCGACATCCGCCGCCTTTACCAGTCCCTCGCCGACGAGCACGCCGCGGCAGCCCGCATCACGCACTCGTGCGGCGTCCTCCACGGTGAAAATGCCGCTCTCGCTGATCAGCGTGCGTGCCGTATCCGCGTACGGGAGGAGGTCGATCGTCGTCTGCACGCTCGTCTCGAACGTCACGAGGTTGCGGTTGTTGATGCCGATGAACTCCGCGGGCGTTGCCTGTGCCGCCGCGAGATCCGCGCGGTCATGCACCTCGACGAGTGCGTCCATGCCGAGACTCCACGTGAGAAAGAGCAGTTCCTTCAGTGCCGCGGGCGTCAGGATGCGCACGATGAGGAGCACGGCGTCCGCCCCGAGCGCCCTTGCTTCATATACTTGATAAGGGTCGATGATGAAGTCCTTGCGCAGGAGCGGCGTATCGACGCGCGCGCGCACGGCGGCAAAATCCGCGTTGCTCCCGAGGAAATGCGGGTCGGTATGCACCGAGAGCACCGCCGCCCCCGCCGCCGCGTACGTCTCGGCGAGCTCCGTCACCGTATGCGCCGTCGTCAGGCGTCCCTTTGCGGGCGACTGTAATTTGCACTCGGCAATCAGCCCCCACCCGTGCCGGCGAAAATGCTCCGCCATACGGAACGTCCCGCACTTTATATCTTTCTTGAGCGTTTCGAGCGGCACATCGCGCTTTGCCGCCGCGACGATCCCGCGTTTTTTTTCGACAATCTCAGCCAATAGGTCACGCATGAACGCACCTCCTCTGCGAATCTTCCGAAGCGCGCCGCGCGGCGCGCCCTTCTATCTTAGTGGAGTTGCGCATATTTGTCAATCATGCCCACGGGATCCGGACGCGCCCGCGCGTACCGCCGCCATGAACACTGCGATTTTTGCGATAGATTTCTCCCCGTTCTCCTCCAGACCGCCCGACACGTCGAGACCGAACGGATGAAAGATCTCGATCGCCGCGCGCGCATTCTCCGCTGTGAGCCCGCCCGCGATGAGGACGGGCTTTGTCACGCGCGCGATCTCACGCGCGGCATCCTCCCACGCGAACGCCGCGCCCGTTCCGCCCGCCGCCCCCGGCGCGTAGCTGTCCACGAGGATGATCTCGGCGGGATAGGCGTTCGCCGCGTCCGCGTCGAAGTCGTCGCCGCAGCGGTACGCCTTGATGACGGGACGCTCCACCCGGCGCGCCGTCTCCGCAGGTTCATGCCCGTGAAGCTGCACATAGTCCAGCCCGCAGTACGCGGCGATCTCGTTCATCTCTTCGGGATCGGCATCGACAAAGACGCCGACCTTCTTCACCACGTCCACCGCCGCGCAGATCGAGCGCGCATCTTTGGGCGTGATATACCGCCTGCTCTCCCGCGCAAAAATAAATCCGATGTAATCCGCACCCGCATCACGCGCCGCATATGCCGCTGCAATCGTCTTCATCCCGCACATTTTGACCCGCATCGCAATCTCCTCCTGTCGTCCCCATCTTAAAGGCGTCCGGCACATTTGTCAAACAGGGGCGCCCCGTAACATACGGCGGCAATGTATGAAAAGGATTTCCATAGAAAAACGGGGGCACTGCATATTCTTCATGCAGTGCCCCCGCAGCCGGGCGTTCTTGGAAGGATTATTTCTTCACCGGCATATCACGCATCGGCGGGAAGTCCGGCCGATCCGACTTCAGCATATTCTTATCGACGCCGAACTCATCGGCAATCTCTCCCCACCCCTTATTGTCCTTCTTTTGGTTCAGCACGGACACGATATCCTTGTGTGCGGCTTTCGCAATCACACCTGCCATCTCGATGTCATGCGGCTCATAGCCCTTCTGCAGAAGGTCGCGCGCCGTATT
Source organism: Selenomonas sp. oral taxon 137 str. F0430 (assembly GCF_000183625.1). Lineage (NCBI taxonomy): Bacteria > Bacillati > Bacillota > Negativicutes > Selenomonadales > Selenomonadaceae > Selenomonas > Selenomonas sp. oral taxon 137. The sequence goes on from NZ_AENV01000008.1 coordinate 291,003, forward strand.
TCCATCTACATCGCCGCGCATACTGATGTGCAGTACCGCCATGTCCATTAGTCCCGCTTGGAGCTGTTTATCCGTGATGCCGAGGGTGTCGACGATCTGCGGCCAGTCCTTCCCCTTTGCCTTCATCTGCATAATACTCGGGAACGGTTTTCCGGAGAGCTTTGCAAGCATCGCTCCCTGCCCGATGTCAAAGAGATCCGTCTTCTTCGCAATCTCCTGCTTGACTTCCGTTTCACTGACGCCAAAGACCTCCGAAACATATTTTGCCTGCTCATCCACAGACATTTGAACCTGGGGGTGTTTGTCCATCTTCATCTCTGTCTGCTGCGTCGGCATTCCATGCCCCCCTTGTTCGGTACTGTTCGCGTACGCGAGTGAGCCGAAACTTGCGCTGAGAATCGCAGCGCCGAGCGTCATGCCAATCAAGTTTTTTCTTACAGATCTCTTCATCATAAACCACACCTTTCTGCGGAAATCTCCGATGGGATCGAAGGATCTCCGTCATTCCTTGTATGCTATTAGTATAGAAACCTGTTGTTAAGGGCGCTTGAAGGGGGCATTAAACTTTAATTGAACGCCTGCGCCGCATCATTGCCGTTCCATATCCTCCGCGAGGGCATCCATCGCCCGCTCGCGCGAGATGATGCCATGCGCGTTCCAGATCATCGAGTCCACCTCGAGCATATGCCCCGCGCGCACTGCGGGCACGCTTTGCCACAGGGGATCGAGCCGCATCGCCGCAAATCGTTTTTTCGCAATCGCACTGCTCTGTCTGCTGCTCGGGCCGAATCCCGCGCTGATGAGCAGGTAATCCGTTTGCAGCTCGGGCAGGAGCTCGAGCGAGATCGCGTTGTTCTGCTCGTTCCCGTCGATGTCGATCACCATCTGCGGCGGGCGCAGGTTCAGCAGCTCGTACATGAACCTGTTGATGTCGTTCGTCGCGTACGGATAGAGCCGCACTTCCTTGTTCATGATGCGCAGGAGCGCGACCGTCGCATCGCCGATATGCCCCTTGATGCGGATGCGGTCGCGCTTTGCCGTATCGTAAAATTGCCGCAGGCGCGCCTCGCCGTCCGCAGGGCGGTCGAGGACGAGTGAGAGCGCAAGCAGGGTACGCTCGTAATCGCGCAGGTCAAACGCCGCGACGGGCGCGATCTTCGAGAGGTCGTCATAGACGCCCTTTCCGAAGCTGTCGCGCATGACGATGAGATCGGGCTTCGCCGCCTGCACCTGCTCAAGGTTGATCGTCTTGTTCTCGTCGTTGATGCTGATGCGCATAATGCCGCGTGCCGCGAGCTCCTCATGCAGATAGTACGCGGGGAAATCGTAGGCGGCGACCATGGGAGCGTCGAGCGCGAGCATGGGATCTTCGAGGCGGATGCAGACAATGCGCAGGGGTGCATCCGGGAGTACGGTCTCGCCGAATTTATGCTTCAGGATGCGTTTTCCGTCCTCTTCGCGATAGAGTTTTTCCGCCGCCTTGCGTTTCTCCGCGAGACGCGCGGCAAACTCCGCGTCGATCGACGCCGGCGTATCCGCGCGCAGGACGGCGGGGTCGAACCGGCGAAGCTTTTTCACGGTCTCCTGCGCTTTCTCCGACTTCTCCCCGCGGATGTCGGGCTGCCCGCATCCGGACGCACCGAAGAGAAGCGCGGCGCACAGTCCCGCCGCAAGGATGTTTTTCCCGCGCATCATGCCCCGTGCTCCCCGGCGCCCATGAAATACGGAATGCACAGCGGTCGCCCGCCGCGCGGGTCGCTCATGATCTCCGCGTCGATGCCGAACACATCGCGCAGCATCTCCCGGTGAAACACCTCCGCGGGAATGCCGCAGTAGAGGATCTCCCCTTTGCACATGCCCACGAGATAGTCCGCGTAGCGCGCCGCTTGGTTCAGCTCGTGCAGCACCATGACGACCGTCTTGCCGTACGCCTCGTTCAGGTGCTTCACAAGGCGCAGCACCTCCATCTGATGCGCCACGTCGAGGAAGCTCGTCGGCTCGTCGAGGAACAAGATCTCCGTATCCTGCGCGATCGCCATCGCGATCCACGCGCGCTGACGCTGCCCGCCCGACATCGCGCCGATGGGACGCTGCGCAAACGCCGTCATATCCGTCTCGGCGAGTGCCCAGTCGATCATCTCCGCGTCCTTCTTCGTCGTCCGTGAGAAAAATGAGGTCTTGTGCGGCGCGCGCCCGTAGGAGACGAGTTCGCGCACGGTCAGCCCCTCAGGCGCGGTGGGGTTCTGCGGCAGGATCGCAATCGTCTTCGCGAGCTCGCGCGGATTCGCCGTGTGGACATCCGCCCCATCCAGAAGCACGCGCCCGCCGAGCGGCGCTTGGATGCGGCAGATGGTCCTCAGCAGCGTGGATTTCCCGCAGCCGTTCGCACCAATGAGGGCCGTGATCTTCCCCTCGGGAATCTCGAGGGAGAGATCCTCTATGATAACGGCGGTGTCGTAGCCCGCCTTTAGATGTTCTATCGTTAGTTTCATGCGATTTCGCCTCCGCGCTCAGCCCTTGGCGCGCGCCAGGACAAACAGGAAATACGGCGCGCCGACGAGTGCGACCACGATGCCGAGCAGCATCTCCTCGGGCGCAATCACGATGCGTGCGAAATAATCCGCCGACACCACGAGCAGTGCGCCGATGAGCACCGTCACGGGGATGCTGCGCGCGTGCTGCACACCGACGAGCCGCCGCGCGATGTGCGGGCAGAGCAGTCCCACAAAGCCGATGCTCCCGCCGATCGCCACACACGACGCCGCGAGCGCGACCGCCGCCATCAGATACACGAATCGCGCGCGGTTGATGGGAACGCCGAGCCCGATTGCCGTCTCGTCCGAGAGTGCGAGCACATCGAGATCCGTGCGCCGCACATAGAAGAAGAGCGTCAGGAAGAGGACAATCGGAGCAAGCAGAGCGGCGTGGCTCCATGTGCTGCCAAAGATGCTGCCGATGATCCACGTATTGACCTGACTGAATTTCTCAGGGTTCAGCCGCACGATCAGCATCATCTCGACGGCATGGATGCCCGCCGTCAGCGAGATGCCCATGAGGACGAGCGTATGCGTCGAGAGCGTATGCCCCCGCTCATAGCTCATGCGGTAGATGAATACCGCTGCGAGCGCCGCGCCCACGGTTGCAACAAGCGGCTGCACCCAGAGCGACGCGCTCCCCGCCGTGTCCGAAAAATAGACCAAGAGGAGAATCGCAAAGCCCGCGCCCGCATTCACGCCGAGGAGACTCGGGCTTGCGAGCTCGTTGCGCGAGATCGTCTGAAAGACCGCGCCCGAGACCGCCAGTCCCGCGCCGATGACGACGGCGAGCACCGACCGCACCATGCGGAAGTCGAACACCGTCAGATTTTCCTCGGGCGTCCCGCCGCCGAGCAGGATGCGCGCGATGTCGCCGTATCCGAGCTCCGTAAATCCCGAACCGAGATGCACAACGAACATCACGGCGAGGAGTGCCGTGCCGCACAGACTGTACAGATAAAAACGCTTTTGCAGTACGCTCATCGCCTGTTCCTCCCCCTGCGAATCAAATAGAGGAAGAACGGCACGCCGATGAGCGCCGTCACCGCGCCGAGCGGCGTCTCGAACGGCGGGTGAATCGTCCGCGCCGCGATGTCCGCGAGCGTGACAAGGAGCGCGCCAAGCAGTGCCGATATGGGAATCACCTTGCGATAGTCGATGCCCACGATTTTACGCGCAATATGCGGCGTCACGAGCCCGACGAATCCCACAGGTCCCGCCATAGCCACGGCAGAGCCCGCGAGCAGCAGCACCGTCACGCCTGCGACGAGGCGGATGCGCCCGATCTTGCTCCCGAGCCCGATGGCGACCTCCTCGCCGAACGAGAGCAATGTCACCGCGCGCGCAATGCTCATCGCAAGTGCGAGTCCCGCGATCGTCCACGGCAGGAGAAAGAGCGCCTGCTCCACGCGCACGCCGCTGATGCCGCCCGCCGTCCAGTACGAGAGATCCTGCGCCACCTCGAAATACACCGTCATCGCCTGCGTCACCGCGCCGAATACCGCGCCGATCGCCGTCCCCGCGAGTGCTAGGAATACGGGGCCGCGCCCGGCGCCCTTTGCGCGTGCGAGAACAAATATGGCGAGCGTCGCAAGCCCCGCCCCCGCGAGCGAAAATAGGAGCGATACGCTGAGGCTTCCCTGCGGGAAGAGAATCATAAAGACGGCAAGCCCAAATCCCGCGCCGGCATTGATGCCGAGAATCGACGGACTCGCCATCGGATTGTTCGTCACGCCCTGCATCAGTGCGCCCGCGACCGCAAAGCTCGCACCGCAGAGGAGCGCCGCGAGGAGTCGCGGCAAACGCAGTGTCCGGACGACCATTTCCTGCACATTTTCCGGCTCGTACGCCGTGAACGAGTGAAAAATCGTTGCGAGCGGCACATCCTGCGCGCCGATATAGAGTGACGCGAGGCACGCCGCAAAGAGTGCGCCTGAGAGCACGAGTACGAGCGCAGGAGATGCGCCGCCGACCGCCCGCACCGGAGCCGTGTTGCCTTCCATAGTACCCCCTTTGACGATATGCACGGCATTATGATGCGCGCATAAACGACGAGAGGCACGGCGACGCCGTGCCCCCACCGAGCGCGCATGATACGCCGGTCATCATGGAAAAGATATGATGCTGTCTCAGCCGTCCCTATATTTAGAAATCCGCCGTAACCGAAAGCATATAGGTGCGTCCCGCTCCCAGATAGACTGCTTTTTCTAAGCCGCGCCAGTAATTGCGGTTGAACACATTGTAGACATTTGCGCGCACCGTAACCGGCGTTTTTCCCACATGGAACGAATAGCGTGCCCCCACGTCAAACCGAACCCAAGGGGAAATGCGGAAGTTGTTCAACTGATTGATATAGGTCATGCTGTTATAGGTCATATTCGCAGAGAGCGCGAGCCCCTGCACGCCGTGAATGTCCTGCTCTACGCCCAGCACCGCCGTAAAGTGCGGCGCGCCTTCCTTTCGGTGCCGTCATAGGTGCCGTTCTGCGTCTTTTGATATTTCGCATCGAGCCATGTCATGCCGCCCGTAAGACGCGTTCCCTTCTTCGGCTCGCCGAAGAAGTTCACCTCAAGACCACGATTGCGCACCTCGCCGTCTACTACGGCAACATTTGCCGCATTCGTAATTACGCCGGGGCTCGTGAGTGTGAACGCGCTGACTGTCGCCGCCATTTTTCCAAAGTCAAATTTCGCACCGACCTCATACTGCTTTGCCTTATACGGCGGCAGAAGCGTCCCTCCATTCGCCGCGGAGGAGGGCGCCTCATCCTGACTCAAGCCCTGAATATAGTTTGCATACAGCGAAGCCGTCTTATTCAGCTTGTGGACGATAGCAAACGCAGGAGAGAGCAAGTTCCGTTTCATATGGGAATACCTTGTATTATCGCTTCCGTCCCGATAGTTTGTAACGTCAATGCTTTGGAGACGTCCGCCAACGATAAAGATCCAACGCTCGTCCGCCGTCGTCATCACATCGGTGAGTGCGACACTGCTCAACGTCGTTTCATCATTCTTCGGAACCCGCCACCTCAGATCTCCCGTCGGCGTCCCCCATACGGGTGCATAAATAGTCCCCGCAGACGTATATCTTCCAAGCATTCGATTATACATATAGCGCGTATAGTGCATACGGTTGGCGGCAAGGGTCAGCTCATGCTTGAGTGTACCCGTCATGACCGTCCCCTTTACGCCAAGTTCCAATGAGTTTGCCTTATTGACCTGATTGTTGTAGCGATAGCGACGGCTTGCCGCGCCGCTCGCATTATTCATGCGGAACTCGTTGTAGAGATAATCCATCGAGGTTGACCGCATACCGAATGCGGCATAGCCCATCCAGTTTTTATTGAAATCATGCTCGGTGCGGAACACACCGTATTTCTCCGAAATGCGGCGGAACGTCCCCGGCGATCCAAATTTCGAATTGATGTCCACGCGCGGCATACCGCCCGCCTTATCAATAAAGTTATTGTTAAAGGTAATACGGTACTGCGGATCTTTGATTTCGTTGTAGATCAGCCCAAGGTCAAGCGAAAGGCGGTCGCGTGTACCGCGATAATCGAACGCGAGCGTCTGCGTGCTCGTCTGCATACGCTCGTCCTTCGCGGCAGTCTCCCCTCTGTTGTTGTAGAGATTCACGCGCACGCCGTATTTCCCGTCCTACGACCGGAAACTCGTGTCGATATGCTGCGAAAACTGATGCTTATTCCCGTAGGCAAGCGTCACGCTCGTCTTGTTGCCCTCCGCACGCTTCGGAATGAAATTGATGACGCCGCCGACTGACCCATTCGGCGCCATACCACCGAGGAGCGCGCCGGGTCCCTTGAGAAGCTCAACGCGCTCCAGCCCCTCTACCCCGGCATAGAACCGCGGCGCGACGCCGTACAGTCCGTTGAACTGCACATCCTGCTGCTGCGACTTAAAGCCGCGGATATACCATGCCTGCGACGCTCCGGAAAGCGTCTGATCGCTGACGGACGCATCATTCGTGATGATGTCGACCACAGAGGTCGCCTGCTTGTTTTCCATCATATCCTTATTGAACGTTGTCACGTTAAACGGCACGTCCATGAAGTCGCGCTCGCCGAGCACACCGAGGTGGCTCGTGCGTGCAATTTGACCTCCTGCATAGACGGACGGCTGTTCACTTTCTCCGGATGCTGCCGCCATGTGCTCCCCGACGACCTCAACCTCCTCGAGGTCGTAGACCTCCGGCTCATCCGCCGCCGCAAACACCGTCATCGGCAATGCGGCAATCACCGTCATGAGTGCGAGGCGGATACTGCTCTTTAATCTTTTCGTCTCGTAACGCACGGGTATTCCCTCCCCTGTCTCTATTCCCAATTTTTCCCAAAAGTTTCCCAAGACCTTCTTTCCAAGAAAGAGCATAAACGTTTATCGCGGTATCCCCGCTTATTTAAGATTGAACCTAACCGGTATCCTCGTATAGGCGGAAACCGGCTCGCCTTCTTCGTTCTGGGCAGGTGAAAACGGCGTGTTATAGATCGCCGCGATCGCCGCCTGATCCATCTCCGGATAGCCCGAGGACTGCTCTGCTGTTGCGTCCTGCACGCTGCCGTCCGCCGTCACAACGAACCGGACAACGACGACGCCCGTAATTCCCTGACTGCGAAGTGACTCCGGATAGACCGGTTGAGGCGTTGAAAGATTGCGCGGAGGTACTTTCGGGCGTTTTGACGATTGCGAGTTTCCCGCAGGGGCATTGCTGTCACTCCCACCGCCGTTGTTCGCATTGCTGCTCGTCGGCGCATTGTTCGCCCCCGCATCCGTAGACGAGGTATTGCTCGTATTCGTATTCGCCGCCGCAGTCTGCCGCGGCGTCTCATGCGGCTGCTCCTGCTGCGGCTGCGGTTCGGGCTCCTTCTTCGGCTTTTCGAATTGGATGTCGTCAATGCTCGGCGGCGGTGGAGGCGGCGCCGCTGCCTGTGCCGCCGCTGCCGGCGCGCTTGCAGGAGCGGCGGTATCATAGATCTCCACTTCGATCGGACGCTTTTCCGGCGGTGCCGCCACGGCAAACAAGCCCATTGCCGCTGCCGCAATCAACAGACAAAAATGAATCCCGATGGATGCGCTCCACGAGATAACTTTTTCTTTCCCCGCTATATCCATAGCTCCACCCCCATAAAATGACAGACTTATCTCATAATGAGAAACACTATCACTTTTAACGTGGTCATAATACCACATAATTACATCTTTTGCTAATTAAAAATAAAAAGGAGCGCCCGCATCCTGTTCAATCGGTCGCTCCGTAATCATTCTGTATGTTGTGTCCTTTAATTGAGGACGATCTTTCTGAAATCGGCGATCTCGAGCAGACCATCATCAATCGACTTCAGCAGTGACAAGCGGTTCGTCTTGACGCGCGCATCCTTATCCATGACCATAACGGCGTCAAAGAACGCATCGATCGCGACGGCAAGGCGGCGCTCCGCCGCAATGGTCTCCGCCGTATCTCCGCCCGCAGCGCGCAGCTCTGCCGCAGCTTCATACGCGGCAAGCAGGGCGCGTTCCTCATCCGCCGCAAAGAGCGCAGGATCCACAGCCCCCGTGGGCGCGCTGCGCGCGATATTCCCCACGCGGACAAAGGACTGCACGAGCGCAGCTGCATCACTCTCCTCAAGCAGACGCTCCACATAGGCGGCGCGCCCGGGCACATCGGCAACGGCGTCCACATCGCTGAGCACGGCTTCCTGCACATCATAGCGCACGCCGCGCTCCGTGAGGACATTCTTCAGCCGCAAGCGGATGAACTCTGCGACGTCCGCCTGCATCTTGCTTCGCGCCGCATCGTCCAAATCATAGAGATCGCAAGCCTCGTCCACGAGATCGGAGAGCAGAATACCGCTCTCATGGAGGATGAGCATATTGACGAACCCGAGCGCCTGACGGCGCAGCCCGAACGGATCCTGCGACCCCGTCGGGATCTTGCCGCGGCTGAATGTGCCGACAATGTTGTCGATCTTATCCGCGACGCTGAGTGCAAATCCGAGATCGCTCTTCGGCAGTGCATCCCCCGCAAAGCGCGGCATATACTGCTCGTCGATGGCACGCGCGACCTCCGGCTTCTCTCCGTCGAGGAGGGCATATTCGCGTCCCATGATCCCCTGCAGCTCGGTGAACTCCGTCACCATGCCTGTCACGAGATCCGCCTTCGAGAGCTCCGCCGCGCGGCGCGCATCCGCCGCCATGGTCTCGTACGCCGCATCGTCGCCCGCAGTCATATCTTCAACGACCGCCGCCGCGAGCCGGGCAAGACGCTCCGTTTTTTCATACATCGAGCCAAGCCCCTGCTGGAACACGACCGTGTGCAGCTTCTCGCGATGCTCCGCGAGCGATTTCTTCCGATCCTCGTCAAAGAAGAACTGCGCGTCCGCAAGCCGCGCACGCAGAACGCGCTCGTTGCCGTGCGCTACCACGTCGAGATGCTCTCTGCCGCCGTTGCGCACGGTGATAAAGACGGGCAGGAGACTGCCGTCCGCCGCCTTCACCGGGAAATACCGCTGATGGTCGCGCATCGGGGTAATGACCGCCTCGGCGGGCAGCGCGAGGTATTTCTCCTCAAACGATCCGCTGAGCGCCGTCGGGTATTCCACGAGATACAGCACCTCCTCGAGGAGGTCGGGCGTGATCTCCGCCGTGCCGCCGCACGCCTTTGCCGCATCTGCAATCTGCTCGGAGATCATCGCGCGCCGCCGTACGGGATCCACAATGATGTACGCCGCTTCGCACGCCGTCTCGTAATCTGCCGCAGAGGTAATCGTAAAGTCCTCCGGTGCGAGCGTCCGATGCCCGCGCGAACGGTTGCCGCTCGTCACTTCGGCAAGTGTAAACGGTACGACGTCCGTGCCATAGAGCGCGACGATCCAACGAATCGGGCGGATGAAGCGAAAGTCGAGATCGCCCCACCGCATACTGTTCGGCAGGGGAATCGCACGGATGAGCGCGGGCAGGAGTTCCTTTAGAATCTCCGCCGTCGGCGCGCCCGTTTCGTGCACTGCCGCATAGACGTAGCCGTCGCGGCGGATGAGAGCCTCGGGCGCAACGTGCTGTCCGCGCGCGAACCCCGCGCCCGCCTTGGTCGGATTGCCGTCCGCATCAAAAGCGATGGAGATCGCAGGGCCTCTCGTCTCCGTGCTGACGTCCGCCTGCCGCTCCGCCGCGCCCGTCACGATGAGCGCCATGCGGCGCGGCGTGCCGAGCGTACGAATCTCGTCATAGGAAATACGATGTTCTGTGAACATTTCGCCCGCAAGACGCTTCATCTCACGCAGAAGGTTCGGCATCGCATGTGCGGGGATCTCCTCCGTCCCGATTTCAAGCAGTAAGTCTCTCTTCATGCCTTCGCCCCCTTCTTCAGCATCGGATAGCCGAGCGCCGCGCGCTGTGCCAGATACGCCTCGGCGCAGAGCCGCGCGAGTTTTCTCACGCGGCCGATGAACGCCGTGCGTTGCGACACGCTGATGGCGCCGCGCGCGTCAAGCAGATTGAATGTATGCGAACATTTCAGCACATAGTCGTGCGCCGGATGCACATGTCCTGCGCCGATGATGCGCACCGCCTCCGCCTCGTACTTATCGAACAGCTCAAAGAGCAGCTCCTCGTCCGAGAGCTCGAACGCATAGGTGGACTGCTCGAACTCATTTTGCCGGAACACATCGCCGTAAGTCACATCGTCCGTCCACGCGATGTCATAGACGTTTTCGACGCCCTGAATATACATCGCGAGCCGCTCGAGTCCGTAGGTGATCTCCACCGAGACGGGCTTCACATCGTGACTGCCGACCTGCTGGAAATAGGTGAACTGCGTGATCTCCATGCCGTCCAGCCAGACCTCCCAGCCAAGTCCCCATGCGCCGAGCGTCGGCGACTCCCAGTTGTCCTCGACGAACCGGATGTCATGCTCCTCGGCGCGGATGCCGAGCCGTGCAAGACTTTCAAGATAAAGCTCCTGAATGTTGTCCGGCGAGGGTTTCATTATGACCTGGAACTGATGGTGCTGATAGAGACGGTTCGGGTTATCCCCGTAGCGCCCGTCCGCGGGGCGGCGCGACGGCTCGACATAGGCGACGTTCCACGGCTCGGGACCGAGTACGCGCAGGAACGTCCACGGGCTCATCGTTCCCGCGCCCTTCTCCACGTCGTACGGCTGCGCAAGGATGCAGCCCTGCCCCGACCAAAACTCCTGCAGTGCGAGGATAACCTCTTGGAATTTCATACAAACAACTCCTCCAATAAAAAACCGCGATCCTTCATAGAATGCGCGGTTTCGCTCCCGTCAAATAACTATTTGAAATTCTCCTCCAAACTTTGAAGAATCTTCGACTGTCTGTCGTTCACGGGCTTTTCCCAACGTCCCTCATAGGCGGCGTTATCGCCGGGAAGCAGTGCACAGACGATGATCAGTATGATAAACATCACCACCGCCGTACCGATGATCTTGCGCTGGCGGGAACTGCGCTGCTGCTTCACACGTTGAAGCCCGCGCTCGAGTTCCTTGTTTTTCTCCGCTCTCGTCTTTCCCATGATGCACCGCCTCCTGCCCATTAGGAAATTCTGCTAAAAGAGACTTTGCTCCTCATACACCGGCTGCCGCATCTGATCATAGCAATACAGCGTCGCAAGCGTATCGGCGAGAGCTCCGTGTGCCTCGGTCGTCCCCCAGTTGTAGCGGTAGTACTCCGCGCACTCCGTGAGCTTCCACCAGCGATAGCCGCCGCGCCGCGCATCCGGCACCTTGCGCATCTCCGAGAACGCGAGCATCACATCGTGCCGGTTTGGATTCGTAATGCGGATGCCCGACTGCCCCAAAAGGCGAATGTCAAACTCAATGTTATAGCCGACGAGCAGGGTCTCCGGATCGTTGAAAAGCCGTTCCAGCTCCGCCCGGTGCGTAAGAATCGGCGCACAATCCGCCACCATCGCAGGCGAAATGCGGTTCACCTTCTCCGCGTCCGGCCACTCCTTCTTGGATACGGGTGCATACATCCCGTCCACCACGGTTTTGCCCGCACCGTCCACCACAGCGAGCGTCAGCACCTCATCGTCACTCCGAAAGCCCGTCGTCTCGGTATCAAAGACCAGAATTTTTTCCAACATGCAGGTCCTTCCTTTTCTAGTCATTTTCTCCCAATTTTACACAACTTTCGTTATAAATATTATACATTACGCAAAATCATCTGTCAAGAAATCGGGATGCGCCGCACCCCGACAAACAGAGGATTTTCCCGCATAATTTACTATTGCAAAAGTGCGCTTTTTCGGCTAGAATACACCTATGAATATAGTTCTCATTTATAGCTAATATCTATAGGAAATACAAATCAGCCTATGAGCGAAAGGAGCCTCATTCATGAATGCCATCAAAATCCGGGATGATATTTACTGGGTCGGAGCCATTGACTGGTCGATGCGCAGCTTTCACGGCTACGACACGCAGCGCGGTTCCACCTATAATGCATACCTCATCCTCGACGAGAAGATCACCCTCATCGACACAGTGAAGCGCGGTTTTGACGACGAACTGCTCGCGCGCATCTCCACAGTCATCGATCCCTCGCGTATCGATTACATCATCTCCAACCACGTCGAGCCGGATCACTCGCACACCGTTCCCATCATCTCGCGGCTCGCCCCGAACGCGAAGGTCATCACGAGCGCGCCGAACGGGCTGAAGGGGCTCAAGGCGTACTACGGCGACCTCCCCTACGAGACGGTCAAGGCGGGTTCTACGCTCTCCATCGGCAAGCGCACCCTGCAATTCATCCCGACGCCGATGCTCCACTGGCCGGACAGCATGGTCACCTACTGCCCCGAGGAAAAAATTCTGTTCTCGAACGACGCGTTCGGTCAACACCTCGCGAGCGGCACGCGCTACGATGACGACACTGATCTCGCCATCGTCTGCGAGGAGGCGAAAAAATACTACGCCAACATCCTTTTCCCCTACGGCAATCAAGCACAGGCGGCGCTCAAAGCGCTCCACGGGCTCGATATGGAGCTCATCGCCACGGGACACGGCATCATCTGGCGCTCGCACATCCCCGAGATCATCAAGCACTATAAGCAGTGGTCGACGGGCGAGACCGAGGAGCGCGCGGTCATCGTCTTTGACACCATGTGGCACTCCACGGAGATGATGGCACACGCCATCGCCGAGGCGTTCATCGACAAGGGTATGTCTGTCGGCTACTACGACATCAAGTGCAACACGCACGCGGACATCATGACCGACGTCCTCACGAGCCGCTACCTCGCCGTCGGCTCCCCTACACTCAACAACAACATGCTTCCCACCATCGGCGGCTTCCTCTGCTACATGAAGGGGCTCGCGCCAAAGGGGCGCAAAGCGTTTGCCTTCGGCTCGTACGGCTGGGGCGGACAGAGCATCGGGCAGATAGAGGATGAGCTCAGGGGCACAGGCTGCGAAATCGTCCTCGACAAGGTACGCATGCTCTACGTCCCCTCGAGCGAGCAACTCGCCGCCCTGCGCGATCAGATTCTCGCATTGTAAAATGGAAGCCTAAATTGAAGATCCGGGCTGCTGCACAAACGTATTGACCAACGTACAGCAGTCTTTTTTATGTGAGATTTCTCAATAACGCCTGCCGAATCCCTCCTCGCGATCCGCCGCCTCCCTGCTTTGCTCCGCGTAGGGCGCGTACTGCTCCGGCACGCGCGGCACGCCGCCACCGTTGTAAGTCGTATCAAATACAAAATCTCTCAGCCGATCCTCAAATCCCGGCGTCGACTGCATATGTAGGATGAGTTTCAAATAGTCCTCAATGTTCTTATAGATAATGTCTTGGAGGACGCGGTCGCTCTCCGTGCGCGCATTCTGCGCATCCGAGTTTTTCATCGCGTTCCGATAGGCTCTGTCTTGCGCCACCTGTACTGGCAGCGAATAGATCTGCCGCCGCACCTCGTCGTCCTCCGTCCATACGATATTGCCGAACGACTTGTTAAACGCCGCCACGATCTCAGAGAGCGGATCGAGCTCCGGCGCCGTCGGATGCGCCGCAGATCCCGTCGGCACGGGCAAGAGCACTGCATCCTCATCCGCACAGAGGATCGCGATCGCCTCCCGCGCCGCGTTCCGATAGCTGCCGAGGTCAACCGTCTCTAGAATGCCCTCCGCGAGATCTTCCTCCGGGGGCGAGGGCAGCTTTGGCACGAGCAGATGCAAAAAGATGGACATCTTCTCCCACGCCGCATTGCTGGAGGAGAGAATCATCGCGAGGAACTGATAGGTGCGGACAAAATTCTTTGCCGCCGACTTAAACGCGATCTGCTCCCCCACCTCTAGCTCCATATAACGCGCGGCACACGCATCGAGCGTCGGATCGAGCAGCGGGCGTTCCGCTCCCTCAAGGAAGCGCCGCACGACGCGCTCCACATCGCTCCCCGCATAGACCTCATAGCCCTCCATCACCGCGATCAGATCGTGGAGCTTATTCGGATCGGTCTCCCCTGCGAGCAGCGTCGTCCGATAGTACTTTGCAAAAGCGTCGGCGACGTCCCCCTCGTTATTCGCAAAGTCGAGCACACAGACCTCGCGCTTGCCGGGATATGCCCGGTTCAGCCGTGAGAGCGTCTGCACCGCAGCGATCCCCGCGAGCTTCTTGTCCACATACATCGCCGTCAAGAGCGGCTCGTCAAATCCCGTCTGGAACATGTCCGCCACAACGAGGATGCGATAGGGATCTTCCTTGAACCGTGCGGGAATATCCGTATCGGGGAAACCGTTCATCTCGGCGCAGGTCACGCCCTCATGCTCCCCCGAGAACGCGATCAGCGCACGATAGGAACGTCTCTCCGCTGCGAGCGCATCGTTCACCGCCCGATAGTAAGCGGCGCAACGCTCGATGCTGCTCGTCACGATCATCGCGCGCGCCTTACCCCCGAGCCGCCGCGCCACCGACGCGCAAAAATGCTCCGCCATCACCGCCGCTTTTTGCGCGATAACATTCCTCTTTCCTTCGACGAATGCGCGCAGCTTCTTCTGCGCGCGCCTCGTATCAAACATCGGATCGTCCTCGACCGTTCGAACGATGCGGTACCAGCTCTCAACCGTCGTGTAATTCTTCAGCACATCGAGGATAAAGCCCTCCTCGATCGCCTGCTTCATCGTGTAGACATGGAACGGACGATGCATCACCGCGTCGTCCTCCTCATAGCGCGTCCCAAAGAGCTCTTCCGTCTTGTTCTTCGGTGTCGCCGTGAATGCAAAATAGCTCGCATTCGGGAGGAGTCTCCGAGACTCCATCAGAGCATTGATCTTGTCCTCATCGTCGAGCGCCGCAAAGTCCCCGCCGCCCGCGAGCGTCCGGTTCATCTGCGCCGCATTGCGCCCCGTCTGCCCCGCGTGCGCCTCGTCGATGATGATGGCAAAACGTCGTCCTGCAAGGGATGCGCTCATCGCCTGAGCGATATGTGGGAACTTCTCGATCGTCGTCACGATGATCCGCTTTCCGTCCGCGATCGCCTGACGCAGCGCAGACGAGTGCTTCGCCCACGCAACAATGTTCGACATCTGCATGAACTGCTTCACCGCATCGCGAATTTGCCGATCGAGGATTCGCCGATCCGTCACCACGAGCACCGAGTCCACCATCGGGCGCCCGTCCCGCATCAGACCGACCAGCCCATGCGCGAGCCACGCGATCGAGTTCGACTTCCCGCTCCCCGCACTGTGCTGCACGAGGTAGCGCCCGCCGATCCCATGCGCGCGCACATCCGCGAGCAGACGCTCCACACAGTCGAGCTGATGATAGCGCGGGAAGATCATCTGCTCTCGCGTGCCTGCCCCCGTCTCTTTCACGAGCTGCGCATAGCCCTCAATGATGCGCGAAAGCTTCGCGCGCGTTAGAATATCCTGCCACAGATAGTCCGTCATCAGCCCCGCGGGATTCGGCGGATTGCCCGCACCCCCGTGATTGCCCTTGTTAAAGGGCAGGAACACAGATTCCTTGCCCGCGAGCTGCGCCGAGAACATGACGGTGCGATCGTCCACGGCAAAATGCACCATGCACCGCTTGAACGAAAAGAGCAGATCGCGCGGCGACCGATCCTCCCGGTACTGCCGCACCGCGTCCGCCGTCGATTGCTTCGTCAGACTGTTTTTGAGCTCCATCGTGACGAGCGGCAGTCCGTTGACAAAGATGCAGAGATCGAGCGCGAGCCGCGCCCCTGCGGTATAGCAGAGCTGACGCGTCACACTGAAAATATTCTCATCATAAAGCTCCTTTGCCTCGGCGTTCCCCTCCGTTGGCGTCACATAGTAGAGCGTGAAGTGTGCGGCGCGATCCTTGATGCCGCGGCGCAGGACATCCACGATGCCGCGCTTTGCGATCTCTGAGGAGAGCCGTCCAAGGAAGGCACGCCGCCCCCGCTCGTCCGCGAGACCGCCGAGCTTTTCCATCCTCCGCCGCCTGCGTCTCTCGAAGGAAGCGAAAGAGCCGCGTCTCATCGACCGCGAACGCCTCGTTATAGTCGGCGTTCGTGCCTTCCTCATAGCCGTTCCGATCGGTGAGATACGAAACAATCAGCGACTCCAGCCCGCTCTCCTTCGTATTCGTGCAGCTCATCGCGCATCCTCCTATTCCATGGACGGATTTGTCGGAATCTCGGCGTCCCGAACGTCGATCTTTCCGGTGACGACATCGGAGATCAGTGTTGATTTGAGTTCTTTCAAGCATTTGATTTGTTCTTCCAGCTTTGAAATCCCCGCATCTATCGCAGATATTTTCGAATCCAAATAGCGCACGATTTGATCCTGCTCGTCACGTGGCGGGACAACAATTTTTATGTTCAACAAGTCATTCGCGGATAGGGTTTGACGTACACCTGCCCCAAGACCATTAAAGATTTGTCTCAACCACAAGTCATAGTATTGAAAATAAAAATATCTTGTATTAATATCGCATTTTGCAGACAGACGTATATAGGCAGAACTCATGATTCCCCGCTCAGGAACAAGTCCCACCCTGCTGGTAGAAATATTTTCAAGGTCAATGAGCTTAAATACCAAATCATCTTTTTCAAAGATTTGATAGGTTCGGTAATCACTTGGACTTAATCCAATAGGTTTCTCCCTATTATTTCGGACGACGCCTTGCAGTGTCAATGACAGTATATTTCCTTCTTCATTATTTTTATTTTTCTCTGTTTGCGTCGCAAATAGTGTTTTACACTTCACATATCCCCAATGCTTTGGCACATTTGTCAACCACGATTGATCTGTTGTTTTATAGGTTTTGTATCGCTTCATTCTATCATTTCCTCAATAGTTGAGTACAGCGTTAAGTAGTCTATTGCTTGCATCTTCCACAACACGAATATCATGAACAATCTCATCAATTTTCCTTAGCTCCAACGGTCGATAAAAATACTTCGTGAAGCTAATCTCATAGCCGATCTCAGTTTTCTTCTCGTCGATATAGGCGTCGGGCGCATAGGGGCGCACTTCGTTCTCGATGAACGCCGCAATCCCGCCCGGATAGTTCAGCGGGACGTTCTCGGTATCGCGGAGCGCGGAGTCGGCTGCGCCCGCGACAGGCTGTGCCGCAGGATCTTTGACGGTGATATGGGGACGCAGTTTTTTCAGCAGGGCGGGCTTCAGTCCCGTCGCCTTTGCAAACGCCGTCCAGTCGTCAAGCGGCGTGGTATCGAGCGCCCTTTGGTAGGCGGCACGCTCCTCGGCGCTGCGGAGCAGTCCCGCAGGGAGTTCTTTTTCCCGTGTAATCCGCAGACGCAGGGGACGCTCCACTGTCACAGACCAATATCCGAACTCTTTTCCCGCAAATATTTTGCTGACGTCGCTCTCCTCGTACGCCAAAAAGACGCGCAGAATCTCCGCGCGAAGTTCGGGGGTAAATTCACAGTTTTTCTTGCCGAGGTTTTTCCTGAGCGGCGCCTTTATCGCGGTTGCATCGATGAGTTGTATCTTCCCTTTGCGACGCTTTTCTTTTTTGTTCGATAGAATCCAAATGTAGGTGCCGATGCCCGTATTGTAGAACATGTTCTCCGGCAAGGCGATGATCGCCTCGACAAGGTCGTTCTCGATCATAAAGCGGCGCGCGTTGCTCTCGCCGCTGCCCGCATCTCCGGTAAAGAGGGACGATCCGTTGTGCACCTCGGCAATACGGCTGCCGAGCTTTGTATTTTGCTTCATCTTCGCGATGTTGTTCAGCAGGAAGAGGAGCTGTCCGTCGCTCACGCGCGGGAATGCGTCAAGGCGTTCTCCGTCCGCGAGCGTGACGCGAAACCGCGGGTCTTCGATGTCCGATTTCCCACCCATTTTGGTAGCGTCGGCTTTCCAGTTTTTCCCGTAGGGCGGATTGGACAGCATGAAGTCAAAGTGCATCTTTGCGTGATGATCCTCGGAGAGTGTCGAGCCGTATTCGATGTTTGCCGCCTCGGCGCCGTCCCCTTTGAGCAGCATGTCCGCGGTGCAGATGGCGTAGGTCTCGGGGTTCACCTCCTGTCCGTAGAGGTGGATGGAGACGGCCTTGCCGTGCTCCTCGGCAAGCTCCTGCAGGCGCGCCTGCGCGACGGTGAGCATCCCGCCCGTGCCGCTCGCGCCGTCATAACAGGAATACGTGGCGTCTAGGAGTTCATGACGGATGGGGACGAAGATGAGATCTGCCATAAGTTCTACGACGTCGCGCGGCGTCCAGTGCTCGCCCGCCTGTTGGTTATTGGCTTCGTTGAATTTGCGGATGAGTTCTTCAAAGATCGTGCCCATGCTGTGGTTGTCTAGCCCCGGGTGCAGGACTTCTTTTTTCTCGGCGTCCTTATAGATCGGATAGGGGCTGAGGTTGATGTCCGAGGCGGTGAATTTTTCGATGACGGCGCCGAGGATGCCTGCCTTCTCCATGGTATCAATCTGCGTGTCAAATTTGAATTTGTCCAAAATCTCCCGTACGTTCGGCGAGAAGCCGTTGAGATACGCAACGAAATCGGCTTTCAGGCTCTGCTCGTTTGTGCGGCTCGTGAGATCCTTGAGCAAAAAGGGAGAGTCGTTGTAAAACGCCTGCCCCGCTTTGATGCAGAGGGTTTCCGGCGGGACGTCCACATGTGCGTCCTCGAATTTGCGCTTGGCGGCGAGCACCGCGCCCTTCGTCTCTTCGAGTACGCTGTCGAGCCGGCGAATGACGGTCATCGGCAGGATGACGTCGCGGTACTTTCCACTCTGATAAATATCGCGCAGACATTCGTCCGCGATGCCCCAGATAAAACTGACGATTGCGTTGTGCGTTTGATGATCCATTGCCGTTCCTCTTTCATCTTGGTATACGTTTTATTATACAGATTAGGCGAAATAAAACAATCCTAAATTGTGCGATGCAGTCGATATATCTAGCGAGACCGCGCGATTTATGGTAAAATTGGGACGAGGAGGGATGCCCCTTGACCCAGCGTAAAAAATGGCGGGATCTGACCATCACCGACAACTATATGTTCAAGCTCATCATGAGTTACAAGCGTATTTGCAAGCATCTCATCGAGCGAATACTCGGCATTGAGGTAAAAGATATTGCCTACATCGAAAACGAATATCCGCTCAAGAGTACGCATGAGAGCAAGGGCGTTCGTCTCGACGTATTCGTTGCCGATACCGCCGGCTCGCGTTTCGTTCTCGAGATGCAGGTGCGCAATTACGGCGCACGGGAAATCGGCAGGCGCAGCCGTTTTTATCAAACGACCATCGATTTTGACTTCCTCACGACGGGGGAAGCATACAAAGACCTCGGCGATGCCTATGTGATTTTCTTCTGCCCTTTCCCGCTGTGGGGCGGCGAGCGGCGCGTCTATACATTTGAGAATACCTGCCGCGAGGATAAAAATCTGACCTTACAGGACGGCATGACGAAGGTATTCCTCAGTTCCGCCGGAAAACCGACGGACGATATTGATCCCGAGGTCAACGATTTCCTGAACTACATGAACGGCATCCTCGGGGACAGCCCCTTTATTCGGGAAATCGACGAAGAGATCCGACGACTCAAGGAAAACGGTGAAAAGGAGGAGCTATATATGAATTTCCTAATGAGCATCAATGACGACCTGATCGAAGCCCGCGCCGAAGCGCGCAAAGAAGGCAGAGCCGAAGGTACAGAAAAGACACAAATATCCGCGCTCAAAAACCTCATGAAGAACCTAAATCTGTCTCTTGAAAAAGCAATGGACGCTTTGGGGATCCCGTCAAACGACCGCGCAAAGTATGCGGCGATGATACAGAATTGACGCTGTTGAACAGCCCGGCAAATTTTAACAAGTAAAAGAGACTGATGCACAAATACATGTGCGTCAGTCTCTTTTGTTGATAAGTTTTCTTTAGGATACGTATTCTCCTACAATGATTATATTTCCTCCGCTCGCTTTGCGCAGGCGGTTCATGACGGCAAGTCCAAGCCCGTGTTCGTCCGTCCCCTCGGCGAGGAGCGCCCCGGCGTCCGTATTGTCAAACCGGCGGAGTGCATCGTAAAGACAATTCGCATACGCAGCATCATCACCGCGTACGCCACAGGCATAAACATATGCGGGAGATATGATGCCTGTGAGCGCGGCACAGGTCTCCCGGAAGGCAATCAGTCCGATCTGCGTCCCCTCTGCCCTCTGCCGCAGAATTTCCGCACGGAGCGCCGCTGCTACCGCATCGGGCGCGCCTGTATAGACGGCGAGCGGCGCGCGCGGCGCATAATGGCGGTACTTCATGCCCGGAGCGCGCGGTACGGCATCCGCCGCCGTGAGCGCGGGGTCGACGCGCACCTCCATGTGCGGCAGTTCCGCCGCAATCATCTCACGCGTGACGGCGCCGGGGCGCAGGACGGTTACGACGCCGTCCTCCGTACAGTCCACAATCGTGGACTCGACACCCCAGCGGCACGCGCCGCCGTCAAGGATGCACGGGATGCGCCCTGCAAGATCGTCCGCGACCATCACCGCCGTCGTCGGGCTGGGACGCCCCGAGGTATTCGCGGACGGCGCGGCGACGGGGACGCCCGCCGCACGAATGAGGGCGCGCGCAATGTCATGGTCGGGACAGCGCACGCCGACGGTCGAGAGCCCGCCCGTCACGATGTCCGGTATATGCGCCGCCTTTGGCAAAATCACGGTGATGGGGCCGGGTGCAAACGCTGTGAGAAGATGCGCGGCGGCGGGCGGTATTGTGCGCGCGGCATCCGCCGCCATGGAGAGATCGGCGATGTGCAGGATGAGAGGATTGTCGGAGGGGCGTCCTTTCGCCGCGTAGATGCGCGCGCAAGCTGCCGCGTCGAGGCCGCTTGCCCCGAGTCCGTAGACCGTCTCCGTCGGGAACGCGACAAGCGCGCCGTCACGAATCATCCGCGCGGCATATGCGATGTCCGCCTCCCGCACAGGGGAGATGATTTTCGTTTGCATAGAGCGCGCCTCCTTTCCTAATATGTTGCCGCGCGCGTAAAGCGATACGCTTTCTTAATAATTATTGTTCGGCGCGCATTGTAGCAAGAGGGCATTGTCATACACATATTGATAGCGAGGGAGAATGATGTATATGCCGTTACCTGAGCCGCGAGGCAACACCAAAATCTCACCTCACGCTCCATACGCTGCGACTACTCGCTCAATCCCCGCCAAATCCTTCTTTGTCTCCGTCCGCACGATTCGCGGATGCCGCTCCGCAAGCGCGGCAACATCCGCCGCCTGCCCGATGCCGACCTCGACGGCGATTGCGCCCCCCTCCTTCAGCATGGCGGGCGCGTCCGCCATCATGCGGCGATAAAAATCGAGCCCATCTGCTCCGCCGTCGAGCGCGAGATGCGGCTCATAGGCGCGCACATCGGTCATGAGTTCCGCGATGTCTCCCGCAGGGATATAGGGCGGATTCGATACGATCATATCGTAGGTGCGTCCCGCGAGCGGGGCGAGCAGGTCGCCCTCCCGGACAGAGCATCGCTCCGCGAGCCCGAGCTGCGCCGCGTTCTCCCGTGCGACAGCAGCCGCGCCGGGCGAGATGTCGACGGCATCGGCGCGCAGATCCGACACATCCGCATGATAGAGGACGGAGAGCGCAATTGCGCCCGTCCCCGTGCCGAGGTCGGCGATGCTCATAGCGTCCGCCCCTGCCGCACGCCGCGCACGCAGGAAATCCACGGCGGTCTGCACGAGGATCTCGGTGTCGGGACGCGGGATGAGCGTGTCGCGCGTGACGCAAAACTCCAGCCCCATGAACTCCCGCCTGCCGAGCACATATGCCATCGGCGTATGCGCGCCGCGCTCTTTGACATAGCTGCGAAACGTGCTTAGCTCCGCAGGCTCAAGAGGCTCGTCAAAATGGACGTAGAGATACATGCGGTCTTTGCCGAGGACGGCGGCGAGCAATACCTCGGCGTCAAGGCGCGGGCTCTCGATGTCGCGCGTCTTAAAAAAATCCGTCGTCCATGTGAGCAGACGGCGGATCGTCCAAAGTTCACGCTCCGCCATCACTGCACCTGTTTCAGACGTTCCGCCTGATCCGCCGTGATGAGCGCGGCGAGGAGTTCTTCGAGCTCCCCGTCCAAAACGGCGTCGATCTTGTAGAGTGTCAGCCCGATGCGGTGATCCGTGACGCGCCCCTGCGGGAAATTGTAGGTGCGGATGCGTTCGCTGCGGTCGCCCGAGCCGACCTGACTGCGCCGGTCGGCGGCAACGGCATCCGCCTGCTCCTGCTGCGCGCGGTCGTAGATGCGTGCGCGGAGCACCTTCATCGCCTTTTCCTTATTCTTGAGCTGCGACTTTTCATCCTGACACTGCACGACGATGCCCGTCGGCAAATGCGTGATGCGGATGGCAGTCTCCGTACGGTTGACGTACTGCCCGCCCGCGCCCGAAGCGCAGTAGGTATCGATGCGCAGGTCGTTCGGGTCGATCGTGACCTCGACGTCCTCCGCCTCCGGCAGGACGGCGACCGTGACCGCCGAGGTGTGAATGCGCCCGCCGGACTCGGTGACGGGGATGCGCTGTACGCGATGTGTGCCGCTCTCGTATTTCAGCTTGCTGTATGCGCCCGCACCCGTCACGAGAAACGAGATTTCCTTAAATCCGCCGATCTCCGTCTCGTTGCTGCTGAGGATCTCCGTCCGCCATCCCTGCCGCTCGGCATAGCGCGCGTACATGCGGAAGAGACTTGCGGCAAAGAGCGCCGCTTCCTCGCCGCCGACGCCGCCGCGAATCTCGACGATGACGTTCTTGTCGTCGTTCGGGTCACGCGGCAGGAGGAGGATCGGCAGCTCTTCTGCAAGGCGTTCGCGCTCCGCCTCCGCCGCGGCGATCTCTTCGAGCAACAGTTCCTTCATCTCGGCATCCGCCTCGGCGAGCATTTCCTTGTCCTCGGCGACGGTTTCCTCCGCCTTGCGGTACGCTTCGTATGCGGTCACGATGGGCGTCAGCGCGGCGTGCTCGCGCGTGTACCGCTGCCAGCGCGCCATATCCGCCATGACGGCGGGATCGCTGAGGAGCGCTTCGAGCTCTCTGTATTTGTCCGCGACTGCGGTGAGTTTGCTTAACACGATGCTTCCTTTCGGTAATTCCCGCTGCCTGCGGGGATTTGATCGGGCGGCAGTACCGCCTTGAGCGACTCGATCGCAACCTCGACCATCTCGTCCGCGGGCGGGCGCGTCGTGAGGTACTGCAGCCACAGCCCTGGCGTGATGAGGATGCGGACGAGACGGCTTTCGCTGCGCCCCGCAAAGCGGATGATCTCGTACGAGACGCCCGCAACGACGGGCAGGATCGCGAGACGGCTCAGAATGCGCAGCCAGAGGTCTGGCCAGCCGAAAAAGACGTGGAACACGATGGCGACGATCATGACGATGAGAAGGAAATTCGTGCCGCAGCGCGGGTGCAGGCGCGTGAACTGCTGCACGTTTTCAACCGTCAGCGGCAGCCCCGCCTCATAGCAGTGGATGGTCTTGTGCTCCGCGCCGTGGTACTGAAAGACGCGGTGAATGCCGTCCATAAACGAGATGCCCCAAATGTAGAGCAGGAACACGGTGAGGCGGATGCCGCCCTCGATGAGGTTGAACACGACGGGATCGTTCGTATAAGCTGCCGCGAGGTGCGCCGCACCCGTCGGGATGACGATGAAGAGCACGCTTGCAAGCACGAGCGCAAAGCCGATCGTCATGGCGAGCTCCTTCTTCGTCATCTGCTCGTCCTCCTCGCCCGCCGCCTGCGCGGAAAAAGAGAGCGCGCGCATCCCAATGACGAGGGACTCGATCATGATGACCGAGCCGCGGATGAGCGGCAAATTGAGGATTGGATACCGGTCGCGGATGGACGTGACGGTATGCGTCTCGACCTCGATCTCGCCGGTCGGCAGTCGCACCGCCGTCGCCGTCCGATCCGCATCGCGCATCATGACGCCCTCGATGACTGCCTGCCCGCCGACGGCAAGATCGGTAATTCTTTTTGACATAAATTTTTCCTCTATATGAAAAAGGACTGCCACACGATCTCTCGTGCAGCAGCCCTTCCTGTTATGCGCAGACAAAAACAGGCAAGGTGCGGCGCACCTCACCGGTTTTACTACTTCTTCGCGTAGCGCTTTTGGAACTTCTCAATGCGTCCGCCCGCCTGAACGTCGCGCTGACGTCCCGTGAAGAACGGATGGCATTTCGAGCAGACATCGACGCGGAGATCGCCCTTGGTCGAGCCGGTCTTGAACGTGTTGCCGCAGCCGCACGTCACCGTCGCCTCGAAGAACTCCGGATGGATACCCTCTTTCATTCTGATACACCTCGTTTCTTTTGCCGGATACAAGCCCGCTTGTGCGCGCTTGGTTGAACTCGACGAAGCCGTCGAGAACGAGTCTTGGAAACGGACGCCCTGCGTCCATTACCGCCGTAGTATAACACAAACGCACGCGGTGCGCAAGTCCTACTCCATCTTCGTAAGGATGATGCGTGCGAGACGTTTGCCCAAAATATAATTCCAAATCCATTTCATCATGACGGTGAAATTCGCATATTTCCCCGCCAGACGCATGAGATGGACGAACATCCACGCCGTCCACGCGATAAAACCGCTCGCCTTCATATTGATGCCGATCACAGGGATGGGACCGTTCATGACCGCCTCGCCGCGCGCGATCGTCGCCATCGCGCCGAGATCTTGATAGACGAATCGTCCAAGCTCTTCCGGCTTTTTCCCATGAATCAGTGCCATGATGTTCCGCCCCACCTGCAGAGCCTCCTGCGTTGCCACGGGCGCAACGGTCGGGAGCGGGCGCTCCGTGCCGTGCTGGAAATTCGCGCAGTCGCCGATCGCAAATACGCAGTCGCTGCCGCGTACGAGCAGGTTCTCCTCGACAATGATGCGCCCCGCGCGGTCGACCTCGCCGCCGCAGTCTTTGATGAAGTCCTGCGCGCGCACGCCCGCCGCCCAGATCACAGTCTTGGTCGGGATCACGTCGCCGCCCTTGAGGCTGAGCGTTGATCCGTCATAGTCCGTCACGGCGGTATTGAGCCGGACATCAACGCCCTTTTTCCGCAGAACATCGATGGTTTTCTGTTGGAGGTCGGGCGGTACCATCGGCAGGACGGAGCCCATCGCCTCGAGCAGGATCACGTGAACTCTGCTGAAATCAAGACTATGGTATTCCTTCTTAAACACATCGATCAGTTCGATGATGGCGCCCGCCAGCTCAATGCCCGTCGCGCCGCCGCCGACGATGACGAAGTTGAGATGACGCTGACGCTCGTCATCGTCGGTCTCATTCACTCTTGCCGCTCGTTCAAATTCATGAACGAGATGGCTGCGCAGCGCGATCGCCTCTTGGAGGCTCTTCATCGGATAGGAGTTCTGTGCGACGCTCTCGTTGCCGAAGAAATTTGTCGTTGCGCCCGCCGCGAGTACGAGGTAATCGTACGCGATCTCACCGTGATTGGTCAGGAGTACCTTGCGTTCCTGATCGACCCCCTCCGCCGAGGCGAGTTGGAACTCCACATTCTTGTTGTGCTTGAAGAATGCGCGCGTCGGATATGCAATTTCCGGCACGGCGAGCACAGCGGTCGCTACCTGATAGAGGAGCGGCTGAAAAAGATGATAGTTGTGCCGATCGACAAGCGTGATGCGGACATTTTCTTTTGCGAGTTCCTTGGCGAGACAAATCCCTCCAAAACCGGCGCCGACAATAACAACGTGCTTCTGCTCCGCCATGATATTCCCCTCTCATTGACATAATAGTGAAAAAAATCACATAGTTGAATCAAATGATCCTATAAATCCATCCCATATGAGAAAGTTTATCTCACAGCGTTTATCATACCACGTTTCAGGAGAATTTCAATATTGATTTTTTTCATAAGCAGCGGCAATATGTCTATACTTCGGATACCGCCGCATTTCTCTCGTTTTCCCGCCGCATCCGGTTCTCGATGACGCGCAGGCGGATCATGAGGCAGACGGCGCCAAAGATGATGCCGCCGTTGAGCCCCGCCCAGTAGCCGTATGGTCCCAGCTCCGTCATCTGTGCGAGCAGGTATCCTGCAGGCAGTCCGATCCCCCAGAAGGAAAGGACGGCGAGCCAGAATGTAACCGTGACATCCTTATAGCCGCGCAGTGCCCCTTGGAGCGGCGCGTTGATGCAGTCGCAGAACTGCATAACGAGTGCATAGAGAAGGAAGACACGCAGAAGTTCCTGCACTTCCGGATTCGTCGAATAGAGCGCGGCGACATGGTCGCGCATGGCGGCAAGCGCAAGAGCAATGATGCCGACGAAGGCAAGCGTCAGCACGCGGCTCAGGCGGATGTATGCGCGTGCACCGTTTTCGCGCCCCGCGCCTACCTCGTATCCAACGAGGATGGTGATCGCCATAGAGACGGAAAGCGGCAGCATATAGACGATGGTCGTAAAGTTCATCGCCGCCTGATGCGCAGCAAGCACGGTTGTACCGTACGCCGCCATAAGCAGACCGACCGCACCGAAGATGCTTTGCTCGCAGAAAACTGTCATGCCGATGGGAATACAGATCTTCAGCTGTGCCCGCCAGTCGGAGATCACGGGGCGCGGGAATCCCGAAAAGACATGATAGCGTTTGAACTGTTCCATGCGCAGAACAACAATGATGGTGAGCAGCAGGAACACGGTATAGCTCAGCGCAGCGCCGAGCCCTGCGCCTGCACCGCCGAACGGCGCAATTCCAAACGCACCGTACATGAATATGTAATTGAGGACAATGTTGATCGGCACAACGGTCACGGTGATAAACATCGTGAGCCGCGTTTTCCCATGTGCATCCATGAGGTTGCGCAGAACGCTCGCAGGCGCGATCGGTATCATGCCAAATGCGATGTAGGACAGATACTCCATCGTGATATTTTCGACGACAGGCTCGAGATCGAGCGCCCGCACAAGCATCGGAACAGTGAGTGCACCCAGCACCAAGAGAAGCGCGCCAAAAAGCGTCGCCCAGTAGAATCCCTGCCGGACGACGCTCCTGATCTCCCTCCGCTCCTGCGCACCGTAATGATGTGCAATCACCGGAGTCAGCCCCGAGATCAGCCCAACAAACGCGCCGAATACGGGGAAGAAGATGCTCGCGCCGACAGCGACGCCGGCGAGATCTTCCTTACTGATATGTCCCGCCATGACAGTGTTGAAGAATCCCGGTGCCATGAGCGAGAGCTGTGTGATGAGAATCGGAAGGAGCACAATGAAGAACTGGCGGGCACGCGCCCGGTAACCATGAACTTCCTGCAAGTCATCCCTCCTCTTCTCATTCTTTTATCCGAAATAATCCGCAATGCCGTCCGCAATGCCGCGGGCAATCTTCTTGATGCCCGCCTCACTGTTCATCATACGCTCCTCGTCTGCATTTGAAATGAAAGAGATCTCAACGAGAATGGACGGCATATCCGTATGTTTTACCACGTAAAAATTACTGGTCTGCGTACCGCGGTCAAGCGTGCCGATAGAGTCGATGAGGGCAGTGCGCACACTGTCGGCAAGGCGCCTCGACTGCGGCGAGCCCTTTGTGTAGTAGTAGGCAGTCGTCCCCTTGACCTCACGATTCGTAAAGGCGTCCGCATGGATGGAAATGAAGATATCTGCGTTCGCTTTGTTTGCAATCTCACAGCGCGCCTCAAGTTCCTCGACAGCGGTTGCTTGTGCGCCCTTTGGCGAGACCTCGGTATCCCCCGTACGCGTGAGGATCACGGTCGCTCCCTCCGCTTCGAGCAGGCGCTTGACCTCCTTGCTCACGCGGATCGTCACAGATTTTTCCATGACGCCTGTGGGGCCGATCGCCCCCGAATCGCTGCCGCCGTGTCCGGGATCGATGGCGATCTTGCGCCCCTTCAGCCCGATGATCTTGGAAATGTCCCGATTAACGTCACTGCTGCCGCGCGGCTGTTCGTTCTCGTCCTCCTCCTGCTCACCCTGCTGCGGAAGCTGCACAGGCGGCTGTACCTGCGGTGCGGGCTTCTTGGGCACGCCGCCCGGCGCACGTCCAAAGTCCATGACGATACGCGGCTTGCCGCCGCCCAAGGCAAAGACCTTGTACCCGTCCTTGCCCACGGAGGTCTCCACCACGATGCGGACAGTTGTTTGGTCGAACTGCGCGACACGTACGGCAGAGGCAATTGAGGAGTCGATGCCGACTGAACGCTTTACGTCTGCGGAAATCCATGCGTTCTGCACGTCAACCACAACGCGTGTGGGATTTGCAAGGACATTCTGCCGATAGGTTACGGGACGGTCGGCATCCACGACGATGCGGACATTGCCGTCCGCTTTCCCGATGCGAATCCCCGTGATCTTCGCCATGTCATGCGCACGATCGCTGAACGCTGCCTCCGCATGTCCTGCGGCGCCGATGATTCCAAAAAATCCGATGAGCAGAAGGCTCATCAGTAAAACAATACGCCGCAAGGGCAACACCTCCCAAAAAACCTGCGAAATAGGCTTTGCATCTATTTCGCAGGCTCTTCTTTTTCGTGTAAATATGCACATTCGCTACTGCTGTGAGGATTCTGCGGGCGCTTCGTCCGCTGTCCCCGGTACGGGAGCATGGGCGGCTGCACTGCGTGCTGCCGCTCCTTTGCGCGGGACGCCCTCGTAGATGATCTGCGTGATCTCAGCGGCACGTTCCGGTTCGAACGCTGCCATGATCTTCGCCGCGTTGCCCTCGTCCATACGCTGGAGGATCGCAATGCAGAGGTCGATATCGAGAGCCTCCATCACCTTAGCAGCATCCGCCGCCTTCATATCATTGTAGAGACGTGCAAGTTTCGTGACGCGCTTTTTTTCCGCCGCCTCGCGCTCTGCCTGCTGCTTGGCGATCTCCTCTTTCGTGATCTTTACGCTCTCAGATACCTTTTTCGGCGTGCCTGCGGCGGCAGGTTTTGCAGATGACGTCTGCGCGCTCTGCGTCCCCGTCGTCTGTGTCTCTTCGGCACTGCCCGCAGGCGGGACGAAGTATTCGCCGACAATCGGAAGCTCGTGCAGATGATATTCCTCGTTCAGTGCCTGCGTGTCAAAGAGACGCAGGTAGACGCCAAGGGCAAAACCGCCCGCAACAATCACGAGGAGTAAGATCAGACCGAATAGGATCTTTAGTTTCTTCCGCATGGAATCCCCATCCCTCTTTCTCTTCCCTCACCGATAAATATCGAGTACACGGTTCACGTAGTCCTGCGTCTCCGCGTACGGAGGAACGCCGCCGTATGCCTTAACGGCACTCGCTCCCGCATTGTAGGCGGCAACCGCCTTGCGGACATCCCCGCCAAACGTGCCGAGGAGCTCGCTCAGATATTTCGTACCGCCCTCGACGTTGCTCTTCATATCGTAAGGATTGACGCCAAGTTCCGCAGCCGTTCCCGGCATGAGCTGCATGACGCCGATTGCCCCCGCGTCCGAGACGGCGTCCTGCCGCCCCCCGACTCGACCTCCGCAACGGCGGAGACGAGTTTCGGGTCGACCGCGTATTTCTGCGCAGCGGCATGAATCGTACGCGCGAGATCGGGCTGAGCAGCGTCTGTCGGTGCAGTCCGCTCTGCCCGTGCCGTTTCCTGAACGGCAGCCGATGGAGCTGCGGCTTGCACTGTGTGTGCCTTCTCTGCCGCTCCTGCGGCGCTGCGGTCAATCTCTGCACGCAGGCGTGCCGCAAAATCTGCACCCGGAAGCTGTGCCTGCGGCAGGTTAAACTGTCCCTCAATCTCGGCGATGCGTGCCTGTATCTGCCGTATGGCGGAAAGATCCATCATACTGCTTCCTCCATTTCCCTGTTTCTCATCGTGAGCTGCAGGCCGATCTCGTCGAGCATTTTCTGCTCTTCCTGCAGTGCCTCCGCCTTGTATTCCGCAAGACGTTTTTCCCTCAGTTTTTCAATGCTCTTAAGCGCGCTCATCTGCTCCATCAGGACTTTTAGACGCTTTTGCCGCTCTGCATTCGCACGCAGGACAACCTGCTGCTGCTCCTCGATCTGCTGCCGCTTCCATGCAAAGAAGCGGTTAAAGCTCATGAGCCGCCCAATCTTGATGCGCGTGCCCGTTTTAGAGAGTTCTTCGTAATCATGCTGCCCCTGCTGCATCTCTTCGAGCAGCCGACGCTGGTATGCACGCGCCTCCTCCAGTTTTCGCACGGCTTCGGCAAAGGCGACTTCCGCCTTTTCCTTTTTCATGCGCGTCACCTTAAGGAGGGTTTCAAGCTGAAATCGAAATTTTTTCATGTGAGTTCTTCAGCGGATGCAGGCTGCTTCCCCGTCAGCTCCACGAGCCGCCGCTCCGTATCCTCGTAAGAGGTCACTTCGAAGATATCCTGACAAAGAAAATCGTTGATGCCCTCGATTTTTTGGATCGCAGCGTCGATCTTTGGACTTGAGCCTTTGACATAGGCGCCGATATGGATAAGATCCTCCGCTTCGCTGTAGACCGCCATGAGCTGGCGCATTTCCTGCGCCGCCTCAAGATGTTCTTTGGGAACGACCTCGTACATAACGCGGCTGACACTGCCCAGAACGTCGATCGCCGGAAAGTGATTCTGCGCCGCAATCCGGCGCGAGAGCACGATATGTCCGTCGAGAATCGAACGCACGGCATCGGCGATCGGCTCGTTCATGTCATCGCCGTCAACGAGGACGGTGTAGATGCCTGTAATCGACCCATGCTCGCTCGTGCCTGCGCGCTCGAGGAGCCGCGGCAGCATGGCAAAGACGGACGGTGTATAGCCGCGCGTTGCGGGAGGCTCGCCGATGGTGAGTCCAACTTCGCGCTGTGCCATAGCAAAGCGCGTCACGGAGTCCATCATGAGGACGACCTTGTGCCCGCGGTCTCGGAAATACTCGGCAATCGCCGTTCCCGTCATCGCGCCCTTGATGCGGACGAGCGCCGGCTGATCCGAGGTCGCAACGACGACGACGGAGCGTTTGAGCCCCTCCTCACCAAGATCCCGCTCGATAAAGTCGCGTACCTCGCGTCCGCGCTCGCCGACGAGGGTGATGACGCTGATATCCGCCTCCGTATTGCGCGCAATCATGGAGAGCAGCGTGGACTTGCCGACACCCGAGCCCGCCATGATGCCGATGCGCTGTCCGTCACCGAGCGTGATGAGCCCGTCGATAGCACGCACACCGACATAGAGGTTTTCACTGATGCGCGGACGAGAGAGCGGCGACGGCGGCGGTGCCTGCAGGGGATACTCTTCCTTTGTAAGGATAGGTCCCTTGCCGTCAATGGGGTTGCCGAGCCCGTCCAGCACGCGCCCGAGGAGTTCCTCCCCGACCTTCACACGCAGGCGTCGTCCCGTTGCCGTGACCTCGCAGCCCGGACCAATGCCCTGCATCTCGCCGACCGGCATGAGCAGGACGCTCCCCTCCCGGAATCCGACGACCTCTGCGGGCACTGCCGGCATCCCGGTGAAATGGGATCTGACATAGCACAGCTCGCCGACCGTCACCGTGGGTCCCTGCGACTCGATGACGAGACCGATGATCTGCGTGACCTTCCCCGTGAGCTTCATCGGTGACGCTGCGTGCAGGG
This sequence comes from Selenomonas sp. oral taxon 137 str. F0430, assembly GCF_000183625.1. Classification (NCBI taxonomy): domain Bacteria; kingdom Bacillati; phylum Bacillota; class Negativicutes; order Selenomonadales; family Selenomonadaceae; genus Selenomonas; species Selenomonas sp. oral taxon 137. The sequence continues at coordinate 322,555 of NZ_AENV01000008.1, forward strand.
CATCCTTAAATTTCCGGATATCTATGGAAAATGGGGGATTCCCCCCCGTTTCACTCATATTCATAGCATTACTTCCCGCACAGCCTTTTTGAGCTGTTCGATCTGCGTCTGAAGGCGTGCGTCCACGCTGCCGTTCGGCGTCTCCACAAGGCAGTCGCCCGGCTTCATTGCCTCGTCGGAGGTAATCGTGAGATTCGTATCCCCCGCCGTGAGGAGTCCTCGCAGTTCGTCGCGTGCCATGAGGACAAAATCATAGCTGTCCGGCGGCACATGGACGACGACTTCCTTTTGGTCTTTGACCCGGAGGATCGCGTCGCGGACGATGGGCAGAACCATCTGCGGCACATCAATGAAATGCTGCGGGAGAATGCGCTCCACTGCCGTCATGGCAATGGAAACAATATCCTCCTCTGCCTGCATGAGATAATCGCGCATGGCGTCGTGTGCGTCGCGCAGTGTCTTTTCCGCCTGCGCGTTGGTCGTGCGGATGAGCTCCGCCATCTCTTCGCGCACGGCGGCTTCGCCTTCGGCATGGCCTGCGGCAAAGCCCTCTGCATGCCCTGCGGCACGCGCCTCTGCACGGTCGTTTTCGATCTGTTTCTGCGCCTCACTGAGAAGTCGGTCGCGCTCTTCCTCGGCTTCCCCGTGGAGTACGGCGACCTGTATTTCCGCCTCTTTGACGCGTTCGTCCATCGCCTGTTCGCGCTCGGCGATGCGGGCGAGGAGGTTCTGCACCGCCTCTTCGCTTAAGGCTTCCGCCTCCCCCTCTTCGCGGGGCGGGGGCGGTGGGGGCGGTACGTCTATGAGGTGCGGATTCTCTTCCCAGACGGCTGCCTTGATAACCCTAGACAATCATCTCGTCTCCCTTGCCGCGCGAAATCACGATTTCGCCCTTGTCCTCGAGCACGCGGATGACACCGACAACCTTCTGCTGTGCCTCTTCGACGTCGCGAATCTTGACAGGTCCCATGAACTCGATCTCCTCGCGCAGCATATCTGCCGCACGCGTGGACATATTCTTGAACACCTTTTCCGCAACTTCCTGCGGCGTCGCCTTGAGCGCGAGGGAGAGATCCTTCGTCTCGACCTGACGCAGGACGAGCTGGAGCGAACGGTCGTCGATCTGCACGATGTCCTCGAACACGAACATGAGCTTTTTGATCTCTTCGGCGAGTTCGGGATTGTCGACTTCGAGGGTCTCGACGATCGCCTTCTCCGTCGTACGGTCGACGCGGTTGAGCACCTCGACGATCGCCTTGATCCCGCCTGCCGTGGTGAAGTCCTGTGTAACCATAGAAGAGAGTTTCCGTTCGAGCACGCGCTCTACCTCTCGGATGAAATCCGGCGACGTACGATCCATCGTCGCAACACGCTTTGTGACCTCGACCTGCGATTCGGGAGGGAGCGATCCAAGGACGATCGCCGCCTGATCCGGATCGAGATACGCCATGACGAGCGCGATGGTCTGCGGATGCTCGTTCTGTATGAAGTTGAGGAGCTGCGCGGGATCGGTCTTGCGCAGGAAGTCGAAGGGACGCACCTGCAGGCTCGTCGTAAGACGGTTGATGATCTCGAGCGCCTTGTCGGGACCGAGCGCCTTCTCGAGGACGTTCTGCGCATATTGGAGACCGCCCGAGGAGATGTAATCCTGTGCCATGCACATGGAGTAGAATTCGGCGATGATCTCCGCCTTGAGCGAAGAGGATACCTGTTTTTGGTTCGCGATCTCGAGCGTTAACTGCTCAATCTCGTCGTCATCCATATGCTGAAAGAGCTTTGCGGAGTATTCAGGTCCAAGCGCGATAAAGAGAATCGCCGCTTTTTGCTGATTCGTCATGTCTCCGCTGCCATACATGTCCGGCATGGTCACTCCCCCTCCGAAAGCCACGTCTTAACGAGGAGCGCAACCTCTTCCGGCTTCGCATCGATGAGCGCGAGCAGCGCTTGTTTCTGATTCATCTGCTGCTGCTCTTCTTCGGAGAGGTCTTCCTCTTCGACCTGACCCGCCGCGATTGCTGCGGCGCGCTCCTCTGCGATGCGCTCTTCTTCGATACGCTGCGCCTCTTCCGCCGCTTCGCGCTCGAGACGTTTCTTGCGGCGATACATGAGGATTCCTCCAACGATGAGGGCGATGATGAGCAGGACGATGCCGACCTGCGCGTAGAAAATGCGATCCTGACGATCCTTTTCCGCCTGTTCTTCCGCCGCGCGGCGCTCCGCCGCCTCTTTGCTGAACGGCAGGGGTTCGACGGAGATCGTGTCGCCGCGCGCCTGATTGATGCCCGCCGCACTGCTGACCGTGCGCAGGATGCTCTCCTGCTGCGGCTGCGTCACGTCGTCATTGACGAGAACGGCAACCGTCAGCCGACGGATCGATCCGGGCGACGCGATGACGTGCTGGCGCTCTTCGTTGATCTCATAGTTCTTTGTGGATTCTTTTTTCTCGTACTGCGCGTTGGCGTTGCTCTCCTGCTCCACATAACCGGGCACGTTGCTCTGTACGCCCGCCGGTCCTCCCGGGTTCGTCGAGCTCCCGGTGTAGTTCTCGGAGATATCCTGCTGACTGCGGATGATGCCTGCGTCGTCCACAACGGGGGTAAATGTCTGCTTATCCGTCAGGCGGTCGTCAAAGTCGAGTTCGACGCTGACGCGCGCAACGGCACGTCCTTCTCCGAGCGTTTGATCGAGGAGGGACTGCACCTTTTTCTCAATATTGTCCTGTACCTTACGGGTCATATCGAGCTGTGTAAGCGTCTTGACCCCGACCGACTTTTCGTCCTGGTCGTCCGGATCATTGAGGATTTTCCCTGTATCGTCAACGATCGTGATATTTTCAGGCGTCAGCCCCTTGACGCTGTGCGCGGCAAGGTTGACGATGCCCTTAATTTCCTTTTTGGTCAGTTCCGTGCTTGGCTTCAGGCGCAGCATAATAGATGCCGTCGCGGGCTTTTCCTCTTTTTTGTAGAGGCTGTCCTCCGGCAGCACGATATGTACGCGTGCCTTTTCAACGGCATCGATCTGCTCGATGGTTCGCGTCAATTCGCCCTGCAGCGCCTGGAGATAATTGACGCGATTCTGAAACTCGGTCACACCGAGTTTGCTGTCGTCAAAGATCTCAAATCCCTTGTTTCCGCGCGGCAGTCCCTGTGTGGCGAGATTGAGGCGCGCCTCATGGACATTCGTCGTCGGCACAAGAATAGTCGTCCCATTCTTGCCGTCCTGCACCTCATAGCTGATCTTCGCCTCACGCAGCTGATTGGCGACCTCGCCCGCATCCTTGGTCTCCATATCGGTAAAGAGCGGCACCATATCCGGTTTGCTGCCATACCAAAAACTGAGTCCAAAGATGAGTGCAAGAATCGCGAGTGCGGAGCCAAGCATGATATAGCGTTGGCGCTTGTCAAAGCGTTCCCACATGGCAAGGCCGCGCTCTTTCCACTCTCCCATAATCTCTTTCCCTTCAAGTCATCATGGATGTACTTCCCGTTCCCCCATGCGGGCGCCGCCGCATAGTGCAAACTAGGAAGCGATCAAACCTGCATTCGCATGATTTCCTGATAGGCAGAAACAGCGCGGTTGCGCAGCTGCAGCGTCAGCTGAAGCGCGATCTCGGCTTTCTGCCCTGCCACGATGACCTGAGAGACATCCTGGACTTCTCCCGCCGCCAGCAGTGCATCCTGATGTTCGGAGTCGAGCTGGAGCCGGTTCACCTCGGAGAGCGCATCTTTCAGATAGGTCCCGAAGCTTTTTGTCTCCGCCCTGTCAACTGTCTCCCCAAGATGACTGGTCGCGCGCATCGTTACGGGGGTCATTTGCAGTGCTTGTATTTCCATGTAAATCGATCTCCCTTATCAATGAGCGCTGAAATTAGCTGCCGCTGCCGATGCGCAGTGCTGCATTTACCATGGATTTCGCGGCATTGATGGTCGTTGCGTTTGCCTCGTAGCCGCGCGATGCCGAGATCATATCTACCATCTCGGAGACGATATTGACGTTCGGGCGTTCAACATAGCCCTCCGCGTTCGCATCCGGATGTCCCGGTTCGTAGACGAGCACGCCCGGCGACCGATCTGTCTCGATTGAGAGCGCACGAACGCCGTCCCCCGGGCGCATCCGCTCGGATGCACGTGCAAGGAACGACTCAAAACCGATTCCATTGCCCTTTTCACGCGGCTGAAAGACCACATAGCGGCGATGATAAGCGCCGCCGCCTTGTGCGCGTGTCGTATTCGCATTCGCAATATTATTCGAGATAACGTCCATGCGCAGACGTTCTGCCGTAAGTCCGGATGCCGCTGCATCAATTCCCAAAAACATGCCCATACCGTTCCCTCCCTATATTCAGCTGCCCTGATTGCTGTTGATAATACTCTTTATCTTACTCACATAACCGCCCATACGGTTTGCTAAGGCGCTGTAATAGAGCTGGTTTTTCGCGACCTCCGCCATCTCGATGTCAATGTCCACATTGTTCCCGTCAAGACGCATGTTCGTCGTACTGTCCTGCTCGATCACGCCGTGCGCCTTCCCGCGGAAGGCCAGCGGAAAATGCCGGTCATGCGTGCGCACAACCTTCATCAGCGGATCTTCGGCAAGCCCCAGCTCTTTTTGCAGAAGATCTTCAAACCGGACATGGCTTCGCCTAAAGTTCGGTGTATTCACGTTGGCAATATTGTTGCTGAGCACCTCATGCCGCAGGGATGCCGCGGCCAGTGCGCGGCTGCCGATGTCGAGCGTTGAGGAACTAACGAGCTGTTCCAGCATGAAACGTCACATTCCTTTCCCCATTTCCTTGCATCAAAAAAACTGCATAGGAAAACATATTTATTATTTCTACATCCCCGAAAAAAATCCTTTTCATTCTAGCACTTTTCCCCCAAAAAGTGAAGAAGGCTTTTATGCGGGTGCCGCCGCCGGAGCAACATGCAGACTTTTAACCAGAATATTGACCTCATGCACGACCATCCCAGTCATGCGTTCGATCTCATAGCACAGCTCGCTTCGAAGCGTTTCCATAGTGTTTGTAATCTCATGCCCGTAGGAGAATACGAGCTCGGTTGAAACCGTAATCCCAAGATCGTCGTCCCCATTGACCACATGCTGTACATGGGTACTCCCGACGCCATATACTTCGTCAATTTTTTCTGCGACGATGTGCACAATATTTTTGATCACGGAGTCGTCGATGACGAGTTTTCCGTAATAACTGAATACGGGTCGTACGATCGAACGCTCCCCGAGGCGGCGCCGCTTCGATGAGGAGGTCTTGAAAAAAGATTTAATTGGATCAATGAGATAGCCGGAAAAATGAGGTTTTAGTTCAATGCTCGGCACGGGAATAATGTGCTCGCCTTTCTTGAGGCGATGGTACTGCGCGATTTCCATATCTTTTTTCGAGGCGATATCCTCAATGCGGATGATCTTGCTGATCGTACCGATGCGCAGCGTCTTGGCAATCTTCTGCACCATGTTCTCGGAGGTGCCGAGCACGAGAATGCGGCGCGGCGCGGCGGCGGCGATGGCATCGCGCACCATTGAAGCGTGTCCCGCCAAAACGAAAATCGCACGCCGAACCGCCATGATGCGGTTCTTCTCCTTCTTCGCGGAAATGCCGCCGATAACCTTACCGTCTTTGATGAGAATTCCGTCGTCGATGATGGCGTCCGCGCCGTTCTTTTGGGCGACCCACAGCGCGCGGTGGCTTTTTCCCGTGCCGCTGGGGCCGACAAGGGCGATCACGTCCATGCGTGTCCCTCCTCTTTATGATTCCAAGCCGTTATGCGCCGTGCGGCGGCCGGTAGAAATTTTCCGCGTAGACATCCTCGATGGTAAACTGACCGAGTTCGCCCGGCTCGCGCCCTGTAAAGCCGCGGTAGTCCGAACCGCCCGAAACGAAAAGCCCGTGCCGCTGCGCGATTTCAAGATAGTGCTGCGTGTCCTGCATGTCGTAGCTTGGATAAAAGACCTCGATGCCGCCGATGCCGCGCTCAATGAGATCCGTGACCACCGCTTCGTCACCGATGGATTTCGGATTGGCGAGCACAGGCACACCGCCCGCCCCCTTGATGATGTCGATGAGTTCGTCGGGCGCGAGGCGAAAATGCGGCACATAGGCAGGTCTGCCTCGCATAAGGAGCTGCTCGAAACAGGGACGTATGGCGTCGAAATAGCCTTTTTTGACGAGTACGCGCGCCACATGAGAGCGGCCGATAGCCTTGCACATTCCCTCGTCGGTCAGCACCTCTGTCTCACCGATCTCGTAACCAAGCCCTTTGAGTTTATCCACAATTTCAGTAAACCGTGTCCACCGTGCTTCGCTGAGTTCTTCGAGTTTTTCTTGGAGTCCTGCGTTATAGATATCGATCCCATAGCCGAGAATGTGCACCGTCCGATCCGGATAATCGGCACTGAATCCGACGCCCGGAATGATGCGCAGCTGACTTCCTGCGGGGCAGCGGCCGCTCTCATAGAGCTCGGTCACGCCTTCCACACTGTCGTGGTCGGTAATCGATATATAGCGAAGTCCCGCAGCCTTTGCCGCTTCTACGATCTCCTCCGGGGTATCCCTCCCATCGGAAAAGGTCGTATGGATATGCAAATCGCTTGCCATGTAAAATCTCCCTAAGTTTGAGGCTGTTCGTCCCGAATTAATACACGTTCAATGGTCGTGCGGCGCCTTTGCACGTCGTCGATATCCACGATGACGGCAGCATACTCCGCCGCCCCCTCCGCCATCTCGAAGCGTACAGGCATCCCCGACAGAAACTTCCTCAAAACGAGATCAGTGCGCACGCCGAGAATGGAATCCTGCACCCCGACCATACCGAGATCCGTGATGTACGCCGTACCGTGCGGCAAAATCCGCTCGTCCGCCGTCTGTACGTGTGTATGCGTGCCGACGACAACATCCGCACGCCCGTCAAGATAATAGCCCATCGCGAGCTTTTCGGAGGTCGTTTCCGCATGAAAGTCAAGGACGAAAATATCTGCGCGGTCGCCGATCTCTGCGATCAGCTCCTCCGCCTTTTGAAACGGGCAGTCCATCGGCGGCATAAAGGAGCGTCCCGATAGATTCATGACCGCAATGTTCCGCGCCTTGAACGGAAAAATGCAGTACCCCTGCCCCGGTGTCCCCTCCGGATAGTTGGCGGGACGCACGAGAAACGGCTCGTCGTCGATGAAGTCGAAGACTTCTTTTTATCCCACACATGGTTGCCGGAGGTCACAATATCCGCACCGCCCGCATAGAGCTCATCCAACGCCTTGCGCGTGAAGCCCTTGCCCCCGGCGCAGTTCTCTCCGTTGACAATCACGACGTCTATTTTTCGCTCCGTGCGGAGCCGCGGCGTATGCGTGCGGAAGGCGCGGCGCCCCGCACGTCCGACGACATCTCCGACCAACATGATGCGCACGCGATTTCTCCTTTACAGCAGCACGATAAATAATCTGCTCACGAACGATTGTAAACAACGACCTGATCATGCTCGCGAATACCGACCAGACGGTCATGCAGCGGAATATCCCGCACGGCAACGAGCATCCGCTCGAGGGTCTCGTGCTGGAGGCTGCTGAACTCAGTGTCAAGCACATCCATATTGTGCGGATCGACGAGGAGCTGATCCCCAAACTTGTCCGTCATAAGGCGCACAATGAGACTTAGCTCACGTTCAGTCAGTTCCGTCATGGGGCGCAGGAGATGCAGCATCGTGAGTGCATCGTAGCGCTCATATGCCGTCTGCGACTCGCACAGAATCCCGTCCTCCAGTGCGTGATAAGTCTCGATGCTCTCGATCAAAAATACCGAAAACGTATCCATTTCCGCGTCGGACACTGCCGCGCGAATGGTAAAATCAAGGGTCAGCCCGCCGCCGGCGGGATCATATGAAACGGAAGCGATCTCCGGGAAACAAACGAGCATGGAGGCAAGCAACTGCACGCCGGGGCGTGCCTGTTCGCGCGTCTGTCTGCCGTTTTTTCGCGGAGCGAAATGCCTGCGCAAAAAATCAAACATGGTATGCTCTCCCCATCACACTAATTTCTTTTCTATTCACCCTGCCGTACTTTCCCCAGGCCAAGACAGTAGACCGCGTTGCGCCCCTCTTTCTTTGCCCTGTAGAGCGCTTCGTCCGCATTCTTAAAGAGCTGCAGCTCGTTGTCACGCTCCGGATCAAAATGGGCGACGCCGATACTGACCGTCACATTGCCGTCAAACGCCATCTTTGCCGCCTCGACGCGCCGGCGGATTCGTTCGCCCACGCGCCCCGCAAGCTCGAGCGTGGCGCCCTGCAGGATGACAAAGAACTCATCTCCGCCCCAACGGCAGCCCGCATCCGAGCCGCGGATGGTGCCCGAAATGGCGTCTGCAACCGTCAGCAGCACTTTGTCCCCAACATCATGCCCATAGGTATCGTTGACGCCCTTAAAGTGATCAATATCCATCAGCATGACGGTCAGCAGCGTCCGATTCTCCTGTGCGTCGCGCACCGCCTCTTGGAGCAGCCGCTCCATCTCACGGCGGTTGAGCAGGTTCGTCAGCGCATCGCGGCTTGCCAGCTGGCTCAGCCGACGGTTGGCACTGTTCAGTTCCTCCTCCGTAACGCGGACAAAATGCGACATGAAGGCAATCATCTTGCGGTTGTAGGAGAGCTGCGCCACGCGTTTGGGATGCAGCTCTACATCGCAGACGCCCTCGGCGTTCTCCTTCATGCCGACCAACATGACATTCAGCTGCGCGGCGACAATTTTTCTCCCCGCGCGGCGCACCTCGCCAAACATGAAGGATGCTGCGGCGGGAAACGCCGCACATGCGCCAAGCTCGCTCGTCACGTCATCACCGAGCAGAAGATAATGCCCGACACACGCCGCCCCCATAACTACCTGCGGCGAAAAATCCGCCATGTGATGCGCGTTCTTCGCCGCCGTCGAGAGAATTGCATAGGGATCGCCATATGCAAGGCGCAGCTTCGTCCCCTTTGCAATGGGAACGCCAAAGGTCAGCTCTCCGCTGCCCTCCTCGATTTTAATCGGGACACGCGCGGAAATCGACCCATCCTCCTCCTCAAAGCAGAGGGGAAAGAGCGCCGCATCCGCACCGAAATTATCGTCACCCTTAATACCGAAATATCGTTCGTAAATTTTGAGCGGCATATCGCCGTCGAGCTCTTTAATCGTGCAGCCGTCCACGTGGGTCGCCACGATCTCACGCCCGAGCATGTTCCAGCCAAAATTGCGCGTCACACACGCCGCAAGAGTCTCCCCTCCAAAGACGACGGCGAGCGTTCCCTGAGTCATTTCCTCATCATCCGCAAGGATATAGCCGCGTGCCTGCATCGGCGCGGCATCGACAAACGCCCCGAACACCTCGATACGCTCGTCAATATCCGAAAACGACGCAAGAATATCGTCAATCCGATCTATCATACCGACGACAAAAAAACCTGCCAGTTTCGTATGGGGACGCTCTGCCACAAAATCTACAAAGTGCCTCTTCGTCTCTTCGTCCGCAGTCTCTGAGCGGATCATGAGGAAATCCGCCTGTGAGGACTCGAACGTGAGGAACACGAGCATAATTCCGTCGTTATCAAGGTGCATCTCCGCCATTTTAAGTGCGGACGTATGAACGAGAATCCGCGCCGCAGGAAAGAGTTCCCTCATGCTGTCCCTCAGGGCGCGGGCATCCTCAATCGGCACTGAACACGGCAGCACCGCCGTGATGAGGAGTGTTTCTATATGAGGGAGCCGGTCAAGTTTTTCCTTTGCCTTCTCCGCCGTCCGGCGGACATCCTCCGCCCTTGCGGCAATATATGATAGTTGCTGCATAATGTCCCTTTTTCAAACAAGAGGTGCATGCCTCCCCCACACGCCCCCCTCGGGCGCCATAACGCTAGTCCCGTTATTTTGCGTAGTCAACGACACGGGTCTCACGGATCACCGTGGCCTTGATCTGTCCCGGATATTCGAGATCCCCCTCGATCTTCTTTACGATATTATGAACAAGCACCGCGGCGCCCGCATCGTCCACCTTGTCCGGCTGAACCATGACGCGAATCTCACGCCCCGCCTGAATGGCAAAGCAGCGCTCCACGCCATCAAACGACTCGGCGATCTCCTCGAGTGCCTTGAGCCGTTTGATATAGGACTCAAGACTCTCGCGACGCGCGCCCGGCCGTGCCGCAGAGACGGCATCCGCCGCTGCAACAAGAACAGCCTCGACGGTCGTCGCCTCGACATCGCCGTGATGCGATGCGATGATGTTGATGACTTCCTTCGACTCACGGTACTTGCGTGCGAGATCGGCGCCGACCGTTACATGGGGTCCCTCTACCTCATGGCTGACCGCCTTGCCGATGTCGTGCAGCAGGCCGCCGCGTTTCGCGAGCATAACGTCGCATTCGAGTTCCGCCGCCATGAGTCCCGCCAGATGGGCAACCTCAATGGAGTGGGCAAGGACGTTCTGTCCGTAGCTTGTACGGTAGCGCATACGTCCGAGCAGACGCACGAGCTCCGGATGAATGCCATGGACGCCCGTTTCGAACGTCGCCTGTTCGCCCGCATCCTTGATGCGCTGATCGACTTCGCGCCGCGCCTTCTCAATCATCTCTTCGATGCGGGCGGGATGGATCCGCCCGTCCTGAATGAGTTTTTCGAGCGCGATGCGCGCAATCTCGCGGCGCACGGGGTCGAATCCGGAGAGGATCACCGCTTCAGGCGTATCATCGATGATGAGATCAATGCCTGTAAGCGTCTCAATCGTGCGAATATTTCGTCCCTCACGTCCGATGATGCGCCCCTTCATCTCATCGTTCGGGAGCGCAACGACGGATACTGTCGTCTCTGCGACATGATCCGCCGCACAGCGCTGAATGGCAACGCTTAGAATCTCGCGCGCTGCCTTATCGGCCTCCTCCTTCGTCTCGCGGATGTACTCCTTGATCTTGCGCGCCTTCTCATGCTTTAGCTCTTCTTCCGCCTCCGCCATGAGCACGGTACGTGCATCCTCGGATGTCAGCCCCGAGATGCGCTCGAGTTCCGCACGCTGATTTTCATAAAGTGCGTCAACTTCCGCCTGCGCCTTTTCAATGCGTGCCTCCTTGCGGGAAAGCCCTTCCTCTTTCTTCTCGATCGATTCGAGCTTGCGGTCGAGATTCTCTTCCTTTTGTATCGCACGGCGCTCGAGACGCTGGAGCTCGCTCCGGCGTTCCTTGGCGTCGCGTTCAATGTCCTGCTGGCGGCGCTGAATCTCCTCCTTCGCCTCTAACAGGGCTTCCTTCTGCTTTGTCTCGGCGCGCTTTTCCGCGTCCTCAACAATGCGTTTTGCTTCGTTCTCGGCTGATCCTATTTTAGCTTCCGCCGTACGCATACGCGCATAGTATCCTGCGCCTGCACCGACGATAACAGCAATAATTACCGCTAATAGTTCAGTAACGATAACGGCCACCTCCTCGTTTTCAAAGTTCCAATTTATTGCTAGAAAATACTCCCATTCATTTTAATAGTTTTTGACAATAGTGTCAAGAATGCAATCCATGCTCTTATCGCTCCGGCCGCCCACGATATTTTAATCTTTCTCGTGAAAAAAATGACGTTTCTACTATAGACAATTGCATGGGAATTTGTTTATACTTTATTCATGTGTTCACAGGAAAAGGAGGGAATATGATGCGGAAAAATAAGTTTCTGCGCGGCGGTGTGACGCTCGCCGTCTCGCTCTCTATGGCGGCGGGCGTGACGCTCGGCACGCCTGCGGTGGCCGAGGCAGGCATCGGCAATATCATCGGCGCCGTCATAGGCGGTACGATCGCAGCGTCCGAAATGAACAAACAAATCAAGTACTACAATACGACGGAAGAGGGGCGCCAGGCACTCTTTGGAGAGCTTCAGGAGAAATACGGCGTCTATTACGGTACGGCGCGCAACGAGCAGCTGCACCGTATTTTTTCAAATCTCACCGCAGCGATCGGCGCAACGGATCCTACGATTTACGACCGCCCGTACAATTACTTCATCAACAATGACGAGAGCTTCAACGCATTCTGCACGCTCGGGCACAATATGAGCGTCAACGTTGGTCTCTACGACTATCTGACGAACGAGGACGAGATTGCCGTCGTCCTCGCACACGAGATGGGTCACGGACAGAAGGATCATCCCGCGAAAGGGATGAAGAGCTCCCTCGGTCCCGCCATCCTTGCCAGCGCAACGGGCACAGTACTCGGAGCCATCGCTGCGAACATTTGGAGCGGACAAGGACTCACAAAACCGATGGAATGGGAAGCGGACAATCTTGCTTTTGAGTATCTGTCGCACTCAAACTACAATCCGGGTGCGACCGCAGCTGTTTGGCAGCGCATGATCGATCTGCAGGGCAATAATCCCGCGAACGTGTTCAAGATCATGTCCGGTGCCGCCGATCATCCGTCAAATGTAGCGCGCCGCGACAACTATGCGAAAAAACTGACGGCGATGAGCGGCGGTCATGTTGCTGTGGATAATGGTACCGTTCAGATCAACAAAAAGGAGTTCATCGCTCCTGCCGCTGCCGGGGACATGACCTCTGCCGAGCGTGCCTACTTCGTTATGGGCAATCTTGCCGCCGCGTATAAGAACGGACATGCTCGCTCCGAAGCATATGCCAGCGGCAATACCGTCATGCTCGGCGCACAGCCCATCATGACGGCGACCGGTAATGACCGCAGTGCAGCAGAGATCGCCGCACTTTTGAATCAAATTAAGTAAATCCGGAAAACGGCATCAAAAAAGAGACGATTGCAGCGTGCAGTCGTCTCTTTTTTTGATCGTCCGGCGCAGGATTTTCGCGCCGAGCGTTGTCATTTCCTCGCCGCGCCAAGAAAGCTCCCACGATGCGTGGACATACAACAGCGTACGCGCACAACATGTGTATCGCGACGTATGACGTACGGCGAGGGGCGTATTATCGCAGCCGCGGAGCATCCCCCCCAACGGGGCGGTACGGCACGGAGGCCTTCAAGGTCGGACTATGTAAGACCGCCGCTTGCAGTCCATGGTGCGCAGCGGCAAGAAATATACCCCAAGCCGTGCTAAAACGCTAGCCCCATATAATACACAGCGAGGCGAGATAGGGTGTCACCGCCGTCGAAGTGACAGCGGTTTGCCCAGCACCTCCGCCATCACCACCGCCTGCTGCATCGCGGCAGGCGTTATCTGCGGCAGGATGCGGTGCGGGACGCGCCGCCGTGCAGACACTGCTGCTGCCTTCTCTGCGGCGGCACGGCGCTGTTCTTCTTCTCTGCGGCGGCGTCTCTGCCGCTCCTCTTCGCACCGTGCTTCCTCCCATGCCGCACGCATCTCTTCCTGCGCGCGCAGGACACCGGTATCTATTGCGGGCTGTACTTCCTGCGGCACATTGCGCATCGGCGGGATTTCAAATCGCGCCCCCTCTTCCCGGCGCTCCACCTTCGTCGTTGGCTTTGGAATGTCATGCGGGAGTGTCGGCGGGGGCACTTTTTTCTTTCCACGAATCTTATCATCAAGCAGTGATGCGATAACCGCGATCACAATGAGCAGAAGATACTCCATCTCGCTCTCCTCACTTCACAGGCGGCGTGGGATGTTTCTCATCGGTCTTGCCCGCCGTGCTGATGGCGTGACGCATATCCGTATCCGACTGGATGTTGTTGAGCTGATAGTAGTCCATGACGCCGAGCTTGCCTTCGCGCAGCGCCTGTGCCATCGCGTGCGGCACTTCTGCCTGCGCCTCGACGACCTTGGCCTCCATCTCCTGCGTATAGGCCTTCATCTCCTGCTCGCGTGCGACCGCCATCGCGCGGCGCTCCTCCGCCTTTGCCTGCGCGATGCGCTTATCCGCCTCCGCCTGATCGGTCTGGAGCTCCGCACCGATGTTCCGCCCGACGTCGACGTCCGCAATATCAATGGAAAGGATTTCAAATGCCGTGCCCGCATCAAGCCCTTTGTCCAGCACGGTCTTGGAGATGTCGTCGGGGTTCGCGAGCACGTCGTTGTGGCTCTCCGAGGAGCCGACCGTCGTAACGATGCCCTCACCGACGCGCGCGATGATAGTCGGCTCGCCCGCACCGCCGACGAGACGGTCGATGTTCGCACGCACGGTAACGCGCGCCTTGATCTTCAGCTCGATGCCGTTCGCCGCGACTGCAGAGACAATCGGCGTCTCAATGACCTTCGGATTGACGCTCATCTGCACGGCGTCAAGCACGTCGCGCCCCGCGAGATCGATCGCCGCCGCCCGTTCAAAGGGGAGAGCGATCTGTGCGCGGTGCGATGCGATGAGCGCGTCGACAACCTTGTCCACGTTGCCGCCCGCAAGGTAATGCGCCTCAAGCTGATTGACGCTGACATCAAGCCCCGCTTTGTTTGCCTTGATGAGCGGCAGCACGATGCGACTCGGCGGCACGCGGCGCAGACGCATTCCAATGAGCGACATGATGCCGACGGATACGTTTGCCGAAATGGCAGATACCCAAAGTCCAAGCGGTACAAAGTGAAGGAAGATCGACACCGCAAGAACGACGATGATAATGAGGAATGCTCCTCCGAACAGTGATCCCATAAAAACCTCCTGAGCAATACCGTCATACAATGCGTGCGCTATACAGGGCGCACGACAACGCGGCTGCCGCTGACGGACAGAACGACAACCTGCGTTCCCTTCTTGATAAACACGCCCTCGGAAACAACGTCAATGGGACGCCCATCGATGCGCACGGTTCCGGAAGGACGCAGCTCCGTGATGACCTCGCCGATCTTGCCAACGAGTTCGGTATGCTCCTCTGCACTGACAAAGCCGCGCTCAGACCGCGAGCTGTCGTGCAGCACGACCTTGTTCCAAAGTCTGCTCGAGGGCAGGCGCGAGACGATGAGCATGAAAGCGGCGATGGAGATGAGGAGCGCGATCCCAAGCGCCGCGAGTGCGCCGATGTCGCCGCCGAGTGCGAGCACGATGCTGTAAAGCATCGCCGCAACGCCGAGCCCGGCGAGCAGCCCCACCGTAGGCAGCAGGATCTCGACAATGATCATCAGGACGCCCGCAAGGAACACCGCGATATGATAGAACTCCACAAGTCCGCGGGTATAATGGCTGCCCCAAAACACGCCTGCCGCAACCAGCCCCAGAAGTACGCCGACGCCCAGTCCTCCCGTCTTGACCTCCACCATGACGGAGAGGAACATGACGGCGACGAGCAGCACCTGTACTGCACCGATATCGACAATAAAATCCATGGGATCGCCTCCTTTTTCTGCCCATGTGCTTTCTATAACAAAAAAGCTCCGCGCAGCCCCGCGCGGAGTCCCTATGCAGAAAAATGGTCGGAACGACGAGATTTGAACTCACGACCTCTTCCACCCCAAGGAAGCGCTCTACCAAACTGAGCTACGTCCCGAACGAATGATATTATAGCCGTATTTCGCCTTTTTGTCAATCCCTTGCAGTCATTTGCTTCATCAGGCGCAGCGCACCGATCTCAACGCCCGTCTCGCGTGCCACCTGCTCGATCGTACGTCCCGCGCGCAGGAGAGCTCGTGCCTTGCCGATCGCCTCGTCCTCGGGCGGCAGCGGTTCCTCTGCCGGAGCTGCTGCGCTCGGCTCTGCGGTCTGCATTGCCTGCACCCGTGCGGTAAGGACGGCATCGTCATGCGGGCGTCCGCTGCTCTCGGGCATCTGACGCAGATACGCATCCGCACGGCTGCGCGGAGAGAGCGGCACCGGCTGCATGGGCGGCGGCTGAATTGCCGGCGTATTCTGCTGCACTACGGACGATGCGGCTGTCTGTACCGTGACGGGAGGCATCGTCTCCGCCGTACCGCGCGCCTGCTCGCGCAGGATCGACTGATGAAGCACTGCAGCGAAGTCATCTCCGTCCACACGCTGCGCGGAGGCTTCTCCGACGGGCGGCAAGGGCATGGTCTGCATCGCCTGCTGCGGCACTGTCATCTGTACTGCCGTCTGCTGTACGGGTATTTGCGCCGACGTCTGCGGCACAGGCTGCGCGTTTTGTCCCAAATCACGCAGACGCCGCTCAAGCTCTTCGATACGCTGACGCAGTGCCCACTCGAGCCGCTGCGCGTCCGCAACGCGCGTCTCAAGGCGCACACGCCGATCGTCAGCCTCGCGCAGAAGCCCTTCGAGCTTTGTCACATGACTTCCCAGCCGCTTGATGATGGTATCCGCAGACTGTTGGAGTTCTTTTTTCAGCTTCTCGATCGAAACGGCAAGATCCTCCTCGTCCTCTTCGCTGCGCTGACGGCGATGGATGACGAAGCGGACGATGAGCAGGAGGACGGCGCCGAGTATGATGAGCGCGCCGAGGATTTCAGTAATGGAAATGATGACCGGACGCCTCCCTTATCCGATGTGTTAGAAACTGATGTCAAGATGCACGCCGCGGCTCGGATCAGCGGCAAGCCTCTGCAAAAGCTCGACTCCTTGATCTTCACCGCCGTCTCTGCGGCGCCGCCCGTCACCGCCGCGCCCCTGACGCCGCTCGCGCTCAGGGTCGTCCTTGACACGCGCGTCTGCGCTCGCCTCTTCCTTGGCGCGTACCTGCTTTCGGGCAAGCTCCGCGTCCTCCTTTTGCCGGATGGACTCAAAGCTCTGCTGGATGTTGACCTGATTCTGCATGTTGCTCTGGACATTCCCTGCCTCGTTGGACTGCGGGAACATCATCTGCATACTGATAGGAGTGACATTCATAGCGGCACCTGCCTCTCTTAAAGGATCGCTGTAACGATTTCTCCATCCACCATGCGCATCTTCGTATGCCGAAGTTCCTCCTCAACCTTACGCTTGACACCGTTGAGCGAGATGTTGACCCCGGGGAAAATCGTGTCCGTCGCGGAGACGCTGCCCTGCTTCATCTCGTCCAGCTCCACGCGCATAGCGGCAAGTTCCTCCTGCATCTGCTTGATCTTCCCTGCAAGCGGGAACTGCACTTTCGTCAATTGCAGCATCTGCTCTTTGCGCTTATCCGAGAGCTTCGACATATCCTGCTTCTTAAGGGTTTCAAGGGACAGCTTGATCTCGGTCAGCCGCTTCTCATCCTCTTTGCACTCTTTTTCAAGTGCGTCATAGCGATGCTGAAGATTGGGGTCAATGCCGACAAAAATATTGGTCTGCACATAGAAGTTATTGCCGAATACGCTCGCGTGTACGGATTCCCCGGCACCCACCGAGCCGCCCGTGATGATGCCGCGCTTGCCCTCGACAGTGACGTGATGTCCCGCGCGCATCTCCGAATGGAGAACCACGTCATTGACAAAGATGTCGCGCCCGGCGGAGATGTTCGCATTCTCGACAAAGGAGATGCTGACATCTTCTTCCGCCAGGATCTTTCCGATGTTCATGCCGCGGATGCCGCCGTGGACGATGACGTTGCGCCCTGTGACCTCCGCACCGCCGACCATTCCCTTGATCTCGATATCGCCCGCCGCCTTGACAACGAATCCGCTCTCCACGTCGCCGCGAATCTCAACGCTTCCGGCAAAATCAATATTTCCCGTGCCGACGTCAACGCTCGAATCGATCACAAGATGCGGGTCGATGCTGATCTTGCCGTCGTCCACGATCTGACCGTCGATCATAGCGACGAGTTCATGGTCGTTGACGATCTTTGTGTTCTTGCCCTGCGGCAGCTGCGCGGGCTTACCCGGTTTCGGCGCGATATCCTCCCCGAATACGTTCTTCCCCGGAATACCCGGCGTTTCCGGGATGCGAACGGCAACAACATCGCCGATCTGCGCCCGGATAAAGATATTCATATCCTTGTAGTCGACGCGGTCATAGGCACGCGCGGCAGGACGCCCCTTCTCCCCCATGTCGAATTTCTTTTCGATGCGTGCATCCGTCCCTGCCTCGGGTGCTGTACCGCGCGCCGCCATAAAGGGTGTCATGCGCGATACGCCGCGGCTGATTGCCTCGCGGTCGATCCCGTAAACGATTTTCTTCTCCGCCAGCGCTTCAAGGATGTCGGCCGTGCTCGGCGGAATGTTCCCCTGTTTATCGTCGAACCGGACGGCGGCGGACATCGCGTCGCGCGCGATTTCAATGGTGAAGGGAATGATCTTATTCTCCTCCCCCTCTTCCTCCTCCGGCGCAGGGTCGAGCTTCGTCTCCGTTCCGTCCGCCGCACGCACAAGGCGCGCAAGCTGAAGGACATCGTAATCCGTTACGCCTGCGGAATCAAGGTGTTGGCGGATATCCGCCAGCTCGATGATTGCACTGTCCTCCCCCTCCGGATAGACGGTCAGATAGTTTCCATCCGCTTTCAGCGCAAGCAAAAAGCCCTCGCGCTTGCTCCCAACGGTTTTGTCCACAGGACCACGCTCCATCCTTCAAAATTGCGCTGCTGTTTCAACGATTCAACGCAATATTCCCTACAACATCCCTATTCTTCGTCATTCATCCGTGCAAGCGAGCCCCGCATTCGGAAGATTGCTTTTGTATGGAGCTGCGATATGCGCGCCTCGGAAAGGTGCAGTATCGCGGCGATTTCCTTCAGTGTCATCTCGTCGTAATAGTAAAGTGCAACGACGGTACGTTCTTTTTCCGGGAGATTTTCAATAGCGGCGGCAAGGGTTTCCTTGACCTCCGTCCACTCCGCATGTTCAACCGGTCCGTCCTCAAGAGAGACCGGGCTGTCCGTACGAAGATATTCCTCCAGCGGGATCACGGTTGCGGCGCTGACTTGACTCTCCAAATGCCGCAGCCCCTCGCGCGTAAGCCCGAGTTCTGCTGCAAGCTCCTCGTCCGTTGCAGTGCGGCCTAGTTTCCCTTCGAGACTTGCCACAGCCTTTTCATATTTCTTGATGTTTTGGCGTACGCTGACGGGAATCCAGTCTTTCGATCGCAGGTGATCGAGCATCGCGCCCCGCACACGCACACCCGCATAGGTTTCGAATTTATTGCCGCGTGTCAGTTCATAGCGCTCAATGGCGTCAAGAAGTCCAAAAAAACCGCTGCTGAGAAGATCCTCTCGATCCACATGCTGCGGCAGACTGATGGCAATCCGCCCGGCAACAAGACGAACGAGCGGCAAATAATATTCTGCAATGCGGTTGCGCACCTCCACGGTCTTTTCCGTGCCGTACGCCTGCCACAGTGCCTCGATGTCCTCCGTCTGCGCCATCTGATCGCCCCCTCACGCCATGCTTCCGGTTCCCATTTATGCCGGTGCCGGCATCGGTGCCCCTTCCTCCGCTGCGGCTTCTTCCGGTGTCTTCATGTGAACGAGCTCTTCTTCCACGAGCGGCTTAAACGCCATAGGCTCTGCAAAGTCCTGCGGAGCCCCGTCCGCCGCGCCCACGGAGTCAAAATCGATGTCGTCCGCATTGTAGAGTACGCTCTGCATGTCCGACATGCGCTGCTCTGCGGTCTTATCAAACGCAGCCCAGCCCTTTGCCTCAAGGATAAATACTGTAAGATAAGTAAATGCGCCGGCACAGATAAAGCCCACAAGACTCCGCAGACACGCGGTCGAGAGCCGTACGCCGCCGATCAGTCCGGTCAGGAATATCACGAGCGCCGCAATCACGGCAAAGACAAGCGCCATACCGAGTTTGAACATAGATCTTCACCTGCCCCTATATCGTTTTATCTCCCTTGCTGACGGTCTTTACCGTATAGGTGCCGTCGTTTAAGTCAATCGAGACCGTGCGTCCGTAATTGAGTCCGGTATCCTCCGCAATGAGGCGGATCCCATGCTGTGCCAAGAGCTCCTTTGCCGCCTGTGCATTGCGCTCTCCGACGCGCATAACGCTTGTCGTATTCGAGAACGCAAACATCTGCGCGCCGCCCGCAATCTTTGCCACAAGGCGTGATTTAACTGCGCCAAGTTTCAAAACATCGGCCAGCATCAGGGGAAATCCCGTGTCGATAAATTTTGCCGGCGTGTCGGACACACGCGCCTGCTTGCTGTCCGGCAGCATGTAGTGGAGCAGTCCGCCGACTTTTGCCTTCGGATCATACAGGGAAAGTCCGATGCACGAGCCCAATCCATAGCTGATGAGGGTGGATGGAGCCGCGCCGACTTTGTAGTCGGCCATACCGACTTTTATCAAATCCGGCATATCATCCAACTCCTACCGCATTCATTATGCTGCCGAGAGATCCGGGATCCGGCACAAGGAAGAAATGTCCGCTGATGGTGCGGTCCTCAGCCTGAAAATTTGTCTCGATGAGGAGGGCATGATCCCCCATCTCGCCGAGCTGAACAAGCACCACATTGAGAATTGCTCCCGCCATATCGACGGCCAGCGCCGGAACGGACGGCAGCATACTCATGCCCGTGAACGTATAGAACGCGTTCAAATAGGAACCGGCAAGGATGTTGCCGATCTCCATAAGCGCGGATTCATCCATCGCGTCGAGTTCAGGTGTCTCGCCGCGCTCCCGGCCGAGCAGCGTATCCGCAAGTGCAAATGCGCTTTCCCGCGGAATGAGGAAGAGAATGTTGCTCGGCGCCTTTCCGTAAACGCGCAGAAAAATACCGACGACAACCAGTTCCGGGCCGCCGACAAATTCCGGTACGTCTTCGATTTTAACGAGAGCCACATGGGGCACATTCATTTCAATGCGGTGCTGTATGAGACGGGAAAGTGCCGTCGCGGAGTTGCCCGCGCCGACGTTTCCGATCTCCTGCAGCACATCCAACTGGAGTTCCGACAGTTGGGTCAGATCATCGTCTACTGACATTATTAGCCCTACCTCTTCCCGTAGAGAAAAGACGCGTTATTTCACTTCTTTCGGAAGCCCGACGATCTCCTCAAGATTGAGGAGCACGATGAGTCTCCCGTTGATGTTGCCGATGCCGCTGAGGAACCGGCTGCTCTCACGTGCATTCGTCGCCTTCTTCGTATCGACGGGCTCGTTCTCAAGGCTGAGCACTTCCGTCACAGCATCGACGAGCATACCGACATGCACATCGTCAACGGAGACGGTGACAATACGGGTGCGGTCTGTGTACGGCGTCTCCGCGAGCCCCAAGCGCTGCTTGAGGTCAATGACCGGGAGCACCGAGCCGCGCAGATTGATGACCCCCTTGATAAAATCTGCCGCAAACGGTACGCGCGTGATATCCGTGAGGTTGCGGATCTCCTGCACGTTCAGAATGCTGACGCCGTATTCTTCATCGCGGAGGTTGAACGCCACATACTGGTTGTTCTGCGGCATCCCCGTCTCCGTCTGATTCATTTCTTCTGCCATTTCTTTGCCCTCCCCTGCTTACTGCTGTATCATCGTTGCGACATCGAGAATCAGCGCGACCTTGCCGTCGCCGAGCACCGTAGCGCCGCCGAAAAGCTTGAGGCCTGCAAAGAGGTTCCCGAGCGTCTTGATAACGATTTCCTGCTGTCCGATGAGATTGTCCACAACGATGCCCGCCTTTGCTTCGCCCGCGTGTACGACGACGACGAAGAGTTCGTCGGAGTCCTTTGTATGCGGTACCTGCAAAGCCTCCTCCATGCGGATGATCGGGATAATCTCGCCGCGCAGGACAATGACCTCCTTGTTCTGGACGGTCTGAATATCCGACGGTTCAATGTTGATGGTACTGTCAATGGAGCCGAGCGGGATGGCGTACATCTCGTCCTGCACCTGCACGAGCATCGCCTGAATGATGGCGAGTGTCAGCGGCAGTTTGATCTTAAAGACCGAACCCTCGTCGATATGCGTCTCAACATCGACATGACCCGAGAGCGCTTCGATCTTGCTGCGCACGACGTCCATACCGACGCCGCGCCCCGAAATATCGGTGATTTGCTCCGCCGTGGAAAAGCCGGGCAGGAAGATGAGACGAACGGCATCCGCATCGTCGAGACGATCCGCCTCGTCCTGCGAGATCATGCCCTTTTCCACCGCCTTGCGGCGGATGACGTCGGCGTTGATGCCTGCGCCGTCGTCCGTGATCATGATGACGACGTTGTTGCCCTCATGACGCGCAATAAGCCCCACCTCACCGACGCGCGGCTTCCCTTTTGCCTCGCGCTTATCGGGACTCTCGACACCGTGGTCGAGTGAGTTGCGGAGAAGATGCATAATCGGATCGCCGATCTCGTCGATAACGGTACGGTCAAGTTCCGTCTCCTCACCCTCAATAGTGAGGTTGATCTCTTTGCCGAGTTCCTTCGATACGTCGCGCACCATGCGCGGGAAGCGGTTGAACACGGCGCTGACAGGAACCATGCGCACCTTCATAACGATGTTCTGCAGGTCGCCCGTCACGCGATCCATCTGCTCGAGCGTCTCCATGAGATCGCTCATGCGGTGCGTCTGGCCAATCTGCTCGAGACGCACCTTATTGATCACCAGCTCGCCCATGAGGTTCATCAGCGTATCGAGCTTTTCGATATCGACGCGGACGCTCTGGCTCTGGTGCTGTTTTTTCGCAGGTGCTGCCGCGGGTTTGGCGGCTGCCGGCGCGGCCTTCTTTGCCGGCTCCGCAGCTGCGGGTGCGGCAGCTGCTGCGGGTGTGGCCGCGGGCGCCGCTTCCGCCGCCTTGCCGAACTGGTCGGGATCCAGCTCCTCGACGGCAATGTCCTCGATCTCCGAAACCGTATCGACGGCGTTCTGCACTGCCTCCGCGTCGTTCGCCGTGGTGACGACAACGTCAAAACTGCGCTCAAACTTTTCCTGCTCGAGGTCTTCCGCCGCAGGGATGCTCTTAATGACATCGCCGACCTCGTCGAGGGCATGCATGACCATGACGGATCGTGCAGCCTTGAGGACACAGGTCTCCATCAGCGTCACCTTGACGTGGTAGATATGCAGCCCGGCTTCTTTCGCCTTTTTCATGACGTCGAGATCAATCTCATCGATATCGAGCTCGCTGCCTGCCGCAGCTGCTTCGGCAGGCGCAGGTGCTGCGGCGGCGGGAGCTGCCGCAGCGGGCGGCGGCGTCCCTTTGGAGATGGAGCTGAGTTTAGCGACGAGATCCGTTACGTCGACGACATCCTCCGCCTCGCCGTTGCCGACGCTGTCCACCATCTGCTCGAGTGAATCCAGACATTTGAACAGTGTGTCCATAATATCCTCGTTCAGCTTGAGCTGTTCTTTGCGGACAAGGTCAAGAACGTCCTCCATCTCATGCGTGAGCTCGGCAATCTTGGCAAATCCCATCGTCGCCGACATACCCTTGAGCGTATGCGCGTTGCGGAAGATGTCGTTGACGGCGCCGATCTCCTCCATGTTCTCTTCAAGGCGCAGCAAGCCTTCGTTGAGGGACTGCAGATGCTCGTGCGACTCGTCCAGGAACATGTCCATATACTGGTTATCCATTGATATTCCCCCTATTTCCTATCTTCTCACAGCCGCCTCGATCGCCTCGGCGATGCGCGGCAATGGGCATATCTCATCGGCAAGCCCGGCCTCGATCACGGATTTTGGCATTCCGTAAACGACACAGGTCTCTTCATCCTGCGCAATGCAGTAGCCGCCGTTGTCCTTAATTTGATGCATCCCGTCCCGGCCGTCGTGTCCCATTCCCGTGAGAATAACCGCGACGACGTCCTTGCCGAGGTGTGCCACAGATTCGTACATCACGTTGACGGCCGGTCGATGGTTGCCGACGGGCGGCTCGTCGCTGAGTGCGATGCGGCGCCCTCCCGCGTCATGCAGAATCCGCAAATGATAATTGCCCGGAGCGATGTAAACACACCCCGGCACTAGAATCTCTCCGTCGTGCGCCTCCTTTACGGAGACGGCGGCAATGCCGTCGAGCCGCGCGGCAAGCGCTGCTGTAAACCCGGCGGGCATGTGCTGAACGACGACGATGGGACACGGAAAGTCTTTTGACAGCCCCATGATGACAGTCTGCAGCGCCTGCGGGCCGCCCGTCGAAGACCCGATCACCACCAACCGCGACCGCGTGCGCGCATCGGGTGCGCCCCGATTGCCGGACTGTCGGCTGCGTCCCTGTCTAGTCATTGGTTTCGCGTCCTACCTGTGCCCGCTGTACTTGGAAGAGATAGCGAACGATCTTATCCCGCAGGGCGCGCGACAGGCTTTGGAACTGTACCCCAACATGATAAACAGGCAGATCGTCCTCCCGTTCAATGCGCGTGCAGCGCATGATACGCGACATAAGTTCCAGTGTCCCGACCCCCGGGATATCGTTGATCTCAAGCGCGGCATCCGAGTTGAGCGGAACTTGCTTCGGCCAAACGAACGCCATGCCGCTGCCGCTGAGATCAACGACGCGGACACGAACCGGCGCGTCAATCTGTCCCTCCCGGTCAACGAGGCGCACAGTAACGATAAGGTTTACCTTCACACGGAAGAGACCGCGCTTTTGGAACCGCTCGGCAATTTCAGGAATGGACATATGCAGAACAGGGAGCCGCCCATCGATCCGGCCGTGTTTCCGATAGGTGCTGAAAAAGCGAAAGTGACACCCGTCGCCTGCCGCGAGAACGTAGAGGTTCTCGCGGGCGCGCGGGATGACCGGAACATGGCGCTCATCCACCGGCATGGCAACAACGAGATCGTCTCCGACGATATCCTCCACACGACTGCTGTAGCCGCTGGTTCCTTCCTCGCTGTTTTCAAAAAATATTTCGAGCCGCTGCCCAATGGCCAAAATATTCCTTGCCTGTACCAATTCGCCCGCCATCAAAAATATCCTCCCTGTTCAGGTTGAAAACTTAAAAATTTGTTGTAAAAAACCTTTCCATCCACGCTGAACTTTCATTTCCGTTCCTGTGACAAGCGCTTTCGCGAGCGCCTCGATGCAGCGTGCCGCGGCGCTGCCCGGTTCCGCCTCGATGATCGGGGTCTGCCGCCGTACCGCTTTGGTCACGGCGGTATCCTCAAAGACATAGCCGAGACACGCAACCGGCATATGCAGGAATTTTTCCGCCGCGCGCTCGAGTTTTGCCATCACTTCGCGGCTCTCCTTCGGCTCATAGACGCGGTTGATGATGAGCCGGAGATTTTTCTGCACGGCATAGATGCTGTATGCCTTCATGACCGCGTACGCATCCGTGAGGGATGTCGGCTCCGGCGTCGTGACGAGCAGCACCTCGTCTGCAGCGAGGATAAAGTCCATCACGTTGCGCCCGAGCCCCGCGCCTGTGTCCACGATGATGATGTCAGCGTGTGCGGCGCAGTCCGCAAGCTTTTGCTGAAGCAGTAATTTTTCGGCATGATCGTAATCCATCGCTTTTTCGATGCCGGATCCGCCGGAGATGTATCGGATGCCGTACGGCGTCTCCACCATGACGTCCGTGAGGCCGACGTCCGGTCGGAGAAGATCCAGCAAATGCTTGCGTGACGCAGCGCCGAGCAGGACATCCACGTTCGCCATGCCGAGATCCGCATCGATGACAAGAACGCGATGCCCCATGCGCTTGATCGCGATGGCAAGGTTGACCGCAATATTTGTCTTGCCGACCCCGCCTTTGCCGCTGGTAATGGCGATCACGCGCACATTTGCCCATGCCTCCGCCTGTGCGGGTGCGAGCGGCGCCGGTGTCTGCACGGGAGCCGGCGTCTGCGCCCCGTCGACACCTGCCATTTGGCGCAGGCGCGTTGCCTGATCTGTCATGTCATTCCCTCAACAAGAGTTCCGCCAGACGCTGTGCCGTCGCCGGAATGATATCGTCCGGCACGCTCTGACCGTTCGAAAGGAACGACAGCGGCAGCTCCTTGCCCGCGAGAAGGTTCAGTACCACACCGACGCTGCGTGTTTCGTCCGTCTTGGTAAAGATGATGCGGTCGGGCTTGCAGGCGGAAAACCGCGCCATGATCTCTGCGGCATCCTGCTCCTTCGTCGTGGCGCTCACGACAAGATGTTTTTCCATACGGGGATGTGCGGCGAGCAGCTGCTTGAGCTCGTCCATTTGGAAGTCGTTGTACTGGCTCCGCCCCGCCGTATCGACGAGAATAAAATCTTTGCTGCGGTGGCGGGCAATCGCCTTTTTGAGATCTGCAGCGGAATAGACAACCTCGACGGGGAGTCCTAGAATCTCCGCGTATTTTTTGAGCTGCTCCACGGCGGAGATGCGATAGGTATCCGCCGTGATGAGCGCCCCCTTGAGGTTCTGCTCGAGAACGAAATGCGCCGCCACTTTGGCAAGCGTCGTCGTCTTGCCGACGCCCGTTGTGCCGATGAAGGCAACGACACGCGAGCCGTGCGCACCGAGTCTCAGCCCGTCGGTGAACTTCATCACCTGTGAGAGATACCCCGCCAGAACCTCCTTAGCTCGTGGACTGAGACTGTCGAGGTTGATATCGGCGACGGGCACTTTCGCGGCAAGCTCTTCGCGAAGCTCCTTCCGCACATCCTGCCGCTTGAGCGCATCTCGGATGGAGACAATCTCTTTGGGCTGCGACGCCGCCATCATCGCGGCGAGCATCGTCTTCATCTGCGCCAGTTCGTCCTCAAGCAGACGAATCCGCGCGGCAGACGCATCGTCCTCCTCATGTTCGGCATGAGGTTCCGCAATCGGCTCAGGCTGTGTCGCAGGGGAGGATACGTGCTGCGTATAGGACGGCGGTGCAGACTGCTCCACCGACTGCGGCTGCAGCGGCGCGGTCTGCTGCACCGGTGCCGCAGCGGCGGGGGACTGCAGGTTCATTGCGGCCGCGGTCCCGTATCCATCCGCTGCATACATTGATTCCCGAGACTGATACGCGGGTGCATAGGTATCATACCCCTGCGGCACCGCGGCAGGAGCCACACCGACGGTTCCCCCCGCGAAGGCTTCTTCGTTCATGCGGTACCGCTCCGCCGCATTCGTTGGGAGAATTGGTGCAGGCGGCGGTGTATATGCCGCTGCAGAACGCGGCACACGAGACTGTGTCTCATCCACCGCCGCCGTCACCTCGATCATCTCCGCGCCGCCGAGCATACCGCCTTCACGATATTTTTTTGTATGAAGGAGTACGGCATCGCTGCCGAGCTCGTCCTTGATCTGCTCCATCGCTTCCTTCACCGAGGAAGCGCGTACGGTCTTGACCTGCACTTAGATTCTCACCACCCCAAGGATTTGTATTTCAACATTCTGTTCAATTTCCGCATGGGAAAGGACGATGAGTCCGGAAATAGAGCGCTCGACAAGATTGCGGAAATAGGGACGCACGGTCGGGCTCGTGAGAACAATGGGCTGATACCCCTGATCCGTGAGCTTGTTGAGCTCTTCCTGCAGCACCGTGAGCAGTTTCTGCATAGAGTCCGGATCGAGGCTGACATATGATCCGTGCTCTGTGCGCTGCACCCCGCCCGCGATCTTGTTCTCGAGTGCGGGGTCGAGCGTGATGCACGGCAGTATGCCGTTCTGCACGTTCTGCTGGGTGATATGCCGCGCCATCGTATGGCGGACGTACTCGGTGAGGATGTCCGTATCCTTCGTCGCCGCGCCGTAATCGGCAAGAACTTCGAGGATCGTACTCATATCGCGAATGGAGATGCGCTCGTGCAGGAGATTTGCAAGTACCTTCTGCACTTCGCCGACGGTAAGCAGATTCGGGACGACCTCGTCCACAAGTGCACCGTTGGTCTTGCGCAGATTATCGAGAAGGTTCTGCGTCTCCTGACGCCCTAGGATCTCATCGGCATGCTGCTTGATGATCTCCGTGAGATGCGTTGCGAGCACGGAAACGGCATCGACGACAGTGTAGCCGTTGAGTTCCGCCTGCTCGCGCTCGTTCTCCGAGATCCAAAGGGCAGGCAGTCCAAACGCCGGCTCAACCGTCTCAATGCCCGGCACTTCCTCAAAGACCGTGCCGGAGTTCATCGCGAGATAATGGTCGAGCATCAGCTCGCCGCGCGCAATCTCAATGCCTTTGAGCTTGATGATATAGGCATTGGGCTTGATCTGGATGTTGTCGCGGATACGGATGGTCGGGACGACAAGCCCGAGTTCAAGCGCACACTGCCGCCGAATCATGACGATGCGGTCGAGCAGATCGCCGCCCTGTCCCGTATCGACGAGCGGGATGAGGCTGTAGCCGATCTCGAGTTCCATCGGATCGACCTGCAGGAGCGAGACGATGTTCTCGGGTGTCGTTGCTTCTTTTTTCGCCTTTGCCTTCTGCTCGACCTTCTGGACTTCCTGCACCGCCGTTTGGCCGCGGTGGAGGTTCCACGCAATGAACGCGCAGATACAGGCAAGCGCAAAGAACGGGATGCCCGGAAGCCCGGGCATAACGGCAAGGAAGAGCAGGACGCCCGAAAGGATCATAAAGATGCGGTCGTTGCGGAAGAGCTGCTTGACGAGGTCGCTGCCGAGGTTCCCCTCCGCTGCCGAACGGGTCACGATAATACCGGTCGCCGTCGAGATGAGCAGTGCCGGAATCTGCGCGACGAGTCCCTCGCCGACGGTGAGCAGCGTGTAGGTCTGGAGTGCCTGTGCCGCGTCCATGTTGCGCTGGAGCATGCCGATGACGAAGCCGCCGCCGATGTTGATCATCATGATGACGATCGCCGCGATCGCATCGCCCTTGACGAACTTTGAGGCACCGTCCATCGCGCCGAAGAAGTCGGATTCGCGCTGTACTTTCTCACGGCGCCGCTTTGCCTCGGCATCCGAAATAGCGCCTTGGTTGAGGTCGGCGTCGATTGCCATCTGTTTCCCCGGCATCGCGTCAAGCGTGAATCGCGCCGAGACTTCGGCGACGCGCTCGGATCCTTTGGTGATGACGATGAAGTTGACGATGACAAGGATAACGAACACGATGAAGCCGACGACCGCGTTGCCGCCGACAACGAAATTGCCGAATGCGGTGATGACCTCGCCTGCATAGCCGTTGAGCAGGATAAGACGCGTTGAGGAGATGTTGAGTGCCAATCGGAACAGCGTTGTGATGAGGAGCAGCGACGGGAATACGGAAAGGTCGAGCGCCTCCACATTATAGATTGCCGACATGACGACGAGCAGGGCAATCGTGATATTGAGGCAGATGAGTATGTCCAGGATGATGGTCGGCAGCGGAATGATCATCATAATGACAATCGTCACAATGGCGACGGCAATCAGAACATCACTATACCGTTGTATGAGGTTGCCGGATGAAAGCGGATTGATGCTGCCGGACTGCGATGCTGCCATACCCTCACTCACCCCTTCTTTCCCATTTCCCTTTGGAGTGCAACGGTTGCCGTCACGATCTCCTTAATATTATATCAAATATTCCAAACACGTCAAATGCTAATATGACTTTTGTCACGGATTATGCGCCGCGCCTTGCATGTTTGAGCCGGTAGACGTAGGCAAGCACCTCGGCAACCGCTTGATAGAGCTCTTGCGGAACGGCATCGCCTACCTGCACGGCAGCATACAGGGTGCGTGCGAGCGGCTTATTCTCGACGATGGGAACGCGCGCCTCGCGTCCGAGTTCCTTGATGCGCTGCGCGACGAGATCCTGTCCTTTGGCCAGGACTGTCGGCGCGACCATTCCTTTTTCATAGGCCAGCGCGACTGCGTAATGCGTCGGGTTCGTGATGATGACGTCCGCCTTCGGCACTTCCTTCATCATGCGTGCCATTGCCATCTGCCGCTGCTTCTGCCGGATCTTCCCCTTGATCTGCGGATCGCCCTCGGTTTGCTTCATCTCGTCCTTGACTTCCTGTTTCGTCATCTTGAGATCCTGCGTCGTCTGCCAGTTCTGGTAGCCGTAGTCTGCGACCGCCATGATCATGATCACGCCGATGACGATGAACGCCATCCGGAAGATGATCTCGGCGACAAGCGCAAGGCTCGTCGTCAGGTCAAAGAACATGAACTGCGGCATTGCAATGATTTGCTCGTGGATGAAGCGGTAGAGGAAAAATCCTATGACGAGGATCTTAAAAAAAGATTTCGCGAGCTCCACGAGGGAGCGTTTTGAAAAGATACGTCCAAATCCGTTGATGGGATTGAGCTTATCGAGTTTGAACTCGATGGCCTCCGTGTTGAAGTTGAGACCCACCTGAAAAAAATTAACGGCAAGCCCGATGAGCATAATGAAGAGCATGATCGGCAGCGCGGTCTTGGCAAGGATCTCCATAATCCCGATGAAGAGCCGTACGATGTTTTCCGTATCGACCGGTTGATTGAGATTTGCGAACACGTAGGTCGTGTACGATGCGATCGCAAGGTAGATAGAATCCCAGAGAAGCTTCAGCGAAAAGAAGCCGATGAGGAGGACAAACGCCGTATTCAGCTCTTGACTGCGTCCGACCTGTCCTTTTTTGCGGGCGTCGGCACGCTTCTTTGCAGTTGGTTCTTCCGTCTTTTCCCCGCCCGCGAAACGCTGGAGGTCGAAGACGAATGCGCGCTTATTGCAGGGCGCGTATCGCAAGCGATATATTTCCATACATTTCATTGAACAGCACATCCAGGAATAAGACATAAAACGGCATGATCATCGAAAGTACAAAAAGCCCGATCATGAGCTGCATGGGAATACCGACGACAAAGATATTCATCTGCGGCATCGTCCGGGAGAGGATACCGAGTCCGACGTTCGTCAGCAGAATCGCGAATGTGATCGGCATCGCAATCTTCATGCCTGTGAGGAAAATTGTCCCCGTAAAATTCGCAATGATGAGCGCGAGGGAAATATTTGCCTCCAGACCCGCGAGCGGGACGGCACGAAAGCTTTCCACAAGCGCCGCGATGAGCATGTGGTGCCCGTTCGTGACGAGCAGAATGATCACCGCCAGATTATAAAGAAAACTTCCGATGAGCGGGATCTGCTGACCGGAAGTCGGATCTACAACATTGACGACGGCAAAGCCCACCTGCATGTCCATGACCTTGCCCGCCATTGTGATGGCGGCAAACGATATGTAAGCCACAAAACCGATCAGCCAGCCGATGAACAGTTCTCCGAGTACCGCCGCGCCGAACATGATGATGCTTGGCGGCGTTTCGGGCGTGCCGAGTCCGTCGACTACGGGAAAGAGGACAACGCTCATTGCGAGCGCGATGCCGACGCGAAAGAACATAGGAATATTCATGCTGCCGAAAAAAGGCGATATGAGAAAGATGCCGCTGATGCGCGTCAGCATGAGCAGGAACGCCGCGATATGACCTTGGAGCAGCTCATAGAGATCCATGTGCCCCTCCTCTTACCGCAGGTATTGCGGCAGATTGACGAAAACATTGGTCACATATTCCACCATGATCCGCAGCATCCACGGGCCAAAAATGAGAATCGCGACAAAGACCGCCACGATCTTTGGAATAAAGGCCAGCGTCTGTTCCTGAATGGAGGTTGTCGCCTGAAACACCGCGACCAAGAGACCGACGATGAGTCCGAGCCCAAGCATCGGGGCGGATACCAAGAGCACGATCATGAGCGCTTCTTGGGCAAGCTGGATGACCAAATCTCCGGACATCGCTTCGCCCCCCGTCAGCGGAAGCTCATGATGAGCGACTGGATCAGCAGATGCCACCCGTCGACCATCACGAACAGCAGTATTTTGAACGGCAGCGAAATCATGACCGGCGGCAGCATCATCATGCCCATCGACATCAGCGTACTTGCCACAATCATATCGATGACAATGAACGGAATATAGATCATAAAACCGATTTGGAACGCGGTCTTGAGCTCACTGATGATGAACGCGGGGATGAGCGTAAATGTCGAAACGTCGTCCGGCGAATTGGGACGCTCCGCATCCGAGAGGTTCACAAAGAGCGCGAGATCCGATTCCCTCGTTTGATGGAACATAAAATCACGCATGGGCTCTACGACATTTTCAAGTGCTTGTTCCTGTGTGATCTGCCCGTCGAGATAGGGTCGGATGCCGTTCTCGTTCGCCTGTCCCCAATAGGGCGCCATGATGTAGAACGTGAGGAAGAGCGACAGAGCGAGTACCACCTGATTCGGCGGGACGTTCTGCGTCGAGAGTGCATTGCGCAAAAAACCGATGACAACGACGATGCGTACGAAGGACGTCGTCATGATGAGCATTGCCGGCGCAAGCGAAAGCACCGTAAGCACCGCGAGGAGCTGCATACTCGCGGCAACATCCTGCGGATTCTCCGACGTCCCCACGTCGAGACTTACGGTTGGAATGAGCGGCGCGGCGCTTGCATGTCCCGCAAGACAAAGCAAGAGCGCCGCTCCCGCAAGAGCAAGCAAACTGCGCCGCTGCAAAGCTGTCCCCCCCATTCCTCTCAGCCCCCTCACCTGCGAAAGATCGGAGGTATCTTTTGAACGAAATCCGAGAGCGAGCCGAACTGCTCGCTGAAAACGCCCGTCCCTCCCGCGGCGGCGTTCGCGCGAATCTCCTCCAGTGTCTCCGGATCGTCAATCTCCGTGATGAGGCGGATGCTCTGATCCGTTACCCCCAACACAAAAACGCGCCCGAAGAGCTCCACAACGCAGACCGCGCGGTTCGGTCCGAGCGGCAGCTGCATATAGACCTGTCCCCCGCGTGCCGCAAGCGTTCGCATAGAGCTTTTCCCATAGGCGCGCGCAACAAAATAGGCAAGGATGACGACGAACGCGAAAACAGCAAAAAGGCTGACCACATAGGCGACCGTCGACCACCATGATACGGCCGACGGGCGCGGGTCAGCCTGTTCATAACCGGCTAGGTATCCGCCGCCCGTCTCACCTGCGGCGGACACGTCCCCTGCATATAGTGCAAGAAGCGTGCATCCGAGCAGTAAGGACAGAAAAAATATCCGTTCTTTCATCAGCCGACGGCTTTGCGAATAGCCTCCAGCACGCGATCCGCTTGGAACGGCTTCACAATGAAGTCGCGTGCGCCCGCCTGGATCGCCTCGATGACCATCGCCTGCTGCCCCATCGCACTGCACATAACAACCTTTGCCGCAGGATCGACTTTCTTGATTTCCTTGACGGCGGTAATGCCGTCCATTTCCGGCATCGTGATATCCATGGTCACGAGATCCGGTTTGAGTTCCTGATATTTCTCGAGTGCCTTCATCCCGTTTTCTGCCTCACCGACGATTTCATAGCCGTTTTTTGACAGGATGTCCTTGACCATCATTCGCATAAATGCTGCATCATCAACGACCAAAACGCGAGTTGCCATTTTCTCATCTCTCCTTACACTTGACTCAGAGCATCCCCATCCAAAGGGCACTGAACGCGCACACCGTGATGTTGGGTTTAATCGCTACCCATTATAACGAAAAGTGCCGCCTGTGACAAGGACTTTCTATGCTTCTTTCAAAAGATCGCCGCTCTCCCCGCTATTGGAGACGCGCGGCGCGTTCCAGCGGACTGACAATCTCCGTGATGCGAACGCCGAAATTCTCGTCAATGACGACAACTTCGCCCTTCGCCAGATACTTGCCGTTGACCATGATATCCACGGGTTCACCGGCAAGCTTGTCGAGTTCCACAATCGATCCTTTTGTAAGATCGAGAATGTCCTTGATGGACTTCTTGGTTCGGCCAAGCTCCACGTTCACCTGAAGAGGTACGTCGAGAATCAGGCCGATATTCGCGTCGTTGACCTGTACGGGAACGCTGCTCAGCGGAGTGAACTGCGCGGACTGCACAGGGACGTTCGATGCTACATGCGGCTGCATAGGCGGTGCTCCATATCCATAGTTTGCGGGTGCGGCAGGTGCGGCGGGCGCCGCTGCCATAGGCGCGGGCGCTGCTGCAGGCGCTGCCGCCTGTGCCGCCTCGATCTCCGCACCTTCATTCTCCACGTCGGGCTGCTGATTCATCAGTGCGTCAACCATGCCCTTTGCGACATCAAGCGGCAAAAGCTGCATGATCTCGCTGTCAATGAGGCCGTCGACTTCCATGCGGAACGACGCCTGCACAATCGGATCTGCCTTATCAAGGAGTTTCGAGACGACTTCTTCCGTTCCAAGGTCAACAAGCGTCACAACGGGCGGGGTGATATCCACCTTTTTGTTAAACATGGAGGAAAGCGAGGTTGCAACGCTGCCCATCATCTGATTCATGGACTCGCTGACCGCGCTCATATGGATTTCGCTGAGTTCTTCGTCGGGATTCGTCCCGTCATTCCCCATCATGAGATCGGCAATAATCGCCGCGTCGCGCGCTTGGATGCAGAGGACATTGTTCCCCTCGATGCCGATGCTGTAACCGACCTCGACGACGAGGAACGGAATGGGGTACTTCTCCTTCAGCTGGCGGAGGTTCGAGATCGATACCGTCGGCGTTGTGATGGAGACCTTGCGTCCCAAGAGGACAGACAGCGTAGTCGCCGCTCCGCCCATGGATATATTTCCGATTTCCCCGAGCGCGTCGCGCTCCATATCGGTAACGCCCGCATCCTCGGCAGAGGATGTGCCTGCATCGCCGGACGGTGCTTCCTCCGCGGGCGCTGCAGCGTCGCCGACCGATCCGCCGCTGAGGAGGGCATCTATTTCCTCCTGCGAGATCATTTCATCGCTCATTCGCGTCTTCATCCCCTTCTATAATGCCGGATATCTGCACGGCCATCCGTTTCCCCGCCGTGCCCGGATACGCACGGAACTTTGCGTTCGTACCGACGTAACAGACGAGTTCATCTTTTGCCAGCGTATCGAGCTGAAGCACATCGCCGAACCCGAGCGTGAGGAACTCGTTGATCGTGATATCCACGGTTCCAAGCTCAACCGAAAACGGCACCCACGTCCGCTCGATCTTTCGCTGGAGATCCGCCACCTGGTCGGGCGAGCTTTCCCTGTCGACGGATGCCGCCACCCAGAACGATGTTGTGAGTTTGGACATGACCGGCTCGAGCACCAGATAGGGAATGCAGATATTCATCATTCCCTCGACATCTCCGAGCTTCATGTGGATCGTGACCAGAACGACCATGTCGCTGGGCGGTACAATCTGCGCAAACTGCGGATTTGTCTCCATCGTCTCGAAGTTCGGGCGGAACTCCACGACGTTGCTCCACGCCTCACGGAAATAGTTGATCACCGTGTCGATGAAGCGCCGCATTACCGCGCTCTCAATATCCGTCAGCGCACGCGACTTGACACTTGGCTTCCCCTCTCCGCCAAAGACGCGGTCGACGTATGCAAACGCAATATCCGGCCCCACCTCAATGATGATGTTTCCCTTGAGCGGCGGCAGCGCAATGATGCCGATCACCGCCGGGTTCGCCATCGATTGGACAAATTCCTGATAGGTCATCTGCTCAACCGAAAGCACCTCGATGTTGACCATCGTCCGCAGACTTGCCGACAGATAGGTGTTCAAGAGACGCGAAAAACTCTCGTGCAGCATGAAGAGCGTGCGAATCTGATCTTTCGAGAACTTATCCGGTCGTTTGAAGTCATATACCTTGACTTTACGCTCTTCTTCCTCCGCCTTGACTTCCTCGGCGGAAACCGAGCCGTCCGAAAGTGCCGAAAGCAGCTTGTCTATTTCGGATTGAGACAGTACGTCCTCAGCCAAGACCCTTCCCCCTTCCCTTTGTGCAGTGTTTCATGTTGCTTACTGCAGCAGGAAGCTGGTGATGTAAACATCGTAGACGGAGCCTTGACCCAAACGATCGTTCAGCGCGTCTTTCAGCTGCTTCTTCAGTTCATCCTGCTTTGAGGCGTCGAACTCCTCGAGCGGTGCGGCTCGCAGGAACTGCATCGTCGTATCGAGAATCTTTGTCTCGGCGACGGAGCCGACCTTGCCGTCGACTACGTTGTCCTTTTTGCCGGGATTTAGTTCCAACACAATGCCGGCCTTGAGGAATTTGCCCGCACGACCGCCGCCGACATTGACAAGAACGCCCTCTTTCGCATCGCCGAGCTTGTAGAATACGCCCGGATCATGGTGCGACGCGCCGCTCCCCGATTCCTCTGCGTGAGACGGAGACTCCGCCTGCGAAAAGATATAATACGAGATACCGCCGGCTGCCGCCACTGCGACAAGAACCGCCACAACGACCACGACGATCATCATGAGCATCGGCGATTTTTGCTTCGGCTCCGCTGCCAGTTCTTCCTTTTCCTCCGCCATGAGTAAATTCCCTCCCTAAAAATGACCACGAAGTCATACGGACTCCACATTGGGGCACTCCCTTGCCGCATGAAAGAACATTGTTCTTCCATTATAGCAAAGGAATGGAAATTCGCCAACTAATTTTGATGAAGTGCACGGCGATATTTGATGGTACGCCGCACAATTTCCTCCATCGGCTCCTCGACGATCAGCTTTTTGCCGTTGGTGAGCGTCACCACGGTATCCGGCGTCTCCTCAATGCTCTCGATGATTTCGGCATTGAGTACAAACTCCCCTTTTTTGTTCGTCTTGGAGTTGAACTTCGTCAGCATGATCATGACAGGCTTCCCCTCCGTTCCCCTCTTCAGTCGCTCGTAAATTTGCATATAAAAATACATGCAAATGACTACCTGTATATTTTCGCCGTCGTCTTCTCTTTTCCTTTTTTTATGAGCGTTTTTTTCATGATAGCCTAAATATTTCCGTCCGCGTTATGTCAGCTGCGTTAAAAAATCAAGGGATCGCAGGGGATGCCCCGTCAGTTCCTGCACATGGGCGAGCACAATGCGCTCCGCCGCCATGAGCGTCGCGCCGCGCACGGAAAGGGGCGCAGGATGCGCCCAATTGAGCGCCGAAAGCCCCGTGAGCAGTTCCCGCAGTTCCGCCGGAAAGTCCGCCGCATCTGCCGTGCGGCACGAGGGACAGAGCGCGCCGCCCTCGCCTGCATGAAAGAACGCGTCGCCTGTAATCTCTGTGCCGCAGTGCAGACAGCGTTCATAGGTCTGACGAAGCCCCGCCGCAGAAAGAATTTGAAGCACGGCGGCAAGTGCGGCAACACGCGGATTGCGCCTCTCAAACGCCGTGAGAATCTCTGCGAGCCGGTCAAAGAACTGCTCGTCCGGTACCCCCTCGGGCAGGAACTCGCGCACGACCTCGGCGACAAAGGTTGCGTAGGCAAGCGCGGTGAGATCCGCCGAGAGTTTCGCATGATGCGCGCGGACAACTGCCGTCTTGACGGTCTCAAGCCGCGGTCCCTCCGCGAGCTGGAAATCGGCGTGGACAAACATCTGCATCGCGCCTGCAAGTGCGCTGCGCGGTCTGCGGCAGCCGAATGCGGCGGCACGCAGCATCCCGCGCTCGCGCGTGAACACGGTCATCACCTTATCTGCCTCGCCCCAGTTCTTTGCGCCGAGTATGATACCCTCCGCCGTGTAGAGCACCGGCTATTCCTCCCGTGCCGCACGCTGTGCGGCCGCCTGCTCCGCTGCCTGCGCCGTCAGCTGCTCCATTTTTTTCTGCACCGCCTTCTGTGCCGCCGTCACGCGTGCGTCCGAGAGCGGCATCACTGCGCCCGCCGTCAACATGTACTGGAGCGCTTCTTCCTTTGGAATATTGAGATCGACGACATCCTCTTCCGGTACGAGGATCGTTGTCCCCGAGGTCATATTGAGACTCCACGGTACAAAGACGCAGATGTATTTCGTCTCGCCCATCGCCTGCTGAAACCGCGGCGGGAGGTCGGACATGACGAACCCGAGCGCACGTGCCCCTTGGAACGGCACATGCACGACGCGTTTGAAGTTGCTGCTCGAGTCAAGCACCGCCTCGGAGAGTCGCTTCACGCTTGTGTAGACGAATTTCACAAAGGGGATCGTCCCGATCATATTCTCGCCGAAGGAGATGACAGAGGCGATCACCCAGTTCGTCGACGCCCAGCCGACCGCATAGATAACGGCGACGAGCGTAATGATGCCCATGCCCGGGAAGTAGAACGGCAGATACTGCCCGAGCACGCCCTCGGTGAAGCGCAGCGTCCACTCGATGACAAAAACCGTGATGATGAGCGGCACAATGACCAAAAGCCCGTTGACAAAGCGGCGCGAAGCTCTGTTTACCGCTTTGCGGTACATGCGGTTCAGCGTAATTTTCCTCTCCTCCCCTCTTCCCTAATCGTCTCCCGAAAGACCGAACTCGCGCAGCGCGCTCTCACGGTTGCGCCAGTCCCTGCGTGTCTTGACCCAAAGGTCAAGATACACTTTAGCGCCGAGCAGCGTCTCGATATCCGCGCGCGCCCGCGCGCCGATCGTCCGCAGGAGCGCCCCGCGCGCACCGATCACGATCCCCTTCTGTGATTCGCGCTCGACGTAGATGACGGCGCGGACGTAGACGTCCCCCTTCGCACGTGTCGTGATCTCCTCGATGTCCACGGCAACGGCATGGGGGATCTCGTCCCGCGTCAGTTCGAGCGCCTTTTCCCGCACGAGCTCGGCGATGATGAGCCGCTCCGGCTGATCCGTGACCATATCCTCCGGGTAGTAGCGCGGCCCCTCGGGCAGATGTTTTTTGATCTCGTCGAGGAGACCTGCGAGATTTTCCTCTGCCCGTGCCGAGATGGGAACAATCCCTGCAAAATCATAGGTTTTGGCATAGCCCGCAATGATCGGCAGTGTCTCCTCGCGGCGCAGGAGATCGATCTTATTCACCGCGAGGAGCACCGGGACGCGGACTTTTTCGAGCTGTTTGAGAATGTACTGCTCGCCTGCGCCCATTTTCTCAGTCGCGTCCACAACGAACACAACGACGTCCACGCCGTGAAGCGCCCCCTCGGTTGCCTTTGCCATATGGCTGCCGAGCTTGTGCTTCGGCTTGTGTACGCCGGGGGTATCGAGGAAGATGACCTGTGCGTCCTCCTGCGTCAGGATGCAGAGGATGCGGCTGCGCGTCGTCTGCGGCTTGTCGCTCATGATGGCGATCTTTTGCCCGATGAGCGCGTTGATGAGTGTGGACTTGCCGACGTTCGGACGACCGATGACGGCGGCAAAGCCCGATTTATAATGATTCATCGCCCTATCCCCAATGCCTCCATGACATGCCGCTGCTCCTCCTCCATCTCCGCGCGCTCGGCGTCCTCCATATGGTCGTAGCCGAGGAGGTGCAGCATCCCGTGCACGGTGAGAAAGGAGAGCTCGCGCAGATAGCTGTGCCCGTATTCCTCCGCCTGCGCCCGCGCACGCTCGAGCGAGATCACGAGATCGCCGAGCACATCGCCCGCAGGATCGTCTAAAATCTCCGGCTCTTCGCTCTCCATGAGGGCAAAGGAAATGACGTCGGTCGGGCGGTCAACACCACGGTACTGCCTGTTGATCTCATGAATATAGGCGTCGTTCGTGAGCGTCACGCTCACCTCCGCGCCCTCGGCGCCGTAGAGACGTCCGACCGTTTCGACCGCACGG
Organism: Selenomonas sp. oral taxon 137 str. F0430; assembly: GCF_000183625.1. Lineage (NCBI taxonomy): Bacteria > Bacillati > Bacillota > Negativicutes > Selenomonadales > Selenomonadaceae > Selenomonas > Selenomonas sp. oral taxon 137. The sequence goes on from NZ_AENV01000008.1 coordinate 361,672, forward strand.
CGCACGGCGGCTTCGTCCCCGGGCGCGATGCACAGTTCTTCCGGCTGCGCGGAAATCGTAATCTCCATCATGCGCGCTCCCGTCTCTTCTCCCACGCACCATATGCCTCAACGATGCGCGTCACGACCTCGTGCCGGATGATGTCGACCGGCTCGAGTTTTACGATACCGACGCCCTTCACCCCGCGCAGGATTCTGCACGCCTGTTTCAGCCCCGATGCCGTGCCGCGCGGCAGATCGACCTGCTCGAGGTCACCCGTGACCACCATTCGGGAACCGAACCCGAGGCGCGTGAGGAACATCTTCATCTGCGCACCCGTCGTATTCTGCGCCTCGTCGAGAATGATGAACGCATCCTCGAGCGTTCGCCCGCGGATGTAGGCGAGCGGCGCGACCTCGATGAGCCCGCGGCTCATCATCTTCTGGTACGCTTCCGTACCGAGGAGATCCTGAAGCGCATCGTAGAGAGGGCGCAAATAGGGATTGATCTTTTCCGTGAGATCGCCGGGCAAAAATCCTAGATGCTCGCCCGCCTCGACCGCAGGACGCGTCAGGATGATACGGCTGACCTCGCGACTTCTGAGTGCCGCTACCGCCATGACGACGGCTAGGTAGGTCTTGCCCGTTCCCGCAGGGCCGACGCCGAGCGTCACGGCATTCCTGCGAATCGTACTCAGGTAGTCGCGCTGCCCTGCAGTCTTGGCGCGTACCGACTTGCCCTTTGCCGTCACAAGGAGCACCTCGGCGAAGAGACTGTGCAGCTCCTCTATGCGCCCTTCCTTGATGAGACGCGCGCCGTACACCGCCTCATGCGTCGTTGGCTTTGTCCCCTGCTTATGAAGGAACAGCATCTCATCGACGAGTGTACGCACCGCCGCGACCTCCGCAGGTGCGCCCGTCACTGCAAGAGACATTCCCCTGCTGACGAACCCACAGTCAAAATTCTCCTCCATGCTGCGCAGAACGGCATCGCGGTCGCCGAGTACGGCATACGCCTCCTCCTTGTTCTTGAACACAATCTCTGCTGTTGTTTCCTGCAAGTAGCATCCTCCCCGGCATCCCGTATTTTCAAGGTTTTCCTAAATAAAATATTCGATCGTATCGCCCGGCTCTCTGCGTGTCCGTGCGTCAAAGAGCAGCACCGCCTCGCGGTCATCCGGTGCACCGAGTGCGTAGAGCTCGCGCGTCTCCCTGTTGAGACAGGAATACGGCACGATACGGTTGTATGCGTGCGGGTGCGCGCAGGTCACCGTCACGCCGTCACGCACGAACTCCGGCTCCGCTTCCTCCAAATAATAGGGATCAAAGAGGTAAATCCGATCCTCCTCCGCTCCCGTGATGAGCGCATAATGCTCCACCTCATAGAAGAGACGCACGACCGCCACACCGCCGCGCACGAGGGCATCGTTGATGTCGCTGTCCCGCCCGACGCGGACACGGCATCCCGCGATATAACGGCACGAGAGCGGGAACTCGGTCGCGCGGCTGAACCCCTCCAGCCAATTGGAGAGATACATCATCGCCATGCGCGACGTGCCCGCCTTGCACGCACGCCCATCCATACCGTAGCAGTCGAGCGAGTACAGCATAACGCTGCGGATGATCTCGGGCGGGATCTCCGCACGGTCAAAGAGGAAGCTCATCGCATTCAGCAGCGCCGTCGGGCCGCAGTCATACTCCGACATCTGATAGCGCAGTGGGATCTTCATGCGGCTCTCCTCTTCTTTTGCAGATTCGGCACGGCAATCGCCGCTACGACAAGGAAAATACCGAGCACCTGCATCGGTACAAAATGCGTGTCAAAGATAATATACGCAAAGAGCACGCTCGCCACCGGCTCGATCGTCGCCGTGATCGCCGCCTCCTCGGGCGAGAGCCAGCGCAGCCCCGCGTTGAACGTAAAGAACGCCACTACCGTACCAAGCACCACGATGACAAAGAGATCAAGCGTCGTCTGCGGCGTAAAGAAACTTGGAATCTCCGTCACCGCATGTGTGATGGGGAGCAGCGAGAGCCCGCCCATCAGCATACAGACGGCAAGCAGGAAGAATCGGTCAAAGAGATGCAGCAGATGCACGGGGTAAATCATTGCAAACGTGAACGTCACCGCCGAAGCAAGACTCCACAGAACGCAGGCAATCGGCACGGACAGTCGTTCGGGATTGCCGCCCGTCACGAGCAGGAACACGCCCGTGACCGCCGCCGCAACCGTCACCATTTCCATATGCGATGGGATACGGTGATGCCGCAGCGCCATATAGAGGATCATGATGACGGGCGACGTATAGGTGATGACCGTCGTCGCCGCTGCGTCGCCCGCCGCGATCCCTTCAAAATACGTATACTGTACCGACATGATGCCGATGACGCCAAAGATCGCAAGTTTGATCAAAATCCGCGGATTGCGCCGCAGAGAGCGCAAACCGCGCCTAAGCCCCCCGCTCCACCATGCAAGCAGGAAAAACAGACTGCTCGAGAGGAACAGCCGCACCTGCGTCAGTTCAAGAGGAGCATGCGTTGACTGCGTATAGAAATGCTGCGCCGCCGTACCGCTCGCCGCCCACATGACACCGGCGATGAGTACGAACAGAATCGCCGTGACATGTGGCATAATGCGTTACGCCTCCCCCTGCTCCCGCAATACAACATCTGCGATCGCGCCGCAGATCTCCTCAAGCTGTTTTTGATCCGTCCCCTCCGCCATCACGCGGATGAGCGGCTCCGTCCCCGAGGGACGCACGAGCACGCGCCCGTCCGCGCCGAGGCGTTCCTCTCCCGCACGGATCGCCGCGCGGATCGCCGTGTTCTCCGACCAGCCTTCCTTTGTCTTTACCCGCACGTTGACGAGGAGCTGCGGATAGGTCGTCATGAGCGCATTCAGCTCGGATGCCTTTTCCCCGCTGCGTTTGAGCACTGCAAGCACCTGCAGCGCCGTCACAAGGCCGTCGCCCGTCGTGCCGTAGTCGGCAAAGATGATATGCCCCGACTGCTCGCCGCCGATGGTATAGCCGCTGCGGCGCATCGCCTCGAGCACATAGCGGTCGCCGACCTGCGTCACCTCGACGTGCCCGCCGAGCGCCTCGATTGCCTTATGAAATCCGATATTCGCCATGACCGTTGAGACCACGGTCTTATGCGGAAGTCTCCCGGCACGCAGCATCTCTCCCGCGCACGCCACAAGGATGTGGTCACCGTCGATGAGCGCCCCTGTTTCATCGAGACAGAGACAGCGATCCGCGTCGCCGTCGTGGGCGATGCCGATGTCCGCGCCTGTTTCGAGCACCGTACGGCGCAGGGAGTCCAAATGTGTCGAGCCGCAGTTGTCGTTGATGTTGACACCGTTCGGGAGCGCATGAATGACCTTAAGCTCCGCGCCGAGCGCGCGCAGCACCTTCGGCATTGCCTCATATGCCGCGCCGTTCGCGCAGTCGAGTACGATCTTCATGCCGTCGAGCCGCTGCGGGCAGGTGCCGACGACATAGTCCACATACTGATTGACGAGATCGTGCCGGCGCTCTACCGTACCGACATGCCGCCCCGTGGGACGCGCTGCGTCGTCGCCCGCTTCGATCCGCCGAACGAGCGCCTCGAGTTCGTCCTCCACTGCATCCGGGAGCTTATAGCCGTCGCCGCCAAAGAACTTGATGCCGTTGTCGCCGAACGGATTGTGCGACGCCGAGATCACAATGCCCGCCTGCGTCCGGTGTTTGTGCGCAAGGTAGGCGATGGCAGGCGTCGGAACAATGCCCGCGAGAATCGCAACGCCGCCCGCCGAGCAGATGCCCGCCGTGAGCGCCGCCTCGAACATCTCGCCCGAAATGCGCGTGTCCCGCCCAATCAGGATGCGCGGACGCGCCTCCTCATGCGCGCCGAAGTAAAGTGTCGCCGCGCGCCCGAGCCGATATGCCAGCTCCGGCGACAGCTCCGTATTTGCCTCGCCGCGTACGCCGTCCGTCCCAAATAATCTCAACATTAACAGCCCCTTATTCTCAGGTTATGATTGCTCTTCCATAATCTACTGTATCTGCGTCAAAAAAGCAAGCGCGGCTTTCACTCCGTCGAGCGCCGCGCTCATGATGCCGCCCGCGTAGCCCGCCCCCTCGCCGATCGGGTACAGCCCTGCCGTCCCCTCCGCCTGCATCGTCCGCGCATCGCGAACGATGCGGCAGGGCGCGGAAGAGCGTGACTCAACGCCCGTCAGGGGAATATCCGACGCGCCAAAGCCCGGGATGCGACGCTCCCAATGTACGAGTGCGCGCGCAAGCGCGCCCGCAGCGAACGCGGGCAGCACCTCATGCAGATCGCCGGGACGCACGCCCGGCGCATAGGTCGGCGTGACGGCAAAGTCACGCGTCCCCGTCCGCCCCGCGAGGAAATCCCCGACGGACTGCACAGGGGCGCAATAATCGCCGCCGCCCGCACGGAACGCACTACGTTCAAGGTCACGCTGCAATCGGATACCGCCGAGCACGTCGCCGTTCCAATCCGCAGGACTTACCTGCACGAGAAGCGCACTGTTCGCCGTCCCGGAGTTGCGGCGGTAATTGCTCATGCCGTTCGTCGCGAGCATTCCCTGTTCCGATGCCGCCGCGACCACCATGCCGCCCGGGCACATGCAGAACGAGTAGACGCCGCGTCCGGCCGTATCGTCGCGGTAGGTCAGCGCATAGTCGGCGGCGGGCAGCAGTTCATAGTCCGCCGCGCCGTACTGCATCCGATCGATAAACGCTTGCGGATGCTCGATGCGCACGCCGACGGCGAACGGCTTTGCCGTCATGGCAAGCGCCGCCGCATGGAGCATCGCATAGGTATCGCGTGCCGAATGCCCGATGCCGAGGAATACCGCGTCCGCCGGGATGCGCTCCGCTTCGTTCACTACGACAGCCGCAATGCGCCCGTCCTTTCGCTCAACACCTGTCACCTGCGTCTCAAATCGCACTGTGCCGCCGCATCGTATGATTTCGGCGCGCAGATTTTTCACGACCGTACGCAGGATGTCCGTCCCGATGTGCGGTTTTTGGAGCACACGGATTTCCTCGGGTGCGCCCGCCGCGATAAACGCCTCGATGATGGCACGCATCCGCGGATCGCTGCTGCGTGCCGTGAGCTTCCCGTCGGAGAACGTCCCCGCGCCTCCCTCGCCGAACTGCACGTTGGACAGCGGATCGAGCCGCCCCGTTTTCCAAAACACCGCCACGTCCTGCGTACGGCGGTCGACGTCGCGCCCGCGTTCGAGGACAATCGGCGCCGCCCCCGCTTGTGCAAGCACCCACGCGGCAAAGATACCCGCGGGACCAAATCCCACAACGACGGGGCGATGCACGCTGCGTGCCGTAAAAATGCCCGGCGGCAAGAGCTCCATAGGATTCTCATCCCGCGCAGGAGCAATATCCTTATCTTTTCTGTGTTTCCGAAGAACGGCGCGCTCGTCCTCCACCTGCACGTCGAGCATATAGACCCGCACGATCGGCGCGCCGCGGTAACGGCGTGCGTCAAGCGCCTTATGAACGACAAACACCCCGCGCACAGCTCGGGTCGGCAGCGAAAGCCGCTCTGCCGCAATCATTGCGAGGGGCTGCGCTGCATCGTAGGGAACGCGCAGATTTTTGATGCGGATCATCTCATCGCTCCGACCTTAATCTCTACGGTTACATTCGGATCCGTCACCGTAACCCCTGCGGGCAGGCGAAGCTGCACGCGGCGCGTCTCGTTTTCCTTGACATCCGCGAGCGAGATCTCCTCCGTATCGATGCTCGTGATGGATTTGAGCACGTCTTCTGCGCCTGCAATCTCGATGCGCGTCGGCGCGGCGGTGATGCCTTCGAGCTTCAGGTTCGGTGAGAGATCGCTCTGCGCTTTGACCTTGATCTCTACCACCTTGCGCGTGAGGCCGCGCGCAAGCTTCACCGCGATCTCCGTTTGGCTCGGCGAGACGACGACCTCGGAGGACTCACGTCCGTCGCTGTTCATCGCAAGAAGCGGTGCTGCCACGGAAAAATCCTGCCCCTGCCCGCCGAGATTCACATGCGCCACGATGCGTGTCACACGATCCACCTCGGAGCGCGGCCCTTCGACCGTCGCCGCCGCAACGGTCTGTGAAATCTTGTCTACGGCGACGCCGCTTGCCGGCGTGCCGCTCGTCATCACATCCACCTTAAACGACTTCTGCACGATACGGTCAAGAGAGACCGTAATTTTATCGGGCGACGTGCTGATGAGCTCAAACCCGTATGGGATTGTCGTCTCCACCGGATAATTTTTATCTCCCTCCGCGTAGTCCGCGAAATTCAGCTTGGCATGGAAATCGCCGCGATCCGCCGCGACAAACGCCGAACGCGGCGCACGCACACGGATCGTTACCGTTTCGGCGGAGGCATGCATACGATACCCGTCGGGCGCATCCGCCATGGATACGGGAATCGAATAGCTGCCCTCGATCGCCGGATTTTGATCGTTCATCACATAGAGCCAAAGCAAAATGGCAATGACGAGCGCACAGATTTTCACGAGCCAATTGTGCTGCACTATATCTCGCAGAGCGTTCATCATTTCTTCCTCCAGCCCCGAACCAGTTCAAAGATCGACGAGCGCGCGCTGTAGGCAAAAGCGGGTGTGAGAATGTGCGTAAGCTGATCCTCATCCAGATGCCGGTGGATCCTCCCGTTCTCAGCGATCGAGATCGTTCCCGTCTCCTCGCTGACAACGACGATGAGTGCGTCGCACTGCTCCGAAAGCCCGATTGCGGCACGGTGGCGCGTGCCGAGCTCGCTCGAGAGTGTACGGTTCTCCGTCAGCGGCAGGAGACAGCCCGCAGCGATGAGCCGCTTCCCGCGAATGACCGCCGCGCCGTCATGGAGCGGCGTATTCGGAATAAACACGTTGATAAGAAAATCCGAGGTGATGAGCCCGTCAATCTGTATCCCCGTTGCGCTGATGTCGTTCAGTCCCATATTTCGCTCAATGACGAGCAGCGCGCCGATTTTATTGGTCGAAAGGATCTTCACGGCATTCCGGATCTCGCGAATCGTACTCTGCGCCTCCTCATCGTCGAGAAGCCCTCCCGCACCGAGGAAGCGCCCCTGGCCGAGATGTTCGAGCGCACGGCGCAGCTCCGGCTGAAAGACGATCGGCAGCGCGACAAAGAGCAGTGTCACGGATTTTTGCAGCAGCCACGAGATGACATGCAGATCAAACCAGCTCGCCACCACCGTGATGCCGAGCAGCACAAGGATACCCTTGCCAAGCGTAATGGCGCGGGTATCCTCGAGCATGATATAGACGCGGTAGAGAATGACCGCCACGATGAGAATATCGAGTACATCGAGCGGTGTGATGGTCGACAGAATGCCGCGAAACTGCGTCGGCATTGTAAAATCAAACGGCATATGAACCCCCAAGCGTTAAACTTCCCTCTCCGTCTCTCCCGTTTCCGTGCGCCCCCGCCTTCCCTACGAATCTGCGCACACAAATCCGAACCGATGCTATATTTAAGAAATTCTCTGAGACCGCCCAAAATCCTTTTTGTCTTTCTTTTCTTTTCAAAAAAATTTGGGACTGCCGCCCCTGCCCAATATGTTTGGGCACAATGGCGGCAATCCCGTTGCTTAACAAATTTTACGGATCCATCCCTCGGGCGCAGGCACGGTGCCGAGCTGGATACCGCGCAGCGTATCGTACAGCTTTTGCAGCACCGGTCCCATATGATCGGAACTGTCCGGGAACACGATCACGCGGTCGCCGTGCGTCACTGAGCCGACGGGAGAGATGACCGCCGCCGTCCCGCAGAGTCCGCACTCGGAAAAAGACGCGAGTTCTTCGAACGGCACGGGACGATGCTCCACCTTCATCCCGAGGATATGCTCGGCGATATGGACGAGAGAGCGGCGCGTGATCGACGGCAGAATGGAATCTGATTTCGGCGTCACGATCGTTCCGTCTCCCGTGACGAAGAGGAAATTCGCACCGCCGGTCTCCTCGACATAGGTGCGCGTCGCCGCATCAAGGAACATATTCTCGTCGAATCCCGCCGCATGTGCTGTCATATAGGCATGGAGACTCATCGCGTAGTTCAGCCCCGCCTTGATGTGCCCCGTCCCGTGCGGTGCCGCACGGTCGAACGCGCTCACGCAGAGCCGTACGGACTTTACCCCGCCCTTAAAATAAGCCCCCACGGGCGTGCCGAAGAGCCGAAACTCATACGCATCCGCCGGCTTTACCCCGATCACCTCGCCCGATGCGAACATGAAGGGACGCAGGTAAAGCGATGCATCCGAGCCGTACGGCGGCACATAGTCGCGGTTCGCCTTGACCACCGCGTCGACCGCCGCGAGGAAGCGCTCTTTTGGAAAGGACGGCATCTCAAGATATGCCGCCGAATCGTACATACGCGCCGCGTTGAGATCCGGGCGAAACGCAACGATGTGTCCGTCAACGGTCTCATACGCCTTCAACCCTTCGAAAACCTCCTGACAGTATTGCAGAATGCCCGCACATTCGCTGATCGCAACCGTCGCCTCGGAGGAAAGACCTCCCTCATCCCATTTTCCGTCCGCATAATGCGCCACATAGCGCTGCGGCAGAGCGCGGTAGGAAAACTCGAGATGCTCCCAGTCAATATCCGCCTTTGCCATAAATAGACGCCTCTTTCCTAATGGAGAGGGCACGAGAACGCCCTTCCGTTCAAAATGTATTCCTTATCATAGTACCGCGCGTTTATCTTGTCAACTCCTTGCGTGCTTTCGGAAGCTTCATCAGAATATCGCGTGCCATCAGACCATTTCCTTTGCGCTCATAAGTAAGGTCACCTGCACGCCCGTGCAGATATACACCGACGATCGGCGTCATGCCGCTCTCCATCTGGCGCATCAGCCCCGCAATCGTCCCTGCGAGCACGTCGCCGCTCCCTGCCGTCGCCATGCCCGGGTTGCCGCAGGTCGTAAAGAATGCGTCCCCGTCCGGATAGACGACAATCGTACACTCGCTCTTCACCACAAAGACTGCCTGGCAGTCGCGCGCCGCATTCCGTGCTGTTTGCAGGAGGTTCGCACGCACCTCCTCCGCAGATTTTCCAAGGAGATGGGCGAACTCCCCGATATGCGGCGTGAGGATCGGCACCTGCGGCAGATCCCGGAGCGCCGTGAGCTGACCCGCAAATGCCCAAATTGCATCCGCATCCATCACGAGCGGAGCCTTGACGTCGGCAGCAAAGAGCCGAACGAACTCCGCCGTCTCTGCCGCACGACCAAGCCCCGGACCGATCAGCACGGCATCTGCCGGCGCCGCAAGCGAGAGAGATTTTTGCAGCGCCTCCATGCCGCCGAAGCAGCCCTTGCCCTCGTCCGGGATCGGCACAACCATGACCTCGTTCAGTTTCGCCGCAAGGATCTCATAGATCCGCTCCGGTACGGCAAGTGTCACAAGCCCTGCGCCGATGCGCAGTGCCGCCTCTGCCGCCATCGCCGCCGCGCCTGTCATACCGACCGAGCCCGCAAGGATAAGGATGCGCCCACAGTCTCCCTTATGCACATCGCGGCGGCGCACCGGCAGCAGTTTCGTCACCGTTTCCTGCGTGATGAGCGACTGACGCAGACTCTCGCCCGTGAGAAGCGCCCGCGGAATGCCGATATCGTCCACAAGCAACTCTCCGGTATTATTTGCGCCCTGCCCGATGAAATGCCCAACTTTCGGCAGTCCAAGCGCAAGCGTCCGATGTGCCTGTACCGCAAGCGAAACAATCCGCCCCGTATCCGCCTCCACGCCGCTCGGCACATCGATGGAGAGCGTCTTTTTCCCGGCCGCATTCATCTCCTCAATGAGATGGATCACAGGCTTGCGAAGTTCCCCCTGCACACCCGTGCCGAGGATGCCGTCCACAACGCCGTCTGCAAAGCGCAGCGCAACGCGCAGGCGATCCCAGTCTCGATCGCTCTCAAGCAGACGCACCTCCACGCCCATCGCCCGAACGGCATCGTGCATCGCGCGTGCCGCATCGCCAAGACGCTCCTCATTTCCGGTAAAAAACAGCTTCACGCGCGCGCCCATATTCATCAGATGCCGTGCGGCAGCAAAGGCATCGCCGCCGTTGTTGCCGCCGCCCGCAAAGACGCAGACGGACTTCCCTCGTGCGCTTCCGATGAGAGACACCGTTTCCTCCGCTGTGCGCCGTCCCGCATTCTCCATGAGAGCAAGTGCCGGGAGACCGTACTCCCCGACAACGCGTTCGTCAATCGTCCGCATATCCGATGCAAATGCGATATTCATAATGATCCCTCCAAAACACAATATGCCGTCGCATATTCTTTTTCATGACTAAGCGTGATCCATACGCGTATGACACCCATTGCCGCCGCGCGCGCTGCAAACGCACCTGTGAGCCCCGCCTGCGGCGCCCCAAGCGCATCGGGCAGGATCTCGATGTCGAGCAGCGTTCCGTCGCGCAGCCCCGTGCCGAACGCTTTCATCACCGCCTCTTTGCCTGCGAACCGTGCGGCAAAGCTTGCGGCGGCGCCGGCACCTCGCCCCCGCGCATAAGCGATTTCTCCCGCCGTATAGACGCGCGCCACAAAGCGCGGGTTCTCAATCGCCTTCGCAATGCGCGGAATATGAATGATATCGCTGCCAACACCTAGGATCATGGAATGTCCACCTCTGCCGATTCATGATACAAAAAGGAGCCATTGCCCCCGCAACAGCCCCTTTCAATCTCTCTTTGTATTTCCCCTGCACGATCAGTGCTGCAGGGGAGCCGGAACAACGCCCGGCGTCGTCTGCGTCGGACGCTGCTCCGCGCCCATCGGTGCGGTTCCCACGCTCATATTCGCCGACGGTTCTCCTGCCGCCGATTTTGGCATGGACGTTGACGGCGCATTTGCATTTGACACGACCTTGCCGTCTGAGGATGTACTCGAATCCTCTTGGCTAAAGCGCATACTGCGTGCAATGAACACCTCGACGCGGCGATTCTGCGCACGCCCCTCCTCCGTATCGTTGCTCGCGATCGGACGATACTCGCTGTAGCCGAGCGCGCTGAACCGCGCCGGATTCAGCGAGGGCTGCGCCCCCATCAGACCGCGCATGAGACTCACCGCACGCGCGGAACTCAGCTCCCAGTTCGACGGGAACTGAGACGTTGCGATCGGCACATTATCCGTATGCCCGGAGATCGTCACGCGCTCCGGCAGCGAGGTAAGGAGCGCCGCGATCACGGGTACAATCTGCTCCGCCTGCCCTTGGAGAGCCGCGGAACCGGAGTCGAACAGCGCTTTCTCCTTCAGGCGGATCATCAAACCGTCCTCGGAGAGCTCCGTGCTCACCTGATCCTGCAAATCGTGTTCCTTGATGTATTGTTCGAGCTTCTCCTGCGCCTCCGAAAGGTTCTCATTCTCCTTCATATAGGCGCCGTTACCGTTGTCATTGCCGCTGATCGACGGCGCAGTCTGCGATGTCGACGGGCCCATGCCGGAGAAGAACGACGGCCCGCCCATGTTGAACGCCGCCGTAAACGCCTGTGCAAGCGCCTGCATCTTCGATGCGTCCGTTTGGGACATCGCAAAGAGTGCGATAAAGAGCGCCAAGAGCAGCGTCATCAGATCGGAATAGGGCAGCAGCCAAGCCTCGCCCACTTCCTCCTCATGCGGCTTCGCATGTTTTTTACGCGCCATATCAGCCCTCTCCCTTCAGCGCCTCACGCTCCGTCTGCGGGATAAAGACCATGAGCTTTGCCTCAATCGCCGTCGGCGAATCGCCGGCTTGGAGCGAGAGAATGCCCTCAATGATCATGCGTTTTTGACTGACTTCCTGTTCGGACATGATCTTGAGCTTGTTTGCAAACGGCATCCACAGAACGTATCCCGTGAAGATACCGAGAATCGTCGCGACGAACGCCGCGGCAATGGAGTGACCGAGCTTATCAATATCGTTGAGGTTTCCGAGTGCCGCGATCAGGCCGACAACGGCGCCGAGAACGCCCAGTGTCGGCGCATAGGTGCCTGCCTGCGTGAACATCGAGCGCCCTTCGGCATGACGTTCCTGCATGATGGCAAGCTCCGCATCGAGCACATCACCGACGAAGTCGGGATCCATACCGTCGATGACCATCCCGAGCCCTGTACGGAAGAAAGGATCCTCTATCTCCTGCGCCTTGCTCTCAAGTGCGAGGATGCCCTCGCGGCGCGCAATCTGCGACAGCTCGATGAACTGCTGCACCAGCTGTCCCTTTTCCTGGAGCTGCGGCACCTGGCACGTCTTCTTAATCAGATTGACAAAGTTCCCCAGCTGTTCCATGCGGAACCCGATAAAGAGACACGAGAACGTGCCGCCGATAATGATAAGGAACGCCGCCGGGTTGTTCAGTGCCGAAAGCGGCGCTCCTTTTAGGATCATACCAACAAAGATCGAGATGATACCCATGATGATCCCGATGACCGTTGATTTTTCCAACGCAAAAGCCCCCAATCCATTTCTCTCGGTCGCCGGACGCGCATTCTCACGGCTGCCCCATACAGCAAAAAGGAGACACACGTCCACATCTTCCTATATTATTCCATAAACCCCGCGAAAATCCTACCTGTTTTTTAAAAAAACTCTCAAAAATTCCCGAAAATTTTTCAATAAATTTACATTATAGAACCATATATTCATTGAAAGTATGGTATAATAGAAGCCATATAAAAAATAATTATTAGGAGGATGGTCTTATGGAACTACGGCAGTTGGAGTATTTCCAAATGGCAAGCCGCTTGAAAAACATCACGCGTGCCGCCGAACGCCTTCGCGTTTCTCAGCCGAACATCACCGTTGCCATCAAGAAACTGGAAAGCGAGCTTGGCATCCAACTCTTTGATCGGAGTCAGAAACAGCTCTCCCTCACCCCCGAAGGTGCTGTCTTCCTCGGGCGCGTCGAAGTCGCGCTCCGCAGCATCCAAGACGCTGTGCTTGAAGTCAACGACTACAAGCAGCTGCAAAAGGGGACGATCAAGATCGGCATCCCGCCGATGATGGGCGCCTATCTCTTCCCGAAGATTTTTTCGAGTTTCCAGCGCCGCTATTCCCATCTGGACGTCTACCTCCACGAGGAAGGCTCCGTTGCCATCCGCGAACAGCTCGAGCGCGATGAGCTGGACTTTGGCATCATCATCATCCCCGAAGCCGCGCCCAATCTGCGGCTCCTGCCTATGGCACGCAGTCAGATTGTATGCTGCGTACAGGAGGACAGCCCGCTCGCCGCGCGCAAGGCGATCACGATGCAGGACATCGAGGACAGCAGCCTCATCATGCTCAAGGAAGGCTCCTTCCTCCGGCAGATCATGCTGCAAAAGATGAAAACAGCGGACATCACGCCGAATATCGTCCTCGAGTCCAATCAGGTCGTCACCATCATGGGACTCGTCGCGAGCGGCGTCGGCATCGCATTCCTGCTCGACATGGTCGTCCGCGATGTCCCCGGGATCCGCGCGATCCCGCTCGCAACACCAACACACGTCGATGTCGGTCTCGCATGGAAACGCGACCGCTACATCTCGCGTGCGGCGCAGTCCTTCATCGATTTCAGCAAGGACATTCTCAGCCGCAGCGCTGAGCATAGTATACTCTGAATCGGCACAACATACAATATGCATATCAAAACTCCCGAAGCGCCGACGCCTCGGGAGTTTTTTACATATTTATGACATCAGAGACAAGCTGCCGGCGCGGCACTTGTTTTTGCAGTGGGAGGCACGGATGTCCCCTGCACAGCGTCTGCCGCCCGCTGACGGGCAAGCTCTTCCCGGTACCAATCCTCAAGAGCATCGTATTCTCTCTTCACTTTAGGATTTTTCAAAAGCTCTTCACGAAATTCCATCCAGTCGACACCGGCTTGCATTATAGTTGCCCCCTTTTTAAATATTCGGCACGATACCATTTTGCCCGTTCAATTTCATATCGAGGTGTCTTCATTGTTTTCTTGATGAACCCGTTGGTCAGTACTGCCATATTGCCAATCACAAAGAAATACAAAATGCGCGTTGCATTGCCTGCGAGTGAAATACGACGTTCGAAAATCCCTTCGTCTAGTTCTTTCGATATCGGCACACGGAGCTGACTTCCTCGTTGTTCTAACATATCGATCGCACGGATTACTTTTGCCTGCATTTTATCGTCGAGTGAAGCGATGAACTCTTGCACAGGACTTGTGCCGTCACTTTTCCGATACATCACAATACGCACAGAATCACCTCACAGCTCTTCCGGTTACAGTATAACATATGGGCATAAAAAAACCACCGCAGAGACATAACCTCTGCGGAAGTTTTCATTCATAAAAGAGTTCAGAACAGCAGATGCGCGACGACATACCCGACGCAGCAGCCCGAGCTGACACCGATGAGTCCCGGGATCATGAACGAGTGGTTCAATATATACTTGCCGATGCGCGTTGTCCCCGAGCGGTCAAACCCGATGCACGCAAGGTCGGATGGATACGTCGGCAGGAAGAAGTAGCCGTAACACGCCGACACAAACGACAGAATCATCACGGGATCCATCCCCACGTTGATCGCCATCGGCACCACGATCGCGATTGCCGCGCCCTGCGAATTCACGAGCTTCGACGTGAGGAAGGCGAGCACCGCATATGCCCACGGATAGGTCTGCACCGCGGTGCCGAGGAACTGCTTGAGGAACGCGATATGGTTCATAAAGTAGGTATCCGCCATCCACGCGACGCCGTAGACGGAGACGAGCGCGACAACGCCCGAGCGGAACACCTGCGAATTGCCGACATCCTTTGCCTTCATTTTGCAGGTAATGAGGATCACAGCGCCCACGAGCAGCATGACCATCTGAATGACCACAACCATCGAGATGGGCTTCGGCGCCGCTCCCTCCTTTGCCGCAAATTTCGGCAGGAGTTCGGGGAAGTTGCCGAGCACGGCAATCGCGATGATGCCGGCGAAGAAGATGTACATCGCACGGTAGTATTCCTTCGGCAGCTCCTTATCGAGCAGTGTCTCGGAATCACCGTAGACATACTGCTTGTTCTCCGGGTCGCGGATGAACTCCTGGAAGCGCTCGTCGTCCTCAAGATCCTTGCCGCGGCGATAGCTCCACAGCGCCGCAAAAAGGACGCCGGAGAACGTTGCCGGAATCGACACGGAGAGCACTTGGAACACCGTGAACTCATGCCCCGACGCAGAGAGGAACGCGACGAGCGATACGACTGCGACCGATACCGGCGATGCGCAGATCGCCATCTGCGAAGCAACGGATGCCACCGCCATCGGGCGCTCCGGACGGATGCCCTGCTTGATGGCAATATCGTAGATGATCGGGAACATCGTATAGACGACATGTCCCGTGCCGCAAAGCACCGTGAGGAACCACGTTGTCAGCGGCGCAAGGATCGTGACATGCTTCGGATTGTTCCGGAGGAACTTCTCCGCATACTTCAGCATGACAGTGAGACCGCCCGACGTCTGCAGGAAGCCCGCGCAGGTCACGACCGCAAGGATGATCAGCATGACGTCGACCGGCGGCTTGCCCGGCTGATAGCCGAACCCGAACGTGTAGATCACAAGACCGATTCCGCTGATCACCGCAAGTCCAAGTCCGCCGTGCCGTACGCCGACAATGAGGCAGACGAGGAGGACAATAAAGCCTAACAACATGTCCATGAATATAATTCCTCCATTCTTAGAAAGCACCATTCCGGCGGCACTTTCCACACAAGCCCCTCATCATATACAGTTCTCATAACGACTTTATTATACATCATATTATTTTATAGGTAAAGCATTGCGCGTATAAATAAAAGTTATATTTGCTATCAATAAAGTTTCTATGTTTGTGTGCCGTTAAGTTCCACCGCCGCAGCAAGTGCAAAAGAGTAAAAAAGCAAGCCTGCCGCATATGCGATAGGCTCGCTTGTAGATCCTATAAAATTTTACCGCTTCATATTGATGAGGGTTTCAAGCATCTCGTCTGAGACGGTGATGATCTTCGAGTTCGACTGGAAACCGCGCTGTGTGATGATCATGTCGGAGAACTGATCGGCAATGTCGACGTTCGACATCTCGAGTGCCGAGGTCGTCAGCTCCGAACCGATGTCCGCCGCGCCGCTGATCGTACGCGTACCGGAGTTGTTCGACTCCTGATAGAGGTTGCCGCCCATCTTCGTAAGCCCCGACGGGTTGTTGAACTGCGCCATCGCGATCTGCGCCTCTTTCTGTCGTACACCGTTCGTGTAGGTGCCCGTGATCACGCCCGCACTGTCGATCTCAACCTTCGAGAGTGTCCCTGCCGCATTGCCGTCCGTCGTCCCGGCGGCAGTGCTTGTCCCCGAATACTGCGTGAGGGCGGCGAGATTCATCGTCAACTGTTGTGCCGCGGCACCGTTCGTATAGGTCATATTGAGCGATGCCGACCCGCTTACATAGGCGCCTGTAGCGTCAAATTTCAAATCGGTTTTCGAGAGCGCAACCGTCGTCGTTGTTCCGTCTTCCTCGGTGATGTTGTAGGTATCACCGCCCGTGCCGAGGGAAAGCGTCCACGTGTTGTTCGACGACTTCGTGAAGACCACGGGAACGGAATGGCTCTTGCCAAGCGAATCGTAGACTGTAATGAGAGACGTGAACGACGGATAGAACGTATCCCCTGCGGCATAGCTCTTACCGACAAGGCCGTCGACGGAAGTGCCCGTCTTTGTATTCAGCGTCACGCTCGATACGGTCTTTCCACCGTATGTATAGGTGGACTCACGTGTAATTGCCGTAATGAGCCCGTCTGCCGCGCTGCCGGTGTGTGCGTAGGTCTGCGTCGCACTAGTGACAGCCAGTGCGCTCGTGAGCTCGGCCTTGTTGCCGTCTGCCGTCGTCACTGTAGCGCCGGTATTGCCCGTCACCTTTGAGACCTTGAGCTGACCCGTATACTTATCGCCCACTTTATAAGTAAAACTCGTCGGGTTGGGGACGACCACTTCGACGGTAGATCCCGGATTGATGTTATTGTCTGTGTCAAGTGTCAGCTTCACTGTCGGCGGCGTTCCGGCAACCGTCGTCGCCGCCGTGATCGAGCCGCTGATGTTATACATATCGCCGAAGGCATAGGTCCCCGTCGTCAGCCCTGTACGGTTCACCGTCGTCGCAGTACCAATCTTCAACGGGCTGGAGGGGTTGGTAGTATCTACGTCAAGCTGCAAATCCACGGTGCCGCCGGTCTTCGCCGTGATATTGGAGATATTGGACGAATAGAGAGCGCCGTTCGGTGCGGAACCGATCGCCTGTGCCGGTGCAGTATTCGCAATTCTAATTTTCTTCCCTTTATCGGTCGTCAGAACGTAGCTGCCGGACTCCGTCGGTGTATAGGAGCTGACCGTTCCCGTCGTTCCGTCCGCATAGCGCACAAGAGTATTCGCAACCTCATACCCCGGTGTCGTCGCATTGAGGTTCTTTGTAAAGGACGCCGTCGTCGTCGTCGTGGCCTTCATGGACTTACCCGCCGGGACTTGAATATTCGTCGTATTCGCTCCGCCGTTTGAGATCACGCCATTGTTCGCCATATAGCCCTGCACATAGAGACCCGTGCTCGGGATCGTAAGGTTGCCCTGCGCGTCGAACTCGAACGCACCGTTGCGGGTGTAGTACTTCTCATTGCCGCGCGATACAACAAAGAGCCCGTCGCCGCGCGAGATGGCGATGTCGGTGTTCTTGCCCGTCGACTGTACGGATCCGTTTGTATAGAGGAGATCGGTGCTCGCGACCGCCATGCCGAGACCGATCTGCTTCGGGTTGACGCCGCCGATCGTCCCCTGCGGTGCGGACGCACCTGAAAGGTTCTGTGAAATCATATCTGCAAACGTCACGCGGCTCGCCTTGAAGCCCGTCGTGTTGACGTTCGCGATGTTGTTGCCAATGACATCCATGCGGGTCTGATGACCCTTCAGCCCGGAAACACCCGAGAACATGGAACGCATCATAATGAATCTCTCCTTTGCGTGTGTGACAGTGCAAAGGAAGAGCCGTTATCTTGTCGTAGGGCGCAGTCCATACGATCCTGCGCGCCAAAATAGAGACATCTGTGTTCACAGTGTCTCCATGCTGACCGCACTAGTCGAGCGCGGTCAAAAGCTTCCCGTAGGTCCGGCTTTTTCAGATAATGGCTGCACTGTCAATATTCGTAAATATGCTGTCTGCCGCGGTTACGTCATCAAGCGCCGTAATCACGGTACGGTTCGTCACGGAGACGACCATTGCGGTACTGTCCTTCATGTAGATAAGAGCTTCCCTTGCGCCCTTTTCCCTCATGCGGTCAATCGTACT
The DNA here is from genome assembly GCF_000183625.1 of Selenomonas sp. oral taxon 137 str. F0430. Lineage (NCBI taxonomy): Bacteria > Bacillati > Bacillota > Negativicutes > Selenomonadales > Selenomonadaceae > Selenomonas > Selenomonas sp. oral taxon 137. The sequence goes on from NZ_AENV01000008.1 coordinate 379,964, forward strand.
GCCGAGCTTCTCGAGCTCGCTGTTTGTGAGCATCACGCCGCGTCTTTGCAGCCGCTCTTCCGCGTGCTGCGAGAACCGGACGCGCCGTTTTTCCCCTTCGAGTACCTGTGCAAACGACGCCTCGCTGCCGCCTATCGCTCTTCGTCCGTGCCGGGTTCCCCTGCTTCCCTGCCCGACCGGCGCCGTCAGCTCGCCTGCAATTCTCATCGCATCACCTCCTCTTGATATGTGAGCAAACAAAATGCTCCACCGAATATATCGGATGGAGCGTTGGAAAACTTAAATTTAGGTGAAGTTTTTATTTAGGCAGCATATCACATCGCACAGGCGGAACAATGTTTGGCGCTAAGTCACGCCGCCGTAACCTGAGTGACGCGGCAGTTTGGATGCATGGCTAGGCATGAGGAGAATACGAGCGAAGTATTCGACGAATAACGACGCTAGGCGCCAAAATCCCGCGTCACGCCTTCACGCCATACTCATAGGTTCTGCTTCGGATGCCGCCCCCGCTTCTGCTTCCTCTTTCTCCAGCGCTAACACCGCCTGCACGAGAATCGCACACTCAAGGCGTTTCTTCTGAATCTCGCAGCCCACCTCATACGGGTGGCGAATATCGCCGTGGAAGAGGTCAGCGTTCGCATGGCAGCCGCCGCTGCAATAGAACCGCGCCCAGCAGTCACGGCAGAGCGGCTTATTGAGGACGTGGGAATTGCGGAAATACGTCGGGAGCTCCATGCTCTCAACGCCCGTGAATACCGAGCCGAGCCGGTAGCCCTCGCGCCCGACAAACTGATGGCAGGGGTAGAGGTCACCGTTCTCGGCGACGGCATAGTATTCGTGCCCCGCGCCGCAGCCCGCAAGGCGTTTCGCGACGCAGGGGCCGTGATTGAGATCCATGTTGAAATGGAAGAAGAAGAACCCCTTCCCCTCGCGCACGCGGTTCAGATAGGTCTCCGTCAGGCGGTCATACTCCTCGTAAATGCGCGGCAAGTCCTCCTCGGTAAAGCCGAGCGGACTGTCCTTCAGCACGACGGGCTCCATCGAGAGGATGTCAAACCCCGCCTCGTTCAGCGCGAGCACATCCTTCGTAAAGTCGAGGTTTTCGCGCGTATAGGTGCCGCGCAAATAATAGTCGTTGCCCCCGCGTGCCTCGACGAGTTTGCGGAAGTTGCGCATCACGATGTCGTACGTGCCCTGTCCGGCAGAGTCGGGGCGCATACTGTCATGCACCTCGCGCCGCCCGTCGGAGGAGAGGACGACAGAGATGTTGTTGTCGTTCAGCCACGCGATATTTTTATCCGAAAGGAGCATCCCGTTCGTTGTGAGCGTCAGCTTGAACTCCTTGCCGGATTCCTGCTCGCGTTTACGTACATACTCCGTCACTTCCTTGACCGTGCGCAGATTCATCAACGGCTCGCCGCCAAAGAAATCGATCTCACAGTGTTTGCGCGGGCCGCAGCCATTGATGATGAAATCGACCGCCGCGCGCCCGACCTCGGGCGACATGATTGCGCGGTGCCCGCCGTAGCTGCCGCCGTCGCCGAAACAATATTTGCAGCGCAGATTGCAGTCCTGCGCGACCATGAGACAGAGGGATTTCACAAGACCGCGCGACTTGAACGTCGGCGGCACGTCGATATCGGGAGCAAAGAGCGCCCCCGCCGCCATGAGCTCATGCAGCTCCCCGATCGCCTCGCGCAGCTCCGCCGCAGGATAGCGTCCCGCGAGACGTGCGGCGACCGCCTCGTCGTTCGTCCCGTCGAAGTCGTCCATGATGTCGTAGATCATCTCGTCGATGACGTGGACAGCGCCGCTGTTGACATCGACGAGGATATGCATACCGTTCTGCTTGAACTTATGCGTTCGGACTTTCATTATTTCTCCTTATACGTAACACTACAAAAGATATGCCGCCCTCTATCGGCAAAGGGCACGGCGTCGCCGTGCCGCTACCGGGGGGCGGCATAAATCGATATGATGCGATGAAAAAACAAAACTGCCGCTCTGCGATAGGCTCGCCGATGCGGCAGCTTCGTCACCCGCCGCTGATTACTTCGCGCAGGGCTGATTGCCTACTGTGCACGAAGTCTTGCAGGCGGACTGGCAGGATGCCTGACACTCGCCGCAGCCGCCCGTGTAGAGCGTGGACTGCATCGTCGGCTTGTTGACCGTCTTGATGTGTTTCATGATTCATTCCTCCTCAATCGGTCATTGTCACTTAATTTTATCGCATAAATCATATTTATGCAAGAACTTTTTATTATTCTGTCCATTCCGCTTCGCGTCTCTCAATATCCGCACCGAGCGCGACGAGTTTTGCCACGAGATCATCGTAGCCGCGATCGATATGATGGATATATCCGACGCGCGTCTCGCCCTCGGTGACGAGTCCCGCGAGCACCATCGCCGCACCTGCGCGCAGATCAGTCGCACGCACGGGAGCACCGTGCAGCGCCGCCGTGCCCTCCACGGTCGCCGTGCGGCCGTCCACGCGAATCTGTGCACCCATACGCACGAGTTCCTCGACGTGCATGAACCGGTTCTCAAAGACGGTCTCCGTCACCGTGCTTGTCCCCTCCGCGACGGCAAGCATCGCCATGAACTGCGCCTGCATATCTGTCGGGAACCCCGGGTATGGCATCGTCTTCAGATCGATCGCCCGCATAGGCTGCTCCGCCCGGACGCGGATGCCCTCGATGCTCTCCTCGATCATCGCCCCGGCCTCTTGGAGTTTTGCCACGACGGGTTTCAGATGCTCGCTGATGGCATTCTCGATGTAGACGTCGCCGCGTGTCATTGCTGCCGCTACCATGTACGTCCCCGCCTCGATACGATCGGGGATGATGGTATAGTCCGCCGCCGAAAGTCCCGGTACGCCGTCGATCTTGATACGGTTCGTCCCGGCGCCGCGGATGTGCGCCCCCATGACGTTCAGATAGTTCGCGAGGTCAACAATCTCGGGCTCCATCGCAGGATTTTCGAGAATTGTCTGCCCCTCGGCGCAGGACGCGGCCATCATGACGTTCTCCGTCGCTCCGACACTCGGGAAGTCAAAGTAAATATTCGCGCCCTTCAGCCCGTTCGGTGCACTCGCATGGATTGCGCCCTGTGTGATGTCAACCTGCGCGCCAAGTGCCTCAAAGCCCTTGAGATGCAGGTCGATGGGACGCGTGCCGATCGCACAGCCGCCGGGGAGCGATATCTCCGCACGTCCCTCACGCGCAAGCAGAGGTCCCATGATGAGGAAGGAAGCGCGCATCTTGCGCACGAGCTCATAGGGGGCTGATGTCGTACCGATGCGCGTGGCGTCGATCTTTAACCGATGCTCCGCCGCCGCATAGTCGGCAGAGACGCCAAGCGAACGTAAGACAGCGGAAATCGTATAGACGTCCTCAAGCGCAGGCACATCGTCCAGCACCGATACGCCGCGGCTGCCAAGCAGCGCCGCCGCAATGATGGGCAGAACCGCGTTCTTTGCCCCGCCGATCTTGACGCGTCCGCACAAGGGTCTCCCTCCATGAATGACCAGTTGTTCCATTCGCCGTTTTCCTCCTATGCGGCTATTCCTCTACCTTGAGACTTGCATGTATGACATTTTCGATCACATAGGGCGCAAAGAATCTCTCTTTTTTCTCACGCTTCTTCTCATCCGCGAGGAGCTTCACACCGCCCTGCGTTTGTTCTTTCTTCGCCGCGCGCGCCGATGCCTTGGCTGCTTCCTTGATACGCTTTTTCAGCTCTTTCTCGGAAGCAGGTGCGGGTGCGGCACCGGGCGCAATGATGACCTCGTTGTTCTGCCCTGTTTCCGCGAGATCGCGCAGTTTTTCTTCCGTCGTCTTGAACCGCTCTTCGTCGTCCGGAACCTCAAGCCCTGCTTGTGCAAGCAGTGCAAGCGGCGATACGGGGACAAATCCCCCGCCGCGAATATCAAGGTTCAGCGTGCCGGGTACCTGATCTTTCGGTACTTTGTAAGGGATGGAAAGTGTTTCCTCAGGTTTTCGATACGGACGGATCTTCGTTTGAAACGTCACCGTTTCCCCGGGCTTTACAGTCGTTTTATCCGGGGTAGCCGAGACCAGCAGCGCCGTCTGGCGGTCACCGGTGAGCTCGACGTCCACATCCACATCGACGATGTCGGATTCCTTCTCCGCATTCGTCACGATTGTCCCAAGCGCCTGCAGCAGCTCCGTGACTGCGATCTGCCCGACATCCGCCGTGTTGTAGTACATATTGCGCCGCTCAAACACTCCGTTTTCGTAGGCGTTCGTCCGAATCGTAAAGTGAATGCGCGCCGTGCTGCTGCCGAGCGCATCCGACACTTTGCTCATTGCGGCATAGGCGATGCTGCTGGAGAGCACAGGGAGAAAATCCTCGTCATAGGCGATCTGCGCCCCGAATGTCTCCTCTGTGCCGAGCGCATCGTCCTTCACATGAATGCGCACGGGCACCGCCGTCGGGAACGTGCCGAGAGTCCCCGCTACTCCGGTCTCGCGATCCTGGCTGATGCGCCCGATCACGCTGCCGATATTGGCAATCTTAACGCCGTTGCTCTGCCCCGCAATTGTCCCGATGACATCCGCATCCGTCATGAAATAGTTGACATTTCCCTTATGCATGAACGAGTGCCCAAAGGCAACGACCTTTTTTCCGTCGACCGCCGTAACCGTTCCCGTCGCACCGATGCTGAAATCACCGTAGACAACGGCAACGCCGATCGGCTGACCGCCCTCAAGCGTTGCATCGTAGCGCGTATGTATCTTACCGCTGTCTCCCGTCGTACCGAGAGGAATGAACGTCGTGCCGGCGGGCAGGTTCTTTTCCAAATAACGCAGCCCCGCCGCATTAAATCCACGCGTAAAGAAATACGCCTTCTCCTCCGTCTTGCCCTGTTCCGCTGTCTCGCTCTGTGCCGGCGTGTTCTCTTCAGGCGCTTCGTTTGTTCCTTCGGAGGTCTCCTCTGCAGCTTTTGTCTCGTCCGCCTTCTTACCCGTGAGCGCATCGATCATATCGCGCCACTCTGCCTCACGCTCCGCACGCGACATCTTTCCAACAGCCTTTTCGCGCGCACGCAGTTTTTCCTTTTCCTCTGCTTTCCGGCGCGCCTCAACCGCCTCGACAATATTCACCGTCTGAATCCGTGTTTGATTCTTCGTATCGGGCATATCCCAAAGAGGCGTCATGTCCTCAATCGGCGTAATGAAAAAAGTATAAGGACTGAGATCTTTCAGCCCTGCCGCAAGCGCGCCGATAAGACGACCGTCAACATAGATGGGGCTGCCGCTCATCCCTTGCAGAACGCCGCCGACATGCTCAATAAAATCGCCGCTTGTCCGCGCCATGATCATCCGCTGAGAGCCTTTACCGCTCTCCATGCGCCCGATGATCTCAATTGGAAACGTACGAATCTCGCCCGACGTATCGAGCACCGTATACGCCGTTCCGTGCATCCCCTCCGTGACCTCGGCATACGGAAGAATCGGAGGCATCGCATGGACGCTCGGCGCAGCAAAGTTCAATGAAAACGCAAAAAGAGACGCCGCAAGAAGGCGCTTCAAATTTTTTCGCAAAATGTCACCTCAAAAAAATCTGTACTGCAATAGAGTTGATTCGCTCTATTGTAGCACAGACGAAGATTTTTCGCTAGTTTTTTCATACGGCAGGATAGAGCCGGTACGCAAGATAATCAGCCCAGCGAATGCTCCAGCTCCTCAAGTGTCTGCCGCTTGCTCTCCTTGCCAAGCAGAACCACCGTAACGGAAATCAGCACAAAAACCGACGCAAACATCAAAAAGATATTCTGCAGCGGAAACGCCTGCGCGATCATGACGCCGACAAGCATCGGCGCAATCATGCCGCCGATGCGACCGAATCCGGCCGCCCAGCCGCTGCCGAGCGCACGCATCGACGTCGGATATTGCTCCGGCGTATAGGTATAAATAACGCCCCACGCGCCGAGATTGAAGAAACTCATCGCCGCGCCCCACATGAGGAGCGCCGCGACGCTGCCCGCGTTGCCGAAGAAGAAACTGCACACGCCGCTCATCAAGAGGAAAAGACCGAGCGTATAGCGGCGTCCGATGACATCGACCAGCCATGCCGCCGCATAGTAGCCGGGCAACTGCGCGAGCGTCATCACGAGAACATATTCAAACGTCTTGACAATCTCGAACCCCTGTGCATAGACGATGGACGGCAGCCACATAAAGATGCCGTAGTAGCTGAACACAATGCCGAACCACGCGCACCACAGCATGATCGTCCGCTGCCGCATCCCCTTCGCCCAGAGCGCCGGGAATCCGGGCGTCTCGACTGTCTCTGCCTGCACCGTCTGCGGCGCAAGCTGATCGAGGAAGGGTTTTTCCGGCAGCTTCAGCTGACGCTCAATCGCGCGAATGATCTCTTTTGCCTCATCCACGCGGCCTTTCGAGAGCAGATAGCGAACTGACTCCGGCATATGCAGACGCAGAACGAATACGTACAGCGCGGGCAATGTGCCAATGACAAACGCCGCCTGCCAACCGTAAACCGGAATCAGCAAATACGCGATACACGCCGCCGCGAGCCATCCAAGCGCCCAAAAACTCTCCAGCAGTACAATGAAACGACCGCGCAGATGTGCCGGCGCATATTCGCTCATGAGCGTTGCCGCGACCGGCAGCTCCCCGCCGAGCCCAAATCCGACAAGAAAGCGAAAAATAAGCAGCGATTCATAATTCCATGCGACTGCGCAAAGCCCCGTCGAAATGCTGTACAGCAAAACCGTAAGCGTGAACACCTGTTTACGGCCAATACGATCCGCAATTGTACCTGCAAGCACGGCGCCAAGCGCCATACCGATGAGTCCAATCGACCCGATCCATCCGGTCTGCGCGGGCGAAAGCGACCATTCCCGCGCGAGCACGGGCAGAACAAAGGCGATAAGCCCCGTATCCATCGCATCGAACAGCCAGCCAAGTCCCGTAACTGCGAGAAGCTTGTATTGGAAGCTGCCGAGCGGCAGATATTCCAAACGATCCAAAATCATAGAGAAGGCCTCCCTTCAAGGTCTATATAAAAACCGGCACCTAGACCGTCAAAAATAAACGCTGCCTAAGTTGACCGCTATTATAGTCCTGTGCGCTCAATATTGCAAGAGGTCGTATTTCCCTGTTTTTCAAAGGCAAATTCCAATTGAAAGAAAAACCCGCCGCCGACAAATAAAAAAGCCCGTGAGTTCTCACGAGCTTTCTTTGCGGCAACTACCTACTCTCCCGCGTCGTCTCCAACGAAGTACCCTCGGCCTGCGGACGCTTAACTGCTGTGTTCGGAATGGGAACAGGTGGAACCGTCCGGGCATCATCACCGCATACTTGAGTAAACTTTTGCTCACTCAAAACTAGACAGAAGAAACTCTTTGCAAATTAGTTGCGAAATACCAACAAAAATAAATCAAGCCCTCGACCGATTAGTACTGGTCAGCTGCATGCGTTGCCGCACTTCTACGCCCAGCCTATCTACCTCGTCTTCTGCAAGGGGTCTTACTCTCTGATTGAGATGAGATACTTCATCTCGGGACGGCTTCACGCTTAGATGCTTTCAGCGTTTATCCCTTCCGAACGCAGCTACCCGGCCGTGCCCTTGGCAGGACAACCGGTACACCGTTGGTTCGTCCACTCCGGTCCTCTCGTACTAGGAGCAGCCTCCCTCATGTATCTTGCGCCCGCGATGGATATGGACCGAACTGTCTCACGACGTTCTGAACCCAGCTCACGTACCACTTTAATGGGCGAACAGCCCAACCCTTGGGACCTGCTTCAGCCCCAGGATGTGATGAGCCGACATCGAGGTGCCAAACCTCCCCGTCGATATGGACTCTTGGGAGAGATTAGCCTGTTATCCCCAGGGTAGCTTTTATCCGTTGAGCGATGGCAATTCCACTCTCTTTCCACCGGATCACTAAGCCCTACTTTCGTACCTGCTCGACCCGTCAGTCTCGCAGTCAAGCTCCCTTCTGCCTTTATGCTCTGCGCGCGATTTCTGTCCGCGCTGAGGGAACCTTTGGACGCCTCCGTTGCTCTTTCGGAGGCGACCGCCCCAGTCAAACTGCCCGCCTGGTACTGTCCCGAACGCTGTTAACGTTTCGGTTAGATCCTTGGCATATAAAGGCCGGTATCCCAACGGTGACTCCAATACCTCTAGCGAGATATTTTCCCAGTCTCCCGGCTATCCTGTACGTTATATGCCAAAGACCAATGCCAAGCTGCAGTAAAGCTCCATGGGGTCTTTCTGTCCAGTCGCGGGTAACCTGCATCTTCACAGGTATTTCAATTTCACCGGGTCCCTCGTTGAGACAGTGCCCAAATCGTTACGCCTTTCGTGCGGGTCGGAACTTACCCGACAAGGAATTTCGCTACCTTAGGACCGTTATAGTTACGGCCGCCGTTTACAGGGGCTTCAGTTCGCTGCTTCATCCCAAAGACTAACAACTCTCCTTAACCTTCCTGCACCGGGCAGGCGTCAGCACCTATACTTCAGCTTGCGCTTTCGCAGGCACCTGTGTTTGTGGTAAACAGTCGCTTGGGCCTCTTTTCTGCCGCCGGCTGTCGCTCCATCAGTAAATAACTTCACAACCTCCGGCCATCCTTTTCCCGAAGTTACGGATGCATTTTGCCGAGTTCCTTAACGAGGGTTTTCCCGCGCACCTTAGGATTCTCTCCCCGCCTACCTGTGCGGTTTTGGTACGGGCGGATCAGTTCTCGTTAGAAGCTTTTCTTGGCAGTGTAGTGCGGCTGAATTCAGATTGACCGTAGTCTCTCCTATCTATCGGTTCTCGGCCTTATAGTACGGGGATTTGCCTCCGTACTAGCCTACCGCCTTCGACGCGCCCAACCAGTCGCGCGCTCAGCTTCCTTCCTGCGTCACTCCATCCTCAAACAAACTGACCCGGTACCGGAATTTTCACCGGTTGTCCATCGCCTATGCTTTACGCCTCGGCTTAGGTCCCGACTTACCCTGGGGCGACGAGCGTTGCCCAGGATCCCTTAGGCTTTCGGTGGACAGGGATTCTCACCTGTCGTTTCGCTACTCATACCGGCATTCTCACTTCTTACTCGTCCAGCAGTCCTTCCGGTCTGCCTTCTTCCAAGTAAGAACGCTCCCCTACCCAAAGTATTACTACTTTGCCGCGGCTTCGGTTCTGTGCTTGAGCCCCGGATATTTTCGGCGCAGGGCCTCTCGACCAGTGAGCTATTACGCACTCTTTTAATGGTGGCTGCTTCTGAGCCAACATCCTGGTTGTTTTCGAAGTCCTACATCCTTTTCCACTTAGCACAGCATTTGGGACCTTAGCCGGCGGTCTGGGCTGTTTCCCTCTTGCGTACGGGTCTTATCACTCGCACGCTGACTCCTAAGCTGCCCCATATAAGCCATTCGTAGTTTGACTGGGGTCGGTAGGCTTTACGCCCCCTTGCCCGATCAGTGCTCTACCGTCTTTATGGTTATTCGCTTAAGGCTAGCCCTAAAGCTATTTCGGGGAGAACCAGCTATCTCCACGTTCGATTGGCATTTCACCCCTATGCACACCTCATCCGAAAGTTTTTCAACACTCACCGGTTCGGTCCTCCACTCATTTTTACCTGAGCTTCAACCTGGACATGCATAGATCACTGTGGTTTCGGGTCTGATCCATACTACTTCCGCCCTCTTAAGACTCGCTTTCGCTGCGGCTCCGCGTCTCCCGCTTAACCTCGCAGTATAAATCAACTCGCCGGTTCATTCTTCAATAGGCACGCCGTCGCACATTGATTGTGCTTCGACTGTTTGTAGACATACGGTTTCAGGTCTTTTGCACTCCCCTCCCGGGGTTCTTTTCACCTTTCCCTCACGGTACTTTTCCGCTATCGGTCGTTTCGTCATGTTTAGCCTTGGATGGTGGTCCACCCTGCTTCCCTCCGGGTTCCTCGTGCCCTGTGGTACTCTGGATTCCTGCCCACTCTCTCTTCTTTCGTGTACGAGGGTCTCACTCTCTTCGCCGTACCTTCCCAGATACTTCCACTAGATGATGAAGCTTGTTGCAGGTCCGCAACCCCAAAGAACCGAAGTCCTCTGGTTTGGGCTCCTCCCGTTTCGCTCGCCGCTACTCAGGGAATCACTGTGCTCTACTCATGAACATTCTGGCGCATCTCTCGGTCTATTTCCTCCTCAGCTGTGTCATCAGCCGTCGCCGTAGCTTCCGACTACGACTCCGTCTTCTTCCTTGCTGAGAAGTAAATATCCTGTCGATCTGCATCCAGCCCATTCATGAGCAGAACACCTTTGTTTTCTTTTCCTCCGACTACTTAGATGTTTCAGTTCATCGGGTGGGTCTTCCTACCTCGAAAGTAGGATGACAGGTCATTACTCCTGCCGGGTTGCCCCATTCGGAAATCCATGGGTCAATGCTTACTTGCAGCTCGCCATGGCTTATCGCAGCTTATCGCGTCCTTCTTCGTTTCGAAACGCCTAGGCATCCGCCGTATGCCCTTCT